>NZ_CP118575.1:0-300000 GCF_028898845.1 Streptomyces sp. WZ-12 | reverse complement strand
GGCCGGCCGGGCCAGCATCCTCGACCCCTACAAGCCCTACCTGCACCAGCGGTGAGCGGAGGGCTGCACCGTCGCCCGCCGCCTCTTCGAGGAAGTACGCGAGCGCGGCTACCCCGGTGGTGAGAACGTCGTGAAGGTCTACGTGGCCATGCTCCGCGAGAACTTCCCGCACGCCCCCCCGCAAGGCGCCGTCCGTGCGGGACGTGACCAGCTGGCTCACCCGCCATCCCGACCGTCTCACCGATGACCAGGCCCAGCAGCTCAAGGCGATCCTCGTCCGCTGCCCCGCACTCGACCGCACCGCCCACCACGTCCGCGCGTTCGCCGAGCTCATGAACAACCGTCAGGGTCGGGACCTGAACCAGTGGATCACGAGCGTCCAGGCCGACGACCTGCCCGCCCTGCACACCTTCGTCACCGGCCTCGGCCAAGACCTCGACGCCGTCGTCGCCGGCCTGTCCAGCTCCTGGAGCTCCGGCCAGGTCGAGGGTCAGAATACGAGAGCCATTCTGTGGAATCAGAATTGTCAAGCTTGCTGCGGTTTGCCCTGGCGGACGTCGAGGATCGGAAGGAGGGGCGTGTTCGGTGGGACGTCGAGTTGGCGGGGTGTCGGTCCGGCCGGGGTGGGGGTGTCGGCGAGTCTGTCGAGGAGGCGGTCGAGCGCGCTCTGGCCGTCGGTGACGGCTGCTTGTTCATCTTCGGTGAGTGGGATCGAGACGGCCATTTTCTGCAAGTTTCCCCTGGCTTCGAGTAGTTGGGCTCTCGTGGAGTCCTTGGGGGTGTAGAAGTCGCAGCGTGCGCAGGCCATGCGGTGCTGGCACTGCTCGAAGAAGGTGTAGGTGCAGTAGCCGTGTCCGAGGTCGTAGTGCTGCCAGGGTTCGCCGGTCGCGGCGGCGCCGGAGGTGACCGCGTCGCGGTCGACCAGGACCTCGATGGTGCGGACGTTCCGCTCGAAGTAGCCCGCCTCGGAGTACGCCTTGGACAGAGTGTTCGGGGTGATCTTCGCGTAGTACTGGGTGGATTGTGGCGATCGATGTCCGAGCCAGGCTTGCAGCTCGAACAGCGTCATCGGTTCCTTGGCGTTGTAGAGCTGGCTGGCGATGGTGGACCGGGCCCGGTGGCTGGTGATGTTCCCTCGGACGTCGGCGTCCGGGACGCCGGCCTTGCGGCAGAGCATCGGGATGATCGTGTTGTTGATGTAGCTGGTGGAGACGCGGCGGGCGCGGACGGCGAACAGCAGCTCGACGTGCTCGCCGGTGCGGCGGTCGGTGAACTTCGGCTGGTCCGGGCGGACGGCCTGCCAGACGTCGATGGCCTGGCCGAGGATCGGGTCGACCGGCTTGGTGAAGGCGGTGCCGGTCTTGTGGGTCGGGACGTCGAGCAGGCAGACCGCATCGCGGGCCAGCACCTGTTGCGAGTCGCCTGCGATCGAGTTCCCGTCGTGCTGCCAGCGGATGCAGCCCAGTCTCAGCCGGGCGATCTCGTTGCTGCGTTGACCGGAGAACAGCCAGGTCAGCGTGACCGCGCGGACCAGTTCGAAGGGGTAGAAGTGTCCGGAGCGGGTCTGTGGAAGATCCGCGGGGTCGAGGTTGAGGCCGGCCCACAACAGCTTCGCCCAGACCTCGTCGGCGATCACCCGTGGGTCGGGGCCGAGGAGGGCGGTGATGCTGCGGGGGATCGCCAGAGCGCGTAGTGGGTCGAAGCGGCGGGGCAGCCACTCCCACTCCTGGCAGTCCCGAAAGAAGGTCCGCAGCGCAGTGATCTGTCCGGCCTTGGTGGGTGCCTCAAGCGGCTTGCCGAGCCGGTCCTTGAGGCCGACCGTGCGCTGGACGTAGTCGCCGACTTTCATCCGGTCCAGTGCGCCGATCCAGGTCGCGCAGGTCTGCCGGGTCCAGTCGGTGGGATCGGCGGCGTCGGGCTGTTCGGCGGCGATCCACCGGCCGACCCGCAGGAGGGTGGAGCGGATGCTGCCGCGGACGCGCGGGGTGAGGGTGGAGGTGTCGTGCCAGCGGTCGGCCCACTGTTCCCAGATCTTGGCGCCGCCAGTGGCCCGCGCCGAGTGACGGCCGGTGCTCTGCAGGGGTGGATCGCAGAAGCCGAGCGCGGCGACCGCCCGCTGCAGGGCGTGCAGGGTGTTCAGCCGGGCGCCCTCCAGCAGCCGGTCGCGGCGGACCCTGTCGAACAGTGCGGTGTCCATGTCCTCGAGGTGCGGGCTGCGGTTGAGCAGGAACAGCTGGCAGGCGACCGCCGGCAGCAGTGTGTCGTCGTCCTGGCCCAGTTGATAGCCCCAGGCGCCAAGGACCGTGCGGAGGCGGGCGATCTCGCTGGTGACGCGGTCGCGTCCGAAGATCCTCCAGGACAGCGTGAGGCGTTGGAAGCTGCCGAGCTGGTGGAACTCGTTGAAGGAGCCGAGCAGGTAGGCGTGCGCCGCAAGGTAGGGGCGGACTTCGTCCCCGGCCCAGGCGGGTGCGTTCTGCCGGAACTCGGCCTGGGTGCGGCCGAGTAGATGGGCCCACTCCTGCGTGGTCCACCCCCAGTAGGCCCGTCTGGTCTGCGCGCTGTGCGTCAGCAGAAGGGCAACGACGTCGAGCATGGCCCTTCGGCGGTGCGGAGTGGGAGGTGAGTCGAGTGCCGAGTTGACCGCCTCCAGCGGACCCAGCAGCCGTGCGATCATGCGCCAGCCCGGTGCGGCCGGGTCGTGGTACTGCAGCCGGCGCAGATTGCGCACACCGAGTTCGAGGACGGCCTGTGTCTCCGCGGGGCGGACCTTGACGGTCGTGTCGTAGCGGTCCGGGATGATCGGCCAGGACCAGCGACCGCCGACGTCCTCGGGGACGATGGCCAGCGACGATGCGATCACCGCGACACCTCCGCCGTCGCGCCGGCCGGGGCGGTGAGCATCTGTATTCGCCAGGCATGAATGTGGTCCATGCCGCGGGCCAGCTTGTCGGCCAGGTCCCGGCCGGAGAGGTGGATGTACTGAAGGGTCGAGTCGGTGTGACGGTGTCCGGCGAAGGACGCGATCGCGTGCAACTCCCAGCCCATGCGGGCCAGATCGGTCAGACACAGGTGCCGGGTGGTATGCGTGGAGAACCGCTCGACACCGGAGGTCAGCGCGAGTTTGCGGACCACTTTTGACCAGGTCCACAGGCTCAGCGGCTGGGCGTGATTGCGCCGCGATTCCGACAGGAACAGCGGTCCCCGGGCCCGGCTGATCCGGGCGCGGTGGGCGAGGTAGTCCGACAGCAGTACCCCGGTCGGTGCCGAGTAGGGCACCACCCGCTCCAGCCGGTTCTTCGTCGTTTCCGCTCGTATCCGCAGCGTGCGGTGGGCCGGATCGACGTCGTCGGTCCGCAGTGAGCACAGTTCCTCGCGGCGCAGGGCGGCGTCGTAGGCCAGGGCGAGCATCACGCGGTTGCGTACCGGCTCGCGCTTGGCGACCTCCAGGACGTTCAGCCACTGCTGTTCGCCGGGAATCCACGGCAGCTTCGTCAGTCGGGGCACCAGGCCGCGCTGCGGACCGCCGTTCCGTCGGCCGGGGGTGTAGCGCCCCCGGCCGACGGGGTTGGACTCCCGCAGCCCCTCTTCCATGAGGAAGTCGTAGAACAGGCGGACCGGCACGAGCCGCTGCTGGATCGTCGCGTTCGCCAGCCCCGCCCCCGAGTCGATCGAGATCACGTTCGCACCCCGGCGGTGCGGCCGCGAGGTCAACTCCCGTACGTAGACGGCGATATGGGAACGGTTCGCGGCGACCGGGTCGACACCCTCCCGCTCGCACATCAGCAGGTACTCGGCCAGTCCCCGGCCGTAGGCGTCGATCGTGCGGGGTGCACGTCCGAGATCCGTCCAGACCGTCAGCCAGGCCGCTGCCTGCTCGTGCCGGCCGAACACCGGCCACTTCTCCGTGAGCACCGTCGTGCCGCTCAAGCCATCTCCCAAGTCCGTGGTTGCACCGGAGAGACATGATCACCCCGGCAGATTCCACGTAACTTCTAAAATGCTGAAGAGGCAGATGTTCGGCCGCGCCAACTTCGACCTGCTCCGCAAACGGGTACTGCTCAGCGCGCGAAGCCGTTCATGATCGCGGTTTCGGTGACCCTCCGTGGCCCCGGCACTGAAAGTGATCCAGAACCACGATTTCACCCGTTGCCGACACCCTCCAACAAACACGGGGCGATTCACAAGATCTGAGGCTGTAGTACCTGCCCCTAAGGGGCTCTTGTTGGGAAGGCTTTAGGCGGTACCGGTCTGCCAGACTGGCGAGCGTACGTGAAATCACTCTCCCTCATTTGGCTGACGCAAGGCTGGATTCAAGCTGCTTCAGCAGTTTGCCGAGCTGACATGACCTTCCCGCGCCGGCTGTTCCGTCACTTCCGATGAGTCCCTGGTGACTGTCTCCGGGGCTCGGAAAGCAGTCACTTATGCCTCCCCCTGCTCCGTATAGCACTCCTGGTATCTACGTCGAGGAACAGCTCAGCGGTATGCGTTCCATCGCTGGCGTCAGTACTTCCGTTCCTGCCTTCATCGGATTCACCCTCACCGGACCCGCCGAACCCACCCTCGTACGCTCCTGGAATGAGTTCACGGACATTTACGGTCCTCCACCAGCAGGTGCTGTGGCAAGTGAGATGGTTTATACCGCCTCCCATGCATATTCGGGTTATCTTCCGGAAGAGCTTGATAGCTGGCGTGACATTGTTGCAATCGCCGCGGGCGCGTATCACACGGTGGGGGTGGACAAGAATGGCGAGGTTCACTACACCCGCAGCGGCGAAGATACGGGTTATCTTCCGGAAGAGCTTGATAGCTGGCATGACATCGTCGCAATCGCCGCGAGCTTGATTCACACGGTGGGGGTGGACAAGAATGGCGAGGTTCACTACACCCGCAGCGGCGCAGATTGGGGTTATATTCCGGAAGAGCTTGATAGCTGGCGTGACATCGTCGCAATCGCCGCGAGCAGGATTCACACGGTGGGGGTGGACAAGAATGGCGAGGTTCACTACACCCGCAGCGGCGGAGATTCGGGTTATATTCCGGAAGAGCTTGATAGCTGGCGTGACATCGTCGCAATCGCCGCGGGCTTGATGCACACGGTGGGGGTGGACAAGAATGGCGAGGTTCACTACACCCGCAGCGGCGCAGATTCGGGTTATCTTCCGGAAGAGCTTGATAGCTGGCGTGACATCGTCGCAATCGCCGCGGGCGTGACGCACACGGTGGGGGTGGACAAGAATGGCGAGGTTCACTACACCCGCAGCGGCGCAGATTGGGGTTATATTCCGGAAGAGCTTGATAGCTGGCGTGACATTGTTGCAATCGCCGCGAGCAGGATTCACACGGTGGGGGTGGACAAGAATGGCGAGGTTCACTACACCCGCAGCGGCGAAGATACGGGTTATATTCCGGAAGAGCTTGATAGCTGGCGTGACATCGTCGCAATCGCCGCGGGCGAGTATCACACGGTGGGGGTGGCTCATCAGGAGGCTGGGCTGACTTTTTCGTTGTGGGATGCGGTTTATGGATTTTTCTCCAACGGTGGCGGAGTGTGTTGGGTAGCCGGAATACGCACCACAAGCGATGAAGGGATCGTTCTACCGGCGGATGAGCTGATCGAGCGTATTATCGGGGAGTCTCAAAGTCTTCCCGGGGTCGGTTTGACCGCACTGGAGAGAGTTCCTGAGGTCACCATGGTCACGATCCCCGATGTCTGGAATATCCCCGGGATCACCGAAGCTCGAGCGGCGGGAATTTGGCAGAAGGCGGCGCAACATTGCGCGAATGAAAACCGAATGGTGATTATGGACCCGCCGAAGGGAGCGAACCCGGACAGGGTGCAGGCGTACGTGCGGGAACTCGGGCTGACGGATACGGACAGTCGGTACGCGGCACTGTACTACCCGTGGGTGGAGACATCCCGCGGCCACCTGGTACCACCGTCGGGACCTGTGTCAGGAGTGTGGTGCAAAGCGGACCGAGAGAAGGGAGTGCACAAGGCCCCAGCCAACATAGCGCTACAGGATGTAAAGGCCTTGGAGCGGGAACTGACCGACCGCGATCAGGATCCGCTCAACGCCGAAGGCATCAACTGTCTCCGCTCCTTCCCAGGCTGGGGCAACCGCGTATGGGGCGCGCGCACCCTGTCGAAGGAAGACCAGTGGCGGTACGTGAACCTACGCCGCTTGATGAACTACCTCGAAGAATCCCTCAAGCTCGGCACACGCTGGGCCGTCTTCGAACCGAACGATCAGCAACTCCGCGACACCTTGTGCGCAAATGTCTCCCAGTTTTTGAAGACACAATGGCGCTCAGGTGCCCTGCAGGGAGCCATCGCACGGGAGGCATTTTACGTCGTATGCGACGAAAGCAACAACACCCCCGAGACTATCGCCGCTGCCAAGGTCATCTGCGACGTCGGTGTCGCCTTGGTACGCCCGGCGGAGTTCATCGTCTTCCGGATTTCCCAGGCCCATCAGGAAGCTCGAGCCGTATAAGAAACCTTCGGTGATCCTCGATCCACCCCCCGGCAATGCCGCTGCGTTTAGGGCTTGCCGATCAATACCGACTTCGGCTCGTCAGGGTGATCTTTCATGAAACCCCTGACGTTGCTGGGGTATTGGTCGTATTCCGTTGTGTGTGAGGTATGCGGATGGGGGCGGACTGACCGCTGCGGGGCCGTACGAGTACAGGCGGCCGAGTTGTTCGAGCAGGAGATCAAGCCGTCGGAGGTCGCACAGCGCCTGCGGGTGAGTCGGAAATCGGCCTACCAGTGGCATCAGTTGTGGCGGGACGGCGGGCCTGGGGCCCTGGCGTCCCGTGGTCCAGGCGGATCGCGGTGTCGTCTGTCCCCGCGCTGTCTGGAGAAACCGCCGCCTGCCTCGAACAGGGTCCGGCCGCGCACGGCTGGGTGGAGGACCAGGTGTGGACCGCAGCGCGGGTGGCCACGCTGATCGGCAGGAAGTTCCACGTCTCCGTGTGTCCTGAGCATGAGAAGGAGTTGGTTGTAGGAACAGCTTCCAATCATGGCGCTGTGTGGAAGATTGAGGTTCCCCCGTCGTTCGGGAGGCGCTGATCAGCTGGTCAGGAGGGGTTGACGGGGTTTCAGGTTCGCTCGTTCGGCCGTTGCCTGCTCGGCGTAGTACTTCTCCTCGAATTCGATCGGGCTGAGGAAGCCGAGTCGTTCCTGGGTGCGGCGGGAGTTATAGAAGCCGTCTGTGTACTCGAAGAGCGCGAGGTTCGCCTCGGCACGTGTGGCGAAGACGCGGCCGCGCACGCACTCGGTCTTGATCAGCATCCACAGGTTCTCCGCGAGGGCGTTGTCGTGGCTGTCCCCGACGGAGCCCATGGACGCGTCAACTCCTGCCCGCAGCAGGCGAGTTGTGAGCTTGATGGATGTGTACTGACAGCCGTGGTCGGCATGGTGGATGAGCTTGCCGGGCTCGACCTCGCGGGACGCGAGGGCGTACTCCAGCGTGGTCAGGACCAGGTCGGCGTCCGCGCGGGCGGAGGTCTCCCAGGCCACCACCCGGCGGGAGAACGCGTCCCGGATCGCCGACAGCCACAGCGGGCCCTCGCCGGTCGAGATCATCGTCAGGTCGGTGACCCACAGCCGGTTCGGCGCCGGTGCGGTGAAGTCCCGGTTGACCAGGTCCGGGGCGAGTGTGGCCTTCGGATCCCGGCGCGTGAAGCCTGTGCGGCGCGGGCTGATGCCCGCCAGGTCGGCCTCGCGCATCAGGCGCTCGACCCGCTTGCGGCCCACGCGTGTGCCCTCGCGTTTCAGCACGGCATGCACGCGCGGAGAGCCGTAGATCCCGCCGGACTCGGTGTGGATCTCCTTGATCCGCTCGGTCAGCTCGACGTCGCGACGCCGCCGCTCGCACGGCTGCTTCTCGGCGCGGCGCCAGCGGTAGTAGGTGGAGGAGGCGATGTGCAGTTCCCGCAGGACGCACTCGACTCCCAGGTCAGGGTGCTCGTCGAGGAGCCCCGTCACCTGGGCCGGGTCGGGTCGAGTTGCGCCGCGAAAAAAGCCGAGGCCGTCCGCAGAACTTCGTTCGCGCGCTTGAGCTGGGCGTTCTCCTTGCGAAGCGCGGCGAGTTCGACGCGTTCGTCGCTGGTCAGCCGGTCGTCCCGCTCGCCGGCATCGGCCTCGGCCTGCCGGATCCAGCCGCGCAGGGCCTCGGGATGCACGCCGAGCTCGATAGCCAGTCGCTTGATCTGGGGCTTCGGGTCGGAGGTCCGGTACATCCGCACCGCACGCTCGCGCAACTCCAGCGAGTACTTCCTGGGGGCAGCCATGGTCGATGTTCCTCTCATGAGAACCATCTGACCCTCTGTCACCATCCTCCGCATCTCGGGGGAACCTCAGCCTGCCACCTCTCGTGATACAAGGCCACGAGGCGGTCGGCCGGGTGGCGTTCATGGTCCAGGAGGCTGGTGACCAGCCGCCAGGGCTCGCGGTGGGTGGTGCCGTCGGCGAGTGTGACCGTGACCCATGCCTCGATCACGCGGACGGTGAGCGGGCTGTAGCGGTGGCCGGCCCGGTAAGGGGCGGCAAGACGGGCCAGGTACAAGCGTCCGGCAGGTGCTGACAAGCGGTCGGCCGGCGGCAGGCGGAGGAACGGACCAGGAAGTGCGCTCCGGTGTGGCGGACATCGCGTAGGAAGCCCAAAGCGTCGAAGCAGGCGTCGGCCAGGACCAGCATCCCCGGGCCGAGGCGGCCCATCAGACGGGTGGCGTAGGCGAGTTCGCCGTCATTCTCGGGTCCGAAGGCCGCCCCGAGAATCGCGCGGGTGCCGGTCTCGACCAGAGTGACCAGCCGCAGCAGCGGGTAGCCGAACTCGCGCTGCTCGCCGTGCCGTTTCGGGAACCGGGCGGTGACCGGGTCGCGGTCCGGCAGCTGCAGGCCGGTGCCATCGAAGGCGACCGTACTCATTCCCGACCAGTACGCGCCGGGAGAATCCCGCCAGGCCACCGCTCCGGACACGGCTTCGAACAGCACCTTGAGCGGCCCGGCCCCGAACCGACGCCGGGCCCGGGACAGAGACGAGGAATGCGGACAGACCAGGCCGAGATCCCCCAGCGCCCCGGTGAGCTTGCCCCACACCGCCCGGTAGGAGCACCCCTCGAACAGCGCCAGGGCGAGCACGAAGTACACCACCACCCGGGCGGGCAGCAGCCGGATGCGCCGCTGCACCGCCCGCGTCTCCGCGAGCACCGCGTCCACCAGTGCGAAGTCCACCACCTGCGTCAACTCGCCTATATGCCCCGGCGCGAACACACCCCCGGCCATCTCGACCCTCCGGATGATGACAGACTTCTCCTGCAACGGGACCCCTTGCTCGACCGACTCGCTTCGCAACAAGTTGATCTATCAGGAGTCCCGTTGCGTCTCCCAGCCCCTTGACCTGCACTTTCAAGCCCTAACGCAGCGGCGTTGGAGCGTTTTTCACGTGTAGATCATGAGGGTGATGATCGCGGCGGCGACTGACGTGAGTCTGTTCGGGCTGATGCGGGCGTGGCGGAAGATCCGCCACTGCTTGATCCGGGAGATCGTCCGTTCGACCGGAGCGCGCAGGGTGGCTTGGACGGTGTTCGACTTCTGGCTCTGTTCCGTAGTTGGTGGTGACGCTGGGTTCTGCTTATGGGAGGAGGATGCGGTGGCGGAGTGAGGTTCCCCCGAGATGCGGAGGATGGTGACAGAGGGTCAGATGGTTCTCATGAGAGGAACATCGACCATGGCTGCCCCCAGGAAGTACTCGCTGGAGTTGCGCGAGCGTGCGGTGCGGATGTACCGGACCTCCGACCCGAAGCCCCAGATCAAGCGACTGGCTATCGAGCTCGGCGTGCATCCCGAGGCCCTGCGCGGCTGGATCCGGCAGGCCGAGGCCGATGCCGGCGAGCGGGACGACCGGCTGACCAGCGACGAACGCGTCGAACTCGCCGCGCTTCGCAGCGTCCGAAGGGCTTGTTGCTGGTGACGATCACGGACGCGCGTTCGTAGCGGTTTGAGATGAGTTGGAAGAACAGGTTGGCGGCCTCCGATTCGAAGGGGATGTAGCCGACTTCGTCCACCACGATGAGCGGGTAGCGTGCGAGGCGGGTGAGTTCGGCGGCGAGGTTGCCGGCCTGGTGGGCGGCGGCGAGGTGGTCGACCCATTCCGCGGCGGTGGCGAAGGCGACGCGGTGGCCGGCCTGGCAGGCCCGGACGCCCAGGCCGATGGCCAGGTGGGTCTTGCCCGTGCCCGGCGGGCCCAGGAAGACGACGTTCTCCTTGCCTGCGATGAAGTCCAAGGTTCCCAGGTGGGAGAGTTGTTCGCGCGTCAGGCCGCGCAGATAGGCGACGTCGAGTTCTTCGATCGTCTTGTCCGCGGGGAAGCGGGCGGCGCGGACTCGTGCTTCACCGCCGTGGGATTCGCGGGCGGCGACCTCGCGTTGGAGGCAGGCGACGAGGTATTCCGGGTGGGTCCAGGACTCCTTGCGGGCCCGTTCGGCCAGGCGGTCGGCGGCGGCCAGCAGGGCCGGGGCTTTGAGGGCCCGGGCGAGGAAAGCTAGGTCGGAGGTGGTCTGCTGGCTGGTGCGACGGCCGGCGGCCGCGGGCCCGGCTGCGGGCTGGGTCAACATTGACTCGCCGCCTGCGGTGGGAGTGCGGGACATCAGCCGGCCTCCTTGTTGACGCCGCCGTCGATGACGGTGAACAGCCGGTCATAGGCGCCCAGTTCTCTCTGTTCGACCTCGACCAGCGGGCCGGATCCGGTGCCGACGGCCTGGATCTGGCCCGTCGGACGACACCGTGCTTGATGCCGCATCATCGCTGAGGTCTCGGCGTGTTCGGGATCGGTGAGGGTCTGGTGGCGGGCCCAGCAGCGAACGTGCCGGGCGACGATCTCTCCGCCGGTGGTTAGGACGATGACCTCGTCGTTGTCGGTGAGCACGGTGACGTGGTGGCCGATGGCGGCGGGGTCGACGGAGTAGTCGCAGGTGTCGACGCGGACGTAGTGGTCCCGGCCGAGCCGGGTGGCAAACCGCCACCAGGTCGGCGGATCCACCGCCGGCAGGGTGAGCATCTGGGCCCGGTCCGCCTCCCACCGATCGACCGGACGGGCTCCGAGGGTTCGGTGGACGCGCCGGTTGGCGACCTTGAGCCAGGCGTCGAGTTGGGTGTTGAAGTCGTCCGGGCCGCTGAAGTGACGGCCGGGCAGGAACGAGGTCTCCAGATAGCCGTTGGCCCGCTCCACCAGCCCTTTCGCCTCGGGATCCCGTGGTCGGCAGAGGTAGATCTTGGTGGCGAGCAGGCCCGCGAACGCGGCGAATTCGCTGGTGGGGCGTCCGCGGCCGACGCCGGCCTCGTTGTCCCAGACCAGCGTCTTGGGGACGGCCTGCCATTGCGACAGCAGGTGCCAGTGACCGTGGATCAGGTCGCCGGTCCTTCGCGAGGGCAGCATCCGCGCGGCGATCACGCGTGAATACCCCGACACCATCACCAGCACCGGAGGCCGGCCGGTCTGGCCATAGCCCAGCGGGATCTGCGCTTCGGGGAACCACAGGTCGCACTGGGCCAGTTCACCGGGCCGATAGGTCGTGCGGGAGACCGGATCGACGGGAACGTAGGCCGGTCGCAGTTCGCGGATCCGGTCCTTAAGGATCGTCATTCCCCGCTCCCAACCGATCCGCTCGGCGATCACGGTCGCGGGCATCGTCGGTGTCTCCCGCAACAGCTCACGGATCTGCACCTCGACCGCGTCCACCACCGAACCCTTCGGCGGTCGCTCATACTTCGGCGGCCGGTCGCTGGCCAGGGCCCGCTTGACCGTGTTCTTCGAGATGCCCAGGTGTCGCGCGATCGCCCGGATCGGCATCTGCTCGGCCCGGTGCAGGCGACGGATCTCTGCCCAGTCCTCCACGAGGATCACCCTTCCTCCTGCCCTTGATCACCAAGGCCAGGATCAGACGAAGATCACCAAGTGGGTCAGTTTTGATGTGCCGTCAGAGGGTCCGAGTTCGACCGTCGCCGAGACCATCACCACCGAAAGTGAGACAGGGCCGCTTTCGTGATACTCCCGATCAGGGTGGCCTTACCCATGCCCACACCTACCCCCGCACACTCCTGACCAGCGACGACACCAGAACTACAGCTGCCGTGTCGGTCATCAAACTTCTTCATACGGGACATCTCCCTATTACGAAGGGAAGCGCACTGCCCCCTTCTACTGGTCTGGAGCTGTTCCATGACGATGTCCCCCTCCAAAAAATCTCAACAGGAGCCCCGGACGAGTGGGGGCAGCCAGAGGAGCAGTGGTGAGAAGAAGAAAGAGCGGCGGCGTCCTTCTCTGAGCGATGCCCAGAAGGCCCAAGTCGTTCGCGCTGTCGTCGCGGCGCAGTATCCGATGGGGGTATCCGGGGGCCCGGAGGGGCCGGGTGTGTGGCGGGGGTTTGCGGGGGTGGTGTCTGGGGGGTTTGGGGGGCTGGACCAGGAGTGCCGCGATCGGATGTGGGGGGACATGGGGCGGGCGTTGCTGGGGGGGAAGTCGGTGGTGCCGAAGAGGGTGCTGCCGCGGGAGGGCGTGTCCCGGCTGGTCAAGGGGGTGAGGAAGGCACCCGAGATGGGTGAGACGCTGGCCGGCGAGGCGGGGCCGGAGGGTGGTGGTTTGCGTATCGGTCTCGGTGGGGCCGCCGGGCGCCCCGAACTCACTGTGGAGGATCCGGGGGATTCGCCTGAGGGCCGTCGTAAGGAGGCTGCGGGGTATCTGTGGCGGGCTCTGGGGGAGGTCGATGCAGGTGTCCCGGCCAGCGTGCTGTCCTACGATCCCAGTTTTGGCGGTGTTGGGCGGATGGCGGTGGCAGTCGGGCCGATCGAATCCGCGCGGTATGTGGTGGTCCTGGTGCCTGGTATGGGCAGTGCCCCGGAGAACTTCCATGAGCTGGTGCGCAGTGCCTGCAACGTCCGCCGGGCCTGCCTGAAAGAAATCCAGGTCGAGGACACGGGCGCAGGCAAGGTGCCGGTCGCGGTCGTGGCATGGCAGGGATATAAGGCTCCCCGAAACCTGTGGGCGGTAAAGGGCGAGGTCAGCAACGAAGCCTTGGCCCAGGCGGGGTCACAGCTTTTGAACCTCGATCTCGCCCAGTGGCGTGCCCTGTGGCGGGGGGATGCCGCTGTCAGGGCGGGGAAGGGGCTGCCGGAGCAGCCGGTGATCACTGTGGTCGGTTACAGCTACGGCAGTGTTGTTGCCGGTCACGCCATGATGAAACCCGTCCCTGGCGGCACCAGTGTCACTGCCGCCGCGCGGGCCGCTGTCACTGGCGCGGTGAAAGGCGCTGGAGCCGAGGCCGTCGGCTACAGCGTTGTGGGCCCTGCCGCCAAGTCGTGGCAGGCGGGCGGCGGGGCGGCCGAGATCGCAGTCGAGGCTGCGAAATCCGCTGCGAGAGTCGGGACGACAGCCGCCGACATCGCGGCGGGCGGTGGCGTCGGCACTGCAATGGATGCTGCGAAGACCATCGGGGCCCGCACTCTCGCCGCCGCACACGAGGCCTACTATCGGCAGCCGGTGGGCGGGGGGAATGCGGACTACCTGGTCCTCTTGGGCAGTCCCGGCACCGGCCGCCGCGCCCGGCATCTCAATATCCCCGCCTCCCATATCTACACCGGTGCCAACAAGGAGGACATCGTCAGCAAACTCAACTGGTTCAGCATCGACCCCACCCACATGAAGTACGGCGATGTCACCCGCATCAGGACCGAGGACGAAGACTTCCCGGTCACCGGCCCCGTCGCACCCCACACCGCTTACTACACCCCTGGCAGCGAGTCCCTACGCAACATCGCCCGCATCGCCCTCGGCACACCCGAAAAGGTGACCACCAAGCCCCAGCGCTCAGGCTTCGTCCTCGAAGGGCACCGGAGCCTGCTCGGGCGCTTGTTCACCAGCCCGTCCGACACGCCCCGCCCCGGACAGCCCCCCACCACCACACGCCGGGTCGGTACTGGCTACCTCAAAGCTGACACCGTCAACGGCGCCCCCGCCCTTGTCCGCAGTAACAAATCCCATCCCCGTTACAGCGGCATGCGCTCCAGCGGCGCCGACGGCATCCACCACACTCTGGGCGGGGCCTCCTTCTTCACCCCCGACTGGATGGACATCACCTTCCACAACGGTGTCCCCCGCATCACCACCGCTTCCCCCCTCCCCGAAGGCTACCTCTCCGACCTGGTGTGCGTTACCACCATCAGCCCCGGCCACACCACCACAGTCTCCACGGAACACTTCACCGACGACCCCGAACGCGACCACACCGTGTACCTCCCCCTGGACCTCACACCCCATACCCTCACCGTTATCTCACCCATCAGCAACCAGCACCAGAACCTCTGGAAAACCCCCGGCCTCCTCAATATCCCTGACATCATCAAAACCCTCGTCAAGAACGCCGTTCCCGCCCTGCCCGACCTCACCCCGCTCAGCATCCCCGGCAGCGCCGACATCTTCCCCCTCACCGGATTCGCCGCCCCCCTCCTCCTGACCCAGCAGCAGCTAGAGGCAGCAGAAAAGGTCCTGAGAGTACTGGAGCCGGCCCTGGTCCAGGCCCCGTCCGGAACGGAACTCGCAGAACCACAGGAAACCTTCATCAACATCCGCGAACTGGTCAGAATAATAGAAAAGGCGACCGGGAAAGAAAAGGAGGGACTCGTCCAGGGACTGATGATGGGGGAAGGCATCGGCCTGGCCAGAATCATAGAAAAAGCAGCTGGGACAGAGAAGAAGGAATTCACCCAGAGGCCGGCCGCAGGAATGGAAACTGCCCCCGCCCGACCGTACCAAGGCGAGAGGATCTCACTCAACGGAACATCCTACCTGGACCTCCCCGACACCGTCAGCCTCGCAACAGAATTCAGCGGAAAGATACTCCAAATCACCGGCCAGCCCGACACACACGACACAACAATAGAATACAACATCACACTCAACTGGCACCACCACGGCACATACCACCTCGGCACCATACCCGCCGACGGACAACCCCACACCATCAACCTCCACGCCCAGACACACGCCACATTCTACGAAATCATGCAACCCACCACAGGAGACATCGAAGTCACCCCTACCATACCCCCCTTGTCGCAGGCTACGCTGCCTACCTACAGGCAGTCTCATAAAATATCTGGTCGGTATCCGCGATACACGACCGAGTTTTCTACCCGGCTTCTGCGGGATTATCCGTTGCCCATTGTGAGAAGCACTTGGAAAATGCCGCCCGATACAAAGAACACGGTTCCGATGCTCTGGCGCCGCAGCAGCGTGCGACAGATGTACACTTTACTGTGGGAAAATGGAATCCATCTTGACTCGCCTCCCGGAACGGACTATCGCCTTGATT
Organism: Streptomyces sp. WZ-12; assembly: GCF_028898845.1. Classification (NCBI taxonomy): domain Bacteria; kingdom Bacillati; phylum Actinomycetota; class Actinomycetes; order Kitasatosporales; family Streptomycetaceae; genus Streptomyces; species Streptomyces sp. WZ-12. Next base: position 284,628 of record NZ_CP118575.1, on the reverse strand, counting down.
TTCTCTTTCCATGCGAAAGCGCCCTCCCTTTCAGGGAGTACGAATACGTAGAGAACCGGACAGCGCGCACAGACCCGAACGCCGATACAACCTATGCCGCATATGTAAGTATTACAGTACCGACTGCAGGCGATTATACCGATGGTGAACTATGGCAATACACTGCAGCGGGAGTCGAATCCTATGTCTGTACTGTTCCAATGGGGGAGCAGGTCCGGCACTTCATTACAGGGCCGTACGCCGACCCCATCGCTGGGTTCCGCTTCAAGGCCAAGATCCCTACGAACGCTCCGCAGAGCATCCCGCTGCCGGGCGGAAAATTCCTCCCAGTCAGCCGAATCCCTAAATCTCCCGAGACTCTGGGTGACAAAGATAAATACGAGACGTATGTAACGTCCCTGACATCGCCGACCCTGGACCCTATGTTCCACTCAGCCACACCCGTCCCAATGGCGCGACAGAGGGTTGTCACCGCATCGGGGCGTCCGATAAGTGACCCTTGGGGTGAGCCGCAGGAAGTGTTCGCGCCGACATCTCCTAAATTCGTTAAATGGGAATTGCAGGCCGACATGGAAAACATCAAAGTGAAAGTGACGGGCCCCTATGATATACGAGTCCGCACGATGAACAGGGTGAGTAAGTTCCCAGGGCAGAAACCTTCTTCGGGTACGCCTACGGTGGAGAATTATCCCGCAAAATCTACGATCATCAAGGCCGGCTCCCAAAAAATAGTTCCTCGTGCCTCTACCTTATACTTGGAGCCCCTTCCGGGAGAGGACCGGTTCATGGCGCTCACCCCGGATTTCCTCACCTTGGAAATGGTCAACGAGTTGCCCTCGGGAGCACTTGCTCCCGGAACGGGCGAAAGCTGGAGGAACTTGATCCAGCATGGCTCCGGGACCAGGGTGTCCATCACCGGGAGCAAAACCAAAATTATTGACACATCAGGGAACATGCGTACGGAAACTTCATGGTTTCCTACTTTGGAGATCATTAAAGGGAACAGCACAGTCAGATGTCTGTCAACGTGCACCCTGCCGTATTTAGATCCGCTGGACCCCTCGCACATCATCACAGGATGTGAACCGAACGGACTGTTCGACGAAGTAAGAATCACTATCAAGACCTCCGGAAGTACCTTGCTTGATGCTTGGCTTCCGGCAAACGGACTGCTCTACCGATTCCCACTTCCAGGCCGGATTCAGGAAGAGATCCGCCAGAATGCGCAGATCGTCACTGAGGCTATTATAGGGAGGGAAGCAGAGCGCCTCCAGGAACAGAGCGCGACACCGGTGCCCCCTGTCACTCCTGCTCCAGCTGAACGAGTCAGCATACTCTCCGGTACCACTCAGGTGGCCATCACCAGATCCATCGCCCCCAAGGCTGACTTGGCCGGACACTTTACAGGCGGAAGTGCAGGTTCCGCCGGATCGGCCTTCGGCGCCGGAGTGGGAATGGCGATCCAGCTCCTGGACCCACAGAGTGATACCACCACCAACATAGAAACAGCTTTGCATGGAGGGGCGGTGGTCCTGCCATTCGCCGTCGACAAGGTCGCGGTGGCTTTAGAACTCGGCAAACCGGTACTCCGAAAAATTGCATACCTCGGACCGGGGGTTTCGTTGGCTGCCAACGCTTATTCGTTGACTCAGAAATTAACAGCAAGAGAGCAGGATAAGCCGGGAATTGCCCTGGACGTCCTTGGCGTTGCAGGCGACGTCCTTGTCATCGGAATGACAGCCGCAGGGGTAGGTGCCGCCGCTCTACTGGTGACCGGCGCCCTTCTTGCCGCGCCGGCATTATTGGCCGTACTGGACAGCTTGCTCCATGATGCGCTTGACCATCCCTACGATTTCATGAAAAACATGCGCGACCTATGCATAAAGGTGATAAACGACAGGCTAGAAGCCGCACAGCACCGCATTATCACGCCGCTGCAGCAGAAGATCATGGACACACATAAACCCGGGAATGAGCGCGACGAAAAACTTCTCGAACTGGATAGAAGATGGCAGGCCGCGAGCCAGCAGATAGCGCGGCAAGTGATAATTTCCCAATATGGCGAATATCAAAAATGGATCGAAGGGTTAAATCCAGGCTACTTGGCGAAAGTGCGCCTGTCTGGTTACATGACCTCGCTCGGTTACAACCCTCAAGAGAGCAGCTATAGTGATCGACAGTCCAAAGACATCTATCTCCGGATAGCCAATTCCGTAAAAGACCAGCTCATCCGTCACGTGGACGTGATTGCAGCAGGACAACCCCTGCCAGAAACGGCAGTAGGTCTTGCCCTCTCCCCAGTATCGACGCTTCAGGGATACAGCTCCACGGAATTCATATTCAATCCGAAATTCGACGACGGCCTAAGGTCCTGGGAATTTTGGGGGGATAAGCCAGAATTTAATTACAAGGAAAAACATTCTGGCCGACAGTCTGTAGGGTTCTTGGGGATTAAGTCTAAAGGGGGGGTCGAGCAAATACTTAACGGTCTCACTCCGGGTAAACGTTACATCCTGGAAGCCTGGGGTCGGTCAGGTAGAGGCAAAGGGCCCGTGATAGGAGTTAAAACCACGGAAGGGGCATATATGGCATCGAAGGCGATCGATCTTCCTTACTGGCAGAAGGTTCAAATTCGATTTACGACACCCTCGTCGAGTAAGGTCAAGATCTTCTTCTATGTTGAGCCGGGGCGCACTGGGCTATGCGACGACTTCGCATTATTCGAAGAAGATTTTACGCCGACCCATTCTTTTTGAATTCGATCATTGAGCCTTTTTCATCCTTCGTTTTCGCAGGTCAAGAGGGTATGGATGGCGGCTACGATGATTCCGATCCGGTTGGTTGAGCATCGTGCCTTGCGGAGGATGTGCCAGGTTTTGAGTTGGGCGAAGGCGCGTTCGCCCGGGGCGGTTGCGAGTTCCCGGGTTGTGCGGTTGGTGGGGTAGTGACCGGTTGGGGTGGATAGCAGTGCAGGCACGGGGTTCGTGATCATTGTGGTGTCTAAGCCCGATGATCATGAGGTGTCCCATACCCAGGGCTCTGGCAAAGTCGTTGATCATGCAGCCAGGAGAAGGTTGATGGGGCGGTCGGTGTGGCGGGCGTGGTGTCGTAAGGCGGCGGCGATGTTGTGGTGGCCGTCGAGGCGTAGGAGGGTGATCGCGGTGTTGCGGACGCTCGCCATGACGCGGGGTGCGTTGCCGGTACGGACCTGGGAGCGGTCCTCGTCGTAGGTGACGTCGCGGACTGGCTTCGTTCACTTCAAGCGGCAGCGTTTGTCCGCCGGTTTGGGCAGCAGTTTGCGATCTTGGGGCCGGTAGATGTTCACGAGAAATAGCGGCAGTCCATGGTGACGGCCCGCCGCCCGGAGGGGACGCTGTTGGCGAATTGCGGGGCATGCGTGACGTCGGTCTCCAAGACCTGGTTGTGGTCTTGGAGACCGACGTTTGTGTTTGGGGTGGGGCACGGGTGTCGATGAAGCCGTTGGTGCCGGGCGAGGTTCCCGCAGAAACGGTGCGGGTGGCGCGGGCGGCGTTCCCGAAGGGCAGTCTGGCGATCAGGGTTCGGGACGAGCTGGGCGTGTTGTTCACGGACGTGCAGTTTGCGGGCCTGTTCCCGGCGCGGGGAAAACGTGCCTGGTCACCGGGGCGGCTGGCCTTGGTGGTGGTGTTGCAGTTCGTGGAGAACCTCACGGACCGGCAGGCTGCCGAGGCGGTGCGGGCCCGGATCGACTGGAAATGCGCGCTCGGACTGGAACTGACTGACCCCGGCTTCGACCACTCGGTGCTCTGCGAGTTCAGAGACCGGCTGACCGGTGCCGAGGGCGGACGCGAGGTCCTGGACGGCGTCCTGGCCGCGGCCCGGGAACGCGGGCTGAGGGGCCTCGCGTTTTCCGGACAGTCGTCTGGCGGTCTATTTCACGCGGCTATTCGCAGCTTCTGGTGCTCGGCGTGGACTTCGCGGGGAGGGTGGTACCCCACTGCCGAGTGAAGGCGCTTGCGATTGTACCAGAATTCTATGTATCGAGTGATGTCCTGTCGTGCGGCCTCGCGGGTCAAGTACGTGACGCGCGATACGCGTTCGTTCTTGAGGACTCCGAAGAATGATTCGGCCATCGCGTTGTCGAAACAGATCCCCGTGCGCCCGGCGGACTTTCGGAGTTGAAGCTTCTTGAGGACATCTGCGAACTCGGTGGACATGGAGTTGCTGCCGCGATCGCTATGAAATATCGCGCCCTTGGTGAGCTTGCGGTTTCGTGCCGCGTTACGGATAGCCCGGACGATGAGCGGCGTCCGGTAGTGGTCATCCATTGCGTAGCCGATAACTTCCTTGCTGCAGCAGTCGATAATGGTCGCGAGATAAAGCCAGCCCTCTGTCGTCGGTATGTAGGTGATGTCGCCGACAAGTTTTTCGCCGGGTGTGTCGGCGGTGAAGTCGCGGCCGACAAGGTCTGGCACCAGGCTGGCCGTGGCTTGGGTGAGGCCGAAACGATTCGGCCTCGGCTGGCAGGGTTCCAGGCCCATCTCGCGCATGAGGCGGCGGACCAGCTCCGGGCCGACGGCGCGGCCCCAGCGGGCCAGCTGGGCGTGGACGCGCCGGTAGCCATAGGTGCTGTCGGATTCCTCGAATGCCTTCTTGATGAGCATTTTCAGTTCCTCGCGCCGCTTGGCTGTTGCGGATTCTGGACGGTCGCGCCATTCGTAGTAGCCGGATCTGCAAACGCCGAGTCTGCTGCACATGAACTCGACGCTGTAGACGTACTCCGCCGTATCAAGTCGCATCTCATCGATGAACTCGTACTTGCTCGCTACCGGGGATCCTTCGCGAAGTACGCTGCGGCTTTTTGTCAGGAAGGCGTTCTCCATCTCGAGCTCGTGGTTGCGCCGTTCCAGCTCTTTCAGTCGCGCACGCTCACTGACGGGCAGGCCGGCATCGGCGGGCAACTCATTCCGCTTCTGGTGCTTCTTCATCCAGCCACGGAGCGTCTCCGGATTCATCTCGAGTTCCCGGCCGACCTCGGTGACCGTCTTGCTCGAACTCAAGGCAATCCGGACGGCTTCCTCACGGAACTCCGGGGAGTACTTTCTCGGTGCCACTGCTTGTTCCTCGTTCCCTGTTCCAGGCGATCCTATTGGACGCCTGTCCGGAAACCTCGAGGCACCTCATGTGAAGTAGATTGAGTAGCCCGCCCGGCAGGCAGGGCGCGATCTTTCTCAGAGGACGGGCTTGATGAGGTCGAGCGCGTGGTCGGGGTGTGACCGGTAGTGATCAACGGCGGCGGCATGGTTGTGCCAGCCGGCGAGCTCGGCCAGGGCGAGGGCGGTGTTGCGCAGGGCGGCCATGACGCGGGGCGCGTTGCCAATGCGGATCTTTGAGGCGTCCTCGCGCAGGGTCACGTCTCTCACGTGGTGCAGGGCTTCCACGCCCCAGTGCTCGCGGACGTGTTCGCCGAGGTGGGGGACGGTGGCCTGGTGCATGGTCAGGTCGGTGAGCGCGTAGACGCGTTCGAGGGTGAGTTTGCCGGTGGACAGTACGCGGCGGCGGCGCACGATCTGCAGGGCCTGAGCCGCGTGGGGAAAGGGCAGGTCGGGAACGGTGACTGCCTTGATCCTGCGGATCTCGTCACGGCCGTGCGCGGTGGCGCGGGTGTAGCCCATCAGCGGGACCTCCTTCCAGGGCAGCTGCTTCAACCGGGCGTGCAGCGTGGGGTGGTTGGCCTTGATCAGGGCGATGTAGTGCGCGTTCTTCTCCTCGACCAGGAAGCGGGCGTGGTCGTGCTGGGTGAGCAGGGCGTCGAAGGTGACCACCGTGTCGGTCAGATCGAGCTCTGCCAGCAGGGGCTGGAAGGCGGTGATTTCGTTGCTCTTGGTCTCGACCTGGCGCTGGGCGATCACGGCACGGGTGCCGTGCAGGCAGGCGGCCAGTAGGTGGACGGCGCGCTGATCGCGGGTGCGTGAGCCGCGGACCGTCTTGCCGTCCACCGCGACGGCCCCTCTCTTGCGTGGGCCGGTGCCCTGCGGGGTGGCGAGCGGATCGGCGTGCTGGAGCTGGACCCAGGCGCCGAGGGCGTCATCGAGCAGGTCGGCGTCCAGCCGACGCAGCAGCCGGGCCAGTGTGGTCGCGCGGGGGACGCCGCGCGCCAGGCCGATGCGCTGCCGGTCCGCGAGGGACAGGCCGATGGCGAAGCGGGTGATGGTGGCCCAGCCGGTGGCCCCGGCAAGAACGGCGAGCGTGCACAGGGTCAGCAGGGCGCCGAGGGAGTAGCGCCGTCCGCGCCGACAGCGCGGGTCGGGCAACTGGTCGAGGAAGCCGGCCAGATCGGCCAGGCGCCAGGCGTCGTACGTGCCGCTGTCCGGCAACTGGTCATGGTGGCGGGTGACGGCAGAGATCAGGGAAGATGACATGCGAACGCGGCTCCGGTACGTGATCAACGGCTTCGACACCTTGATCATCCGGAGCCGCGTCTCGTTTCACCAACGCCGCAGACCAGGCAACTCGACCATCCATGATGGACCATGACGTCTCGCCCCCCGAGAAGGTTCATCGCCCTGGCCCGGCAGGCCGCGACCGCGAGAGCGACGGCGAGGTGTGTCTTGCCGACCCCGGGCGGGCCCAGCAGAGCGGCATTCGCCTTGGCCTCGACGAAGGAGAGGGTGGCCAGGTCCTTGACCTTGCGCGGGTCGAGGTCGGGTTGGAAGGAGAAGTCGTACTCGTCCAGCGTCTTGTGGTGGGGCAGCCGGGAGAGCCGCAGGCCCTGGCGGAAGCGGCGGTCGTCGCGGACGGCGAGTTCCTCGGACAGCACCAGGTCGAGGAAGTCGAGGTAGCCCATCTTCCCTTCGTCGGCCCGCCGGATGTACTCGCTGATGGTTTCGGCCAGGTGAGGCAGGCCGAGCTTGCCGGCCGTGCTGCGGATGCGGGTGCTGACCAGCTCGCTCAAGACGTTTCCCTCGTGCTCGGGTGGGTGGTGAAGGGGCGGGTCCCGGTCAGCTCGTCATAGACCGACAGTGGTCGGCGGCTGACTTTGACTTGGGTTGCCGCGGTCCGGTTCAGCAGGGCCCGCAGTGCTCCGGCTTCCTCGCCAAGCGGCCGTTCGTGCCGGGGCTGTCTCGGGATGTCGCCGGTGGTGGTCCGGCGGCCCTTGCCGGTGGGCAGGCCGTCCCAGTGGGTCTCCTCGACGACCTGGGCCCCGCGGCCGACCGCCCGCGGATGCATCGCCAACAGCGTCTCGCCGCTGGGATCGGGGACGGTGGAGTGCAGCATGACGTGGGACTTCGTGGCCCTGATCTCGACCAGTTGGCGGGGGCGGACGCGTCGGGCCGGCACTGAGTAGAGATTGCCGCCGAAAGCGACGAGGCAGTCCTTGCCAACTGGCCGCAGATGCCGCTCTGCCACCAGGTAGGGGGTAGGCGGCAGCGGTTTGAGGGCGACATGGTCACGGGCTGCCCGCTCGCCGATGATCTCCTGGTGAGTCCTGTGGGATTGGGCCCGTCGATGCGGCACCCAGGAGGCGAAGGCGGCGTCCATCTCTTCGACGGAGGAGAAGGCACGGCCGGCCAAGACGTGGTCGCGGACGATGAGGACCTGGCGTTCGACCCGGCCTTTGCCGGTGGGCCGGTAAGCGGCCAGGACATCGATGTCGAAGTCGTAGTGGCCGGCGAATCCGACTGCTTCCGGATGGAGTGGGACTGCCTCGCCAGGAGCAACGTGGCGGCGGACGACGGTCTTTGTGCGGTCGTAGACGATCGTCATCGGCACCCCGCCGAAGTGGGCGAAGGCCCGGCGGTGACAGTCGAAGAAGGTCTGCAGGTCCTGACTGGTGGTGAAACAGCAGAAGGGATCGCGCGAGTACGACAGCGTCATGTGGAAGGAATAGACCTTCGTGATGCCCATGTAGGCCAGGACCTTGCCCTCGTCGCCCCAGTCGACCTGGGCCTGGGCGCCGGGGACGACCTCGAAGCGACGGTGCATGCCCGCCAACTCCTTTGGCAGGATGCCGAGTTCCTCGGCGATCCTGGGGCGGGCTTCCTGAACGTAGAGCTTGACGCGCTGGTAGCTGCCGGTGAACCGGTATTCCTTCACCAGCCGTTCGTGGATCACCGACCCCTTCATGAGGATCTCCGCACGGAGCATCGAGTCGACCAACGGTGCGAACTCGTCGATCTTCCTCGCCAGAGACCGCCCGTTGGGCGACCGGCGCGGCGGGGTCACCATGCCCGGCGCCAAGAGGTACTTGCGAACCGTCTTCCGGTCCAGCCCGGTCTCCCGGGCGATCTCCGACAAGCTCATCGCTCCGGACTCGTACAGACCGCGGAAACGCCGCAGTTCCAGCCAGCGATGCGGACTCAAAACCACCGTCAACCGCCCTCCATCGCCTCAAAACAACCAAGCAGCAGAGTGCCGGGCAAACAGGACTCAGTGCACCCCTAGCTGTCCCTTTTCATCCGTACGTAGCTGGGGACGTTCACGGCTCTGACCGCAGTTTCGTGAATCCCCAGGTCAGGGGTAGGAACGAGGGATCGTTTCAGCACGGTGTTCCCTGGCGTGGCGAGCAAGACGATCGAGGATGTGCTGTTTGCTGGGATCGATGTGCGAGTGGAGCGCGTCAACGATGTCTCCGGCGGCCTGGTGCTGGAGGCGGAGTCCACGGGTCGTCCGGGCCGGTGCCCGGACTGCCGGAAGCGGGCGGAACGCGTGCACAGTACGTACCAACGCTCCCTGGACGAGAGGCCGTTGGGTCCGCGTCGAGTCACAGTCCGGCTCCGGGTGCGACGGTTCTTCTGCGACCGGCCAAGCTGTTCACGCCGGACGTTCGTCGAGCAAGTCGGCGGGCTGACCGGCGGTACCGCCGGTCAAGCATCGGGATGACGGGCTGGCTCTGGTCGATCGCGGCGGAGTTGGGTGGCCGTCCGGCCGCGCGGCTGTGCCGCAAACTGCGGATGGCCGCGGGCCGGACTCGGCTGCTCAGGTTGCTGACATCGCCGCCGGTGCCGGACCGTGCCCCGCGGGTGCTGGGGGTGGACGAGTTCGCCTTCCGCAAAGGCTGCACGTACGGCACTGTGTTGGTCGATGTCGAGGCCAGTCGGGTCGTGGATGTGCTGCCCGACCGCACGTCGGAGACGTTCGCGGCCTGGCTCAAAGACCATCCGGGTGCGGAGATCATCTGTCGCGACAGGGCTTCCGCCTACACGAAGGCTGTGAAGGAGGCCGCCCCGGACGCCCTGGAAGTGGCTGATCGGTGGCATCTGCTGCAGAACCTGTCCGCCGCGGTGGAGAAGACCTGCCACCAACACCGCGACTGCCTGCGCAAACGCGCAGAGCAGGAGACAGCGACGAACGTGCCGGAGCCACCACCGATGCTGCTGCCGCCCGCCGAGCTGCCAGGCACCCAGATCGTGGAACGGACCCGTCACCGCTACGAGGACATCCACCGCTTGGTGGAGAAGGGCTGGACGATCAGCGCCATCGCTCGGAGGCTGAACCTCGACCGCAAGACCGTGCGCCGCTTCCGCGACACCGACCTCGACCAACTGGCTGGCCTCCGCCCGCGACCGTCGGCCCAACGGCGCGCTGGAACCGTTCAAGGCATACCTCAACGCTCGCTTCACCGAGACACAGGGCCAGGTCAGCGGCACCCGTCTCTTCCACGAAATCCACGAACGCGGCTACCGCGGCAGTCGCCAGGTCGTCCGCAAGCACCTCGCCGCCCTCAGGGCAGGCACCGCCGCACCGGTCCGGGCCGACATCCCCAGCCCCCGCAAGATCACCTCCTGGATCATGCGCCCACGCGACACCCTCACCGACAGTCAAGAGGAGCGACTGCTCCAAGTCCGACTCGCCTGCCCGGACATCACCCGCGCCTGCGATCTCGCCCGCGCCTTCGCAGAACTCGTCCGCCACCAGCGCGGATTCTTGCTGATGCAGTGGATCCGCCAGGCCGAACAGGACGCCCCGAAACCCTTGCAGAGCTTCGCAGGGTCCCTCCGCCAGGACTTCGACGCCGTCACCGCCGGCCTCACCCTGCCCTGGAGCTCCGGCACCGTCGAAGGCCACGTAAACCGGGTGAAAACATCAAGCGAGCCATGTATGGCCGGGCCTCGCTAGAACTCCTCCGGACCCGCATCCTCACCCAACCATGACCTTCACGAAACTGCGGTCAGAGCCAAATTCAAAGAGCGCCATCAACCACTCCGTTTCAGCAAGGCCCATGTCCCGGCACCGCAGCCCCGCAGGAGTCGCCCTGCGCGCTGAGAGCGAGGACGACCCGTGGCCGGTTTCGCCGCCGGACACCGACACAGGTGGTCGGGCCGCCACGCAGCCCCACCCGCACGCAACATCGCAGCGCACACTCGCCCCGCTGCGCTATCGCGACACGACTGTTGCCAGCCCCACGCTCCCGCGCCACGCGCCCCGGAGACCATCCGAAACCTCTCCCGCCCCACCCCGCGGAACGTTCACCCCCAGGCCCGTGCGACCGCCAACTGGACGGGCACCGTGGTGGGAGCCGGGCGCCACAGGATACACACCCGCCCGGACCGCCACCCGCAGCACACCGGCCGTGACCTGCGCAATAGGCTCGACGCTGTCGCCGAGCCGCGACGGGGGAGGGAAGAAGATGAGCAGTACAGGGGCCTACTGGCACGAGGACGCAGCCTGCCGCAGCGCCGACCCGGACGAACTGTTCGCTGACAGTACCCGGCAGAACCGAGCCAAGGCCATCTGCACGGACTGCCCGGTTCGCACCAAGTGCCTCGTGGAAGCCCTCGACAAACGCCTCGACTGGGGCGTATGGGGCGGCATGACCGAGCGTGAGCGCAGAGCCCTGCTGCGCCGCAAGCCCCACGTCGCCAGTGGAGGAAGGTCCTGATCGACGGCCCTGCTCCTCAGCCCTTGCCAGTGCGGCGGGGCTGAGCGAGCCAGTCTGTGAGCTCAATTCGGCCTCTGTCCCCGCCTTACGCGGACTGAACGTGCAGGTCAGAGGAGTCTCGTCGAGCGGGAAGGGGCTGAAGGGGCTAGAACCACGGCAATCCCTCGAACGGGCGGCAGGGGCTCAAGGGGCCGTGTTCGCCCAAAAGCGAGTCAGGACAGCATGCCGTCGGACGGTGGTTCCGACTCCGGGGCGGCAACGGAGGACGGGGCCTTGGGCGGGACAGGACGGCGGCCTCGGGCCCGGTTGGTAAGCCGTCCGTGCACCCCCGCCCGGACGGTACGCGGATCCACTGCTTCGTGGGGCGTGGCGTCCTGGTACTGACCTCCAGGCTCGCTGCGGTCGTTGTCCTTGACGTAGAAGACGCGCCGCCGGTATCGGCGTGAGGGCTCGGTGGGTTCAGCGTTCTCCTCAAGCTCTGCGTAGCCAATGATGCGGCCGGCTCGCATGGCGCCGCTCGGCTTACCGGTTTTGTTGCGGGTCTTCTCCCACATCCACCGGACGTAGTCGTACTTCTCCTCAGTGTCGTCCTTGCCCTCGACCCAAACGATTTTGACCTCCTGGGAGAGGCTCCTCGTCGAGGCGTCGGACATCGGTGTCTCTCCGTAGTGGGGTGCGGGACGCGGGGCCGGGACCGGGGCTGAGGAAGGACCAGTGTCAGACCCTGCGCCACTGCCTCCGCAGTGGAAGGAAAGTAGCAGGTCAGGAAGGTTTTCAGACGTCATAGGAAGACTCGCAGGGGCTGAAAGGGGCTGACATCCAGGGGCTGAAAGGGGCTGACATCTCAGTTTGTGGAGCCGCAAAGCGGCGGAACTCAATATGAGGAGATTCCTTCGAGTCAGCCCCTTTCAGCCCCTGTGGCCGGAGTGGCGAAGGCTTTGACCTGTGGTTTTGCCGGGACGGAGTGGGTGGGGTGGAGAGCCCCAGGGCCAGCCCCTGCCTCATGTTCCCGTCCTTTCGTCCTCGTTGTCGTGGCTCTCGGACAGCAGCCCGAGTCCAGGGAAGAAGCGCTTACCATTGGTCTTGGGCAGTTCCTGTCCGGTACGGATGTGCAGCTTCTGGCGGACTGAGCGGGCGAACTCGCGGGAGTTCACCGGCACCATGTCTTCCCCGCGGCACCAGTCCCGGTACGCCTCGCCCAGGTGTTTTTGCAGGACCCGGTACTCGCTGCCCATGACGCAGCATTCCTTGAGGAAGCTGCCGACCGAGTCCTCCGACTCCTCGTAGTCCTGGGTGGCCAGCCGGACTCGCTTGGGGCCGTCCAGCCGCAGGTCGGTGCCGTTGAAATACGTCACCGCTCCGTCGATGAGCCACTGCAAGATACCTGGCCCCTCGCTGGCGACCAGGCGTTCGCCGAGGTCGTCGACGACGCGTTCGCTAGGCACGATCCGGTCGAACTCGATGATCCTCATACGCCGCCAGAAACTGAAGCCGCCCGCTTGGACCACGGGCCGGTGGTTTCCAACGAGCCAAAGTTTGTGAGTTGGTTCGAAGCTGTAGAAGTTCTCGTACATCCTGCGGGCCTTGATGCGGTCGCCGCCGGTGAGGAGCTTGAACTTGGCTTCGTCGAACCTCGACCCCTGGTTGATTTCCGAGCACACCACCAGGCGGCGTCCCTGCAGGTCGGCAAGCTCGGTGGGATGGTCCGCGTAGGGGGACGCCATCAGGAAGTTGGGCGGGGCGGAGTCGGCGTACTCACCCAGCAGCTTCAGCAGCACGTCCACCAGGACGCTCTTGCCGTTCTGTCCCTCCCCGTACAAGAAGGCCAGCACCTGTGCACCCTGCGCGCCGGAGATCGAGTACCCGCACAGCGTCTGAAGGTAGGCCCTCATCTCCCGGCCGGCCGCGTCGTCCCCGAAGGTGTCGGTCAAGAATGCGTCCCACATGGGCGTCGGCATGATCCGTGGCGTGACCGCGGTGGCGCGACTGTGCTTCTGCGAGGTCGAGGGCGGCACCATCCCGCCCGTGCGCAGGTTGACCACCCCGCCCGGCGTGCACAGAGCGTGCGGGTCGGAGTCCAAGTCGTCGGGCTGCAAGGTGAGTTCCGGCAGCGTCTCGGCCATCTTCACCAGCGCGGCCGCCCCTGATGCGCTGAGCGCGCGCTTGCGGTGCCGCGACAGCTCGCGGTCCGGGTGGCGCACGTTCTCATCCGCGCGCGGATCCTTGCGCGGCATGTTGGAGGCCAGTTGCATCGCGGAGTACCGGATCGCGGTGGTGTTGGCATCGGGGACCCACCGGTACTCCGCCCACCGGTACCAGCCCATGCTGTGCACGTACCGGTAGTAGTCGCCGTACACGCGCTGGAACAGGATCGCCATGTCAAAATCGGTCAGCTCATCCGGCAGCAACACCGGCTGCGGCGCGACGGCGGCCGGGGCGGCCTCCGCCGTCAGCTGCTGCGCCGCGCGCGCCGCGTCACAGGGCGCATCGTCCGGGGCCCGGCTCGTCGGCACGGCCGAGCTGGCGCTCGTGTAGCTCATGGCTCAGCGGTCTTTCGTCGGGTTCAGGGGGCGGCGCTGCCCGGCAGCCAGCCCGGACTGGATGATCCTGTGCGCCTCTCGTTCACGCCGCGGACGGGCCTGCACAGCCGCATCCACGAGGGCACGACGGGCCTCGGCATCACTGGACACCAGCCCGGCCGCGACCAGACCGCCCATGGTGAAGGCGGCCTTGTTCAGCTTGCTGCTCCAGCCACTGCCCTCCGGCAACCGCTCGCATTCGGCGACCTGCCCAAGAGCCGTCGCGGCCACTGCGCTGGCCCACGCGGACTGCGCCTGCGGCGCGGCGATCTGTCGGGCCAGATTCGGCACTGCGGCTGCGCGCGGCCGAGGCGTGGACGTCGTCAGCAGGTGACCGGTCCGCTCAAGCGCACCGGCCAGCCAGCCCGGCAGCCGCGCCGGTGCCCGGACCTCGCCCACCGCCCGGTACACCCCTGCCACGGTCCGCGTTCCGGGCGCCACGATGTAGCCCCCCTCGGCGCGCACGTCCAACTGCCAGCCCAGCGCCCGCCCGTCGTGATCCCCGCCCGCCGAACTCGCCCAGCGAGTCCCGCGCGGTGCGGTGAACCACAGATGCCGCCCACCCGAAGGGGTAGCCACCGCCAGCGTCCGCACCGCATTCGCCGCATCTGAGCCCCCAGCCAGACGTGCCAGCAGATTCCAGGTGTCCCACCCGGTACGGACCGTCCTTGCCTCCTGCTCCGTCACGCCGAAGGCGGGCAGTACCCGGCCCGCCTCTACGGGGCCCTCGACATGACAGTCCACGTCCACGACCACCAGCCCGGCCGGTCCCGTGGCCACCCCCACGCCCGGCACCGGACGATCACTCCACCACCGTGCGATGCGCCCGGCGTCGGTGGTGGCCGCATAGAAGCCGTGGCACCAGCGGCCCTGCCCGATACACGGGCACCCGGCCGGCGCGTGCGCCACGTACCGGCCGCTGGCCCGTCGACACCGGCTGCACCCCGGGCGGGGAGTCTTGTGCCCAGCCTGCAGAGGAAAGACAGGCCACTCCTGCCGCGCGCACCAGGCGGCCACCTCGGCCGCCCTACTCTCCACAGCCGTCCGCCTCCCGCCGCCATCGTGTACGCAGGCCGCCCGCACCCATCTCGCGGGCACCGCGGCACTGCGGGGAGACTGACGCGGGCACCTCGGACGAAGAGCCGTCAGCACGCCAAAGCGGGGACCTCGTCAACGCCGGCACCCCCTTCCTCGGCCACGACCTTCAGCAGCCACGTGGCCCAGCGGCCCAGTGGCATCAGCACCAGTGGCTCGGCATCGTCCCCCTCCTGGTGCAGCCAGTCAGCCACCGCCTCCAGAGCGTGCTGGACCTCTACGCGATTGCCGTCGACCACCAGCGTCGTCCGTGGCTCGACCGGCCCGGCCTCCAGCAACTGCCGCGCCAGGGTCATCACTTGGTGATCGCGTGCCATCGCCTCCTTGGTCCGCGCGCCCGCCTTCGCCCTCCGGTTCGTCGACCGGTTGGCACCGAGCGTCCGCGCGCACAACGCCAACACCGCGTCCACAGCCTGCATCTCATCGGCGGCGGGCATCAGCCCGATGCGATTCAGGTTGCTCAGCGTCTGCGTGCCCACCCCGGCACGTGCTGCGACCCACCGCTGCGAACGCGGTCGCATCAGATCTGCCAAGTCCAGCATCGCAACAACCCTTGATCACGGTCAGCCGACTGCGCCCCGGCTGACACTGCAACGAACCGACAAGTGACCCGAGGGTGAGTGACCCTCCGTCGCTTGAAGCTGAGCGCTACTTAACTCCAGACACAAAGGCACGGTCAAACAACACGCCGTAGATGAGCACACAAGTCTCACGACAGTGAGATAGTCGCAGGTAAGGCCAGTGTTTCCGGCAAGGGAACGAACTCGGGAAGCGCAGGGCCTCCCTCCGGCGGCCCACCCTCTGGGCTGTACATGGTGATAGACCGTCACCCGGCCATTACGGGCAATTCAGGCAAGTCGCTCCGCTGTGTGCCCGCTCTCGGTGTGAGGTCTCAGGAGATGCTTGACCGTTTGTGCTCTGGACATGGTTGACACGTTCGGCTGAATGCCCGTGATCTCCCGTCCCCTTGCGGGGCAGGAGTGCTTCCGTAAGTGGTCGTGGATGTACAGCAGTTGGCCGAGTACCGCTACCGGGCCGTGCGCGAGGTGCTCGGTGGGTCTCCGATCGGCGAGGTCGCGGCCCGGTACGGCACCTCGCGTCAGACCCTGCACGGCTGGCGACAGCGGTTCGAGCAGGAGGGCATGCCCGGCCTGCTGGACCGCTCCCGGCGACCGCTCAACAGCCCCACGCGCCTGTCTGCGGAGGTGGAATCCGAGATCTGCGAGCTGCGCCGCCGACATCCCCGGTGGGGTGCCCGCCGGATCGCACACTGAGGTTCCCCCGAGATGCGGAGGATGGTGACAGAGGGTCAGATGGTTCTCATGAGAGGAACATCGACCATGGCTGCCCCCAGGAAGTACTCGCTGGAGTTGCGCGAGCGTGCGGTGCGGATGTACCGGACCTCCGACCCGAAGCCCCAGATCAAGCGACTGGCTATCGAGCTCGGCGTGCATCCCGAGGCCCTGCGCGGCTGGATCCGGCAGGCCGAGGCCGATGCCGGCGAGCGGGACGACCGGCTGACCAGCGACGAACGCGTCGAACTCGCCGCGCTTCGCAAGGAGAACGCCCAGCTCAAGCGCGCGAACGAAGTTCTGCGGACGGCCTCGGCTTTTTTCGCGGCGCAACTCGACCCGACCCGGCCCAGGTGACGGGGCTCCTCGACGAGCACCCTGACCTGGGAGTCGAGTGCGTCCTGCGGGAACTGCACATCGCCTCCTCCACCTACTACCGCTGGCGCCGCGCCGAGAAGCAGCCGTGCGAGCGGCGGCGTCGCGACGTCGAGCTGACCGAGCGGATCAAGGAGATCCACACCGAGTCCGGCGGGATCTACGGCTCTCCGCGCGTGCATGCCGTGCTGAAACGCGAGGGCACACGCGTGGGCCGCAAGCGGGTCGAGCGCCTGATGCGCGAGGCCGACCTGGCGGGCATCAGCCCGCGCCGCACAGGCTTCACGCGCCGGGATCCGAAGGCCACACTCGCCCCGGACCTGGTCAACCGGGACTTCACCGCACCGGCGCCGAACCGGCTGTGGGTCACCGACCTGACGATGATCTCGACCGGCGAGGGCCCGCTGTGGCTGTCGGCGATCCGGGACGCGTTCTCCCGCCGGGTGGTGGCCTGGGAGACCTCCGCCCGCGCGGACGCCGACCTGGTCCTGACCACGCTGGAGTACGCCCTCGCGTCCCGCGAGGTCGAGCCCGGCAAGCTCATCCACCATGCCGACCACGGCTGTCAGTACACATCCATCAAGCTCACAACTCGCCTGCTGCGGGCAGGAGTTGACGCGTCCATGGGCTCCGTCGGGGACAGCCACGACAACGCCCTCGCGGAGAACCTGTGGATGCTGATCAAGACCGAGTGCGTGCGCGGCCGCGTCTTCGCCACACGTGCCGAGGCGAACCTCGCGCTCTTCGAGTACACAGACGGCTTCTATAACTCCCGCCGCACCCAGGAACGACTCGGCTTCCCCAGCCCGATCGAATTCGAGGAGAAGTACTACGCCGAGCAGGCAACGGCCGAACGAGCGAACCTGAAACCCCGTCAACCCCTCCTGACCAGCTGATCAGCGCCTCCCGAACGACGGGGGAACCTCACACCTCGAAGTACCTAAACAACCGGGCCGAGAACAGCCAACAGCCCACCAGACAACGCGAACGCGCCATGAAGAACTTCCGCTCCGTCGGAGCGGCCCAGACATCCCTTGCCTGCTTCTCCCAGATCTCCTCACACTTCCGACCCCGGCGGCACCTGCTCACAGCCAGTGACTACCGCACCGAAATGACCGAACACTTCACCGTCTGGAAGACCGTCACCGCCGCGACCGTGGCCGGCTGACCAAGGCGCCACCGCGAACACACCCGCACCCTCATCACACCCCAACTCACCACCCACACCAACAACTCGACAACGCCTGCACGACAGCCTCGCGCAACCGCGCCACCTCTTCGCGAACCTTCTTCTCCCGGGCCTCCAGCAGACCGAGCACCGACGGCACAGCCACCTCCACGAGCGAGACGAACGAATCGTCTTAACTCTCCCTCCATGAGCCAGAGTTCACACCCGACCAGCCCGAACCAGCCGATCACGTTCGGAAAGCGGATGACGTCTCACAGATTGTAGGGCACGGCCTGCCTGTCGCCGTGGCTCACAAGCCCGCACACCCTTGGTACAGCTGTAACCCGGGCCTGCCCGGGCTACCGGCTACGGAGCAGTTCGAGCCGCTCCACTCGGCCAGCACGTCCAAGACCCGAACTCTCCCAAGCCTGTTACAGAAACGCAACGTCCTTCTTGGTCAGGCTCCGGGAATACAGATCACCACAGAGGAGGAGCACGTGAACATACGCCGCCTTAAGACCCGTGTATCCGGGGCACTCATGCGCAGGAGGCGCAGCGCCGTCGCCCGGCACCTGACCGCAGCTGCGTGTACCGGATTTGCACTGGTGTCGGCAGCGGAGCCGGCACATGCGATCAACAGGGGGGAAGAGACGCAGCAGGCCGAAGAGTGGATGGTATCGCTGCAAGGGGCACAAGGGCAGGGCCACCACTGCGGCGGTGTACTCATCTCCGAGCAGTGGGTGCTGACAGCAGCACACTGCGTCATCGACCCGGAGACGAACAAGGGCAAGCCGGAGCGGCTCAGGATCGGCAGCCTCCATGCCTCCCGTGGAGGGACGACGGCCAACGTGGCCGCCGAGGACGTCCACCTCCATCCCACCGCGGAGTTCGACCCGTCGATTCCCGCATTCAGGGGGGTCGATCTCGCGCTCCTCAAGCTGGACCGGCCGGTGTCCAACACGTCCGTCAATCTTGCCGGCAGCACGCCCGCGATCGATGCCCCAGTGCGGCTTCTCGGCTGGGGGTACACAGAAGAAGGTGAACGGCCCAAGCGCCTGAGGGAGGTCACGCTGCCCCTGGCGAAGGCGGACGACCGTTTCCTCGACTTCATCGACTCACAGGGCCGGGGTGCCAATGGCGGGGACTCCGGAGGCCCCGCGGTCATCAGTAGCAGGGAAGGCTGGAAGTTGGCCGGGATCACCAACAGCGCCGGGGGACCACAGGACGCCTGGCACAGCCGTTACACAGATACCAGCCAGTTCCTCGACTGGATCAACACAACCACAAGACACACTCCGCCACGAACTTGAGCGCTGGAGGGGCTCCTGCTCACTGCCGAAACAGAGAGTGCAGGCTGCGCAGTCAGTGGCAGCAGCACGCTCCTGCAGCAGCTGGTGCTGAACCTGCTCGACAACGCGCTCACCCACAACGTACCGGGTGGTTCGGTGCGGCTGGCCAATCACCGCGGCGCCGCGGTGATCACGAACGTCGTGAATACGGAACGCCGGTCGACGAGGAACTCGTCGACCGGCTCTTCGAACCCTTCTACCGGGTACGGACCCGGCTGGCCGGTGAGCGTTCAGGCCATGGACTCGGGCTGGCCATCGTGCGCTCGATCTCGCAGCCCACCACGGAACGGTTACCGCCGTCGCTAACCCGGGCGGCGGACTCACCGTACGGGTCGGACTCCCGCCGTACGAGGAGGAGTCCGACCGGTGAGGCCGCGAGTGGGACGGGTGTCAGTGGATCGGGACGACCAGGACCGCGGACGCCTGCGCGCAGGCGGAGTTGGGGTAGTGCGGGTTGAAGACAGTGATCTTGCCCTTCCACAGGCATATGATCTCGACGCCCACCGGGTCGGTGTCCGGTGCGTTGCAGGAAGGGGCGGATCCGGGGCCCAGCATCAGTGGTTGCCGTGTGCCTTCGGCAACTGGCCGCAGGCCGTACGGGCGTACCGCCGTCCGGGCTACGCTGCAGGCCGCGCCCCATTCGAATTGAATTCCGAGATCGGATGATCGCGGGTGACGACGATCAAAGCATTTGGCCCGGCGGGTATCGAGGGATGCCGCCATAGGGTCTACGCAGCGCGATTTCAGACGGCCAGAAGAAATCACATTAATCCACTATAGACCACCTGGAGTCGACTTTCGACTCGCCTTCTTGTTTTCTTTGTCGTGTTAGTTTTCGAGGTCGTCATGGTGTGTCCGATGAGCCGAATCGAAGGTGGGTGACCGAGGCATGGGGCGAGCGGAAGAACACTGCCGAGGGCGTGGAGCGCATCGGAGAAGAGGGAAGGCGAGAAGGAAAGGGATACGCCGGTTCTTCACCTGGAAGAAGCTTCTCGGCACGTTCTTCGGTCTCTGCCTTCTTACGATGGGCGCCTGCTATGCCGTCTACGTGACGGTGCCGATCCCCGAGGCGAACGCCATGGCTCAACGCCAGAACAATGTGTACAAGTTCTCCGACGGAAAGGTTCTGGCCCGTCTCGGACAGGTCAACCGGGACATCGTCGGTCTGGAGAAGATATCCAAGCCTGTCCAGGAGGTCTTCGTCGCCGCCGAGAACATGTCCTTCTACGACGACGACGGCGTGGACCTCAAGGGAACCGTCCGCGGCCTGTGGAACACGGTCTCCGGCAAGGGCAAGCAGGGCGGGTCGACCATCACCCAGCAGTACGTCAAGAACTACTACCTGAACCAGGACCAGACGGTCACCCGCAAGCTCAAGGAACTGGTGATCTCCCTCAAGGTCGATCAGCGGTACAGCAAGAGCGAGATCCTCGCCGGATACATCAACACCAGCTACTACGGGCGTGGGGCCTACGGTATCCAAGCCGCGGCGCAGGCGTACTACGACGTCGATTCCTCCAGGCTCACCGTCGAACAGGGCGCATATCTCGCGTCGTTGCTCCAGGCCCCCAGCCAGTACGACTGGGCAGTCGCCTCGGACACTGGGAAGAAGCTGGTCACCGAACGTTGGAACTATGCGCTCGACAATGCGGTGAAGATGGGATCCCTGGACCCCGGCCGGCGCGCGGCGATGAAGTTCCCGACCCCCGGCGCTCCCAGGCCCAGGCCCGGCACGGAGGGGCAGACTGGCTATCTGGTGCAGGCCGCCGATGCCGAAATACGCAGACAGGGCGTGAGCGAACAGGAGCTGCACAAGGGCAGTTGGACGATTACCCTTAACATCGATCGGAAGACCCAGAAGCTTCTCGAGAACGCCGTGAAGGCGGAGCTGACCAGCAAGCTCGACCCCAGGAAGAGAGCCGACCAGGACATACAGGTCGGCGCCGTCTCGGTGGACCCCCATACCGGTGCGGTCGTCGCGCTCTACGGCGGCCAGGACTTCACCGAGCACCAGTTGAGCAATGCGACCACCACCACCTATCAGCCCGGATCCACCTTTAAACCGGTCGTCTTCGCCTCCGCGCTGGAGAACGAGGCGAAAACACACGACGGCAGATCGGTCAATGCCCGGACCGTCTACAACGGCAACAGCGAGGTCCCGGTGAAGGGTGAGGAGGGCCGCGGATACGCCCCACCCAACCTCGACGACATCGACCACGGGCCCGTCTCCGTCCAGGAGGCCATGAACCAGTCGGTCAACAGCGTCTTCGCGCAGATGGGCGTGGACGTGGGGCTCGACCGGGTCCGGGACGACGCCGACGAACTCGGCATCACCGGCATCAGACAGCAGAAGGCGCACCCGGCCATGTCTCTCGGCTCCTACGGCGCCAGTCCTCTGCAGATGGCAGGTGTCTACGCCACCTTGGCCAACCACGGCAAGAAGGTCACTCCGACCGTCGTCAAGAAGGCCGAGCACCCGACACGGACCTACGAGCCGAAGCAGGGGACCGGTGACCACGTGATCAGCCGGGAGACGGCGGACAGCGTAACCTCGGTGCTTAAGGGCGTGGTCGACGACGGCTCGGCCCGGAAGTCGGTGGCCGAGGCCAAGAACCGGCAGGGCCGGCAGGTGGCGGGCAAGACCGGTACCTCTGACGACAACAAGTCGGCCTGGTACGTCGGTTACACTCCGAACCTGGCCACCGCGGTCGGCCTGTGGGGCGAGGCCGCCGAACCACGCCAGGTCACGGAGGACGGCAAGGAGCGCGTCGTCCCCAAGGGGGGCCAGGTCTCGATCGCCGGCGCGGCCGGCAACCCCCGCCAGGTTGCCGGCGGCGGCACCCCGGCCAGGATCTGGTCGGCATACACCTTCGAGGCGGTCAAGGGCGACCACACCACGTTCGATCTGGAGACCGGCAGCAACTCCGACGAGGCACCGGCCCCGACACACACACCCGACACCATGCCCACGACGGCACCCACGACGGCACCCACGACGGCGCCGCCGACGTACAGCCCGCTGCCCACGACGCCGCCGGCAGACGTACCATCCCCGCGGCCCACCATGCCGGCAGACACCCCCGAACAACCCCCGACGCACCGCCCGACACCCAGACCGACCGGACCCACCCACAACCCATCGGTGAAACCCACACCGACAGAGCCGGACGAAGCCGGCTAACTAAGACGCCCGGAAGTATCGCGCCCGAGTAGGACGGCAACGCTTTGAGCAAAGGAGAAGCCAGTGGCAGACAAGTCCGCTGACGCACAGTCACACAACAGGACGCCACAGCGACGCGCCCAAGACAATCAAGCCCACAAGTCTGACGGAGAGTCGAGGAACCTCCTTCCTGCCGACATAGCTGGGCTCTCCGCCGACGCCGATGTCGACGCGGCAGAATCGACCGCTCAAGGCGCCGAGGACAGCAATCAGGAATCGCGGGAATCTGCCGACACCCCGAACTCCACCAACCCGCCCGGTCCTGAGCCAGCTCTCCCACCCACAGGCGAGGCCGCCGCCTTGCAAACCTCGGACAAGGAGACCGCGGAACACCCCGCTCCATGCTCTGACCCCTCAGCATCAACGCGACCTTGCATTCCGCAGGACTCTCGAGGCATCGAACCGGCAGATGCCTCCACCCAGCCTCCCCTCGAACTGTTGGCGCAGCTCACCAACAGACCGCCTCCGCCCATGACTCCCAGCCGCGCAGTCGCGCAGCGACTGAAGATCTGGTCACCCTTCCTCGCGCTGCTGGGCATCATGCTCGTGACCATCCAAACGTTCCGCCCGTTGCCCCATCCGGTGCTGCGCATCGACGAGGCCTCTGCTTCGTTCACTGTACCGGGGCAGCTGACACTGCCCTGGCCGGAGCAGGGCCAAGCCGCAGTCCAGCTGGAGGGCACAGGCATGATCGGCACGTACGGTGAACAGAAGCCGGTACCGACCGCCAGCATCGCCAAAGTGATGACGGCCTACGTCCTGCTCCGGGAGCACCCGTTGGGGAAGGACGAGGCGGGGCCGACGGTCGAGGTCGACGCCAGGGCGGTGGAAGACGGCAAAGCCAAGGACGAGTCGCGCATTGAAGGGCTGACTGTCGGCCAGAAGTTCAGCCAGCAAGACATGTTGAAGATGCTGATGATTCCCTCAGGCAATAATATCGCCCGGCTACTGGCGCGTTGGGCCACCGGCAGCGATTCCGAGGCGGCCTTCATACAAAAGATGAACGATGCCGCCAAGGAACTGGGGATGAAGGACACCGCCTATACCGACCCCAGCGGCTTGGATGACAAAACCGTGAGCACCGCAGTGGATCAGCTCAAGCTGGCGGAGGCGGTGATGAAATTCGACGTCTTCCGCGCGGTCGTCGCCATTCCGAAGGCCACCATCGGCGGCCTGGGCCAGCCGCTGATCAACAACATGGACGACCTGCTGCTGTCGGAGCTGAGCGTCAAAGGCATCAAAACCGGGTCCAACACTGCGGCAGGCGGAACCCTGTTGTGGGCTGCCTACAGAACCGTGGGCGACAAGACCCCAATGATCCTCGGGACGATGCTGAACCAGCACGTGGACGGCCCCGACCCCAACGGCGCCAACAGCCTCATCCTGGTCAAGGAGAACAGCAAGAAGATCGTGCAGGCGGTCCGCGACGCACTCACCTCCACTACTATCGTCCGCAAGGGACAGACCGTCGGGTACCTGGACGACGGTCTCGGCAGACACATCTCTGTCGTGGCCGCTGACGACCTCAAGGCGATTGGCGTGCCAGGCATGCAACTCAATCCGCAGATCACCAGCGACGGTAAGAAACCGCCGCACTCAGCCAGGACCGGTACCGAAGTTGGTGTGCTGAGCGTCGGCAACGGCCAGGGAGCAACGAAAGTCCCCGTCGCCTTGAAGGAAGATCTCACACCCCCATCCTTCACATCGAAGCTCACACGCCTGCAATAACCCATCCGGCCGGTGAACTTTCAGCGAATCTCAGGACGGTATCCCCGGTGTCGGCGCTATCGGGTTGTTGTGGGTGGCGTGAGGTGATCTTGATGTTGGGTCGTTGTGGGAGGGGTCGGTCGTGGGGTCCGAGGGGGCGTCGTCGTACAAGGGGTACTGCTTCCCGGCCGAGGTGATCGCTCACGGGGTGTGGCTGTATCACCGTTTTCCGCTCTCGTACCGGGAGGTCGAGGAGCTCCTCTTCGAGCGTGGCGTCGTCGTCTCGTACGAGTCGATCCGCGCCTGGTGCACCACGTTCGGCCCGGCCTACGCCAGACAACTGCGTCGCCGCCGGCCTCGCCCGGGCGACAAGTGGCACCTGGACGAGGTGTTCATCAAGGTCAACGGCCGGATGCGCTACCTCTGGCGCGCGGTGGACCAGGACGGCAACGTCCTCGACATTCTCGTCACGGACAAGCGGGACACCACGGCGGCGAAGCGGTTCTTCCGCAAGCTCCTCAAGGAGTACGCGTACCTGCCCCGCGTGATCGTCACCGACAAACTCCGCTCCTACGACGCCACCCACCGCCAGGTCATGCCCTCGGTCGAGCACCGCACCTCGAAGTACCTAAACAACCGGGCCGAGAACAGCCAACAGCCCACCAGACAACGCGAACGCGCCATGAAGAACTTCCCCCCGTCGGAGCGGCCCAGACATCCCTTGCCTGCTTCTCCCAGATCTCCTCACACTTCCGACCCCCATGAGCCAATCACGCTCGGCCATCCCGAGATGTTGATCAGAGCCGCTCCAGAAGTCCGTTGACAACCCACCAACCGAATCCCCAGACCAGCACACCCGAACAGCAATAGCCGACAACGTCGTAAAGCGTTCCCTTTGAGGCGGGGTAGGTGCCTGGAGAGGTACCCGCTGGAACCTTCCTGTCCGGGCGGGCCTGTGACGACACTGTGGTGTGGTCCGGTCGTGTGCTGCGGCCGGACCACACCACGAGCACGGGCGGCTTCAACTCCTCCGAAGCTGCGGGGACGATCCGCTCAGGCTGCCGGTTACAGAAGTCTCGCAGTCACTGTCACCCACAACTCTCCCAACGCAGCCGACCGGACAGACATCTCCCTCGGTTGTCCAGCACCGCTAAGGAGGCGAGGAAACAATGGCAGCCAGCCTCGAATCAAACGGCCTGTCCATCAGGGTTACCGTCGATAAGGTCCCTCCCGATGACTCCGACGCCGGAATCTCCGTCAATTTCGACGACGAAAGAGGCCCGGAGGGTGACCATGTAGTCCACGCCGAGGTAACCGAATTCGACGGGATCTACAAGGCCTACGCCCAGTACACCTACCCCGCCTCCGGCACGTACTCCATCGTCGCCACGGGCCTGGAAACCGGCACCCAAGCCACCGCCTGTGGGGGTTCAGGACTTCCTTGACACGGTGGCATCAAGAGATCCCTGACGGTTCCAGATGTTGGTTGACGGTTCCAGGAGATCCTTGTCAGGAACGGCGGGTCGTGGCTCGCAGGTGGCTGATGCGGTTGTTGTTCTTCCGCGCGTGCGTACCGATCTCGATGTCGTTGTGGAGCACGCGGAAGACGGTGTCCTCGGCAATGATGACCACGGTTTTGCCGGCGTGGGCCCTGCCGACCCGCAGTCGCTGGCCTCCGACCTGGGTGATGCCGTCGACCGGGATCTTCCGCATGACCTTGACGGGCCCCTGGGGTGGCGGCGGGAGCGGTTCGGCAGTCGACCGGGCGCCGTTGAGACGCGCGGCCTGACGGGGCGTGATGGGTGCGGGCGTGGTCTTGACCAGGTGCTTGTCGGCGATGACGTGCAGCAGATGCCGGTCCAGGCGGAGGGTGACGCGTTGCCCGGACAGCTGCACCGCGAGCAGATGCCGCTGTCCGGCGAGGGCGACCATGCCGTCGCGGTCGACGGTGCGGTCGACTTCGACTGCCGTGGCTGCCGGGAGCGGCCCGCGCGGTGCCGCAGAGGCGGCCGACTCTGGGCCTGCCGTCCGGCCGCGCAGTCGCAGGTGGGCCAGGTCCTCGGAGCTGAGGCGGGAGTGGCGGGTGCGGATGAGCTCGCCGGCGAGGGTCACGTGGATGCTGCGCAGGTCGGCCCAGATCGTGACCGGGTGCCCGCCCAGCGCGGCAGGGAACTTCAGCTGGTTGTTCCCGGGCAGCACGATCCGTCCGGCCGGGGAGATGACCATGTCGACCTCGACGGCCTCACCGTCGTCCGGTCCGGCCTCACGCTGCGGGATGAGGACCCGCTCGGGATGCGGCCCGGACGGCTCCGGGGGAGTCGGTGGCGCCGAGGGCGCGGGCACGGGGCGGAACCTGGAGATCGGCGTCGCCATGT
This sequence comes from Streptomyces sp. WZ-12, assembly GCF_028898845.1. Taxonomy (NCBI): domain Bacteria; kingdom Bacillati; phylum Actinomycetota; class Actinomycetes; order Kitasatosporales; family Streptomycetaceae; genus Streptomyces; species Streptomyces sp. WZ-12. Next base: position 258,607 of record NZ_CP118575.1, on the reverse strand, counting down.
GCCAGAGCCTGGTGTGGCCGACGGTAGTTGTAGGCGTGTACCCACTCCTCGATACTGGCCTGGGCCACCGTCAGCGTCTCGAACGGGCCGCAGGAGTCGAGCAGTTCGCGGCGTAGACTGCCGGTAGGGTCGGTCGGACAGCGAGGTGCCTGCTGAGCAGGTCCTTTTCCGTCCGGCCTCCCACCGAACCGGCCATGCCCGTTTCCGGGCAGCACGGCTCTCCAGTGACTACTGCGCGGGAGTCACGTGCGGCGTCCTCTGGTGGATGCGGCCATGGCACTCGTCGCAGACCACAAGGGCCTTGCGGCGGCGCTCGACCATCAGCTTCACCCAATCGGAGGATGTGTCACCGTCCCGTTGGAGGCTCCTGAGCGACTTGGCGTGGTGAACCTCCACCTTGCCGGGTCGCTGGCAGATCTCACATCTATTCGCGGTGAGCCTGCGGATCAGCTCTTTATGCGGGTAGGTCGGGCCGGAAGCTCCTATAGATCGTCAAGCGGTCTGCGGGAGCGATGTGGTCGTGGTGTGTAGGTGTGGCAGGTTCCTGTAGATCTCGCGGGCGACGAACCGTTTCAGGCATCGGATGATGTCTTTCTTGGTGAGTCCTTCGGCGGTGCGTCGGGCGACGTATTCGCGGGTCCGCGGGTCGTACTTCATGCGGACGAGGACGATGGTGTGCAGGGCGTTGTTGGCCTGGTGGTCGCCTCCCCGGTTGAGGCGGTGGCGGTTGGTGCGGCCCGACGACGCGGGAACGGGGGCGGCCGCGCACAGGTGGGCGAAGGCCGCTTCGGACTTGAGCCGGCCCGGGTTGTCGCCCGCGGTGGACAGGAGCTGTCCCGCGGTTTCGGGCCCGACGCCGGGCAGGGCGATGAGCCGGGGTGCGGCCTTGGTGACCAGCGGTCCGATCTCCTTTTCGGCGTCCTTGATCTCTTCGCTGAGCTGCTGGTAGCGGCGGGCCAGACGCCGCAAAGCGGTTCTGGCCGCGCAGGTCGGGTCGGCCAGGTCACCGGTGGGGCGTGAGCGCGCGAGGGTGTCGATCAGGGCGCTGGTGGACAGATCGCGCAGCTTCTCGCGGACCGCGGACGGTGCGGTGACGATCAGGGTGCGGATCTGGTTGATGGTCTGGGTGCGGGCCTTGACTGCGCTCTTGCGGACCACGCGCAGGGAGCGGATGGCTTCCACGATGCCGTTGCGGGTCTTTGGTGTTCCAGTGGCGCGGCCGGAGAGCACAGCGGTCGCGGCCGCATAGGCGTCGACGGGGTCGGACTTGCCGTTGTCGCGGCGGGCCTTGCGGTCGGTGCGGTCGACTTCGATGACGGTGAGATCGTGTGAGCGGTCACGTTTTTCCCCATCTGGAGTGGTTTGAGCGTCACGTAATTCCTCATCCCGATTTCTCCTAATTGGCCATGGGTACGAAGGCGTTCGGGATCGAGGGACCTGGTCATCGCGGCGACGGTGGTGGGCCTCTGGGCCTGCTGGTCGGACAGCCGATGGCAAGGAGAACGCTGGTCGTGGTCGACATCACCGAGATCTACGTCCACTGGTACGCGGGCCGCTCGAAGAGCGATCTGGCCAGGTCGCTGGGGGTGGACCGCAAGACAGTCAGGAAGTACCTGGCGCCGGCGGAGGCGTCGGGGATCGCGCCGGGCGGGCCGCCGATGAGCGAGGCGGACTGGGGGAAGCTGATCAAGGGGTGGTTCCCGGAGCTGGCCGACCGGCGCCTGCGGCAGCTGACCTGGCCGGAGATCGACCTGCACCGTGACTTCATCGAGTCGCTGCTGGGGAAAGTGACCGTCTCGACGATCCACCAGCGGCTGCGAGACGAGCGCAAGCTGGAGATCTCCCAGTCCTCCCTCCGCCGGTGGATCCGCGACACGCTGCCCGACGAGGTGAAGAAGTCGCAGGTCACGGTCCTGCGGGACGAAGTCGAACCGGGCTCGGAGGCCCAGATCGACTACGGCTTCCTGGGGCAGTGGATCAATCCGAGGACGGGCAAGCGGCACCGGATCTGGGCGTTCGTGATGGTGCTGCCCGCCTCAAGGCACATGTTCATGCGGCCCGTGGTGCATCTCGATCAGCACGCCTGGACCGAGGCCCACGTCGCGGCGTTCGAGTACTTCGGCGGCGTCCCGCGCCGGCTGGTGCCCGACAACCTGAAGACCGGGGTCGACAAGCCCGACCTCTACGACCCGAAGATCAACAAGGCGTATGCCGAACTCGCCACCCACTACGGGGCGTTGGTAGATCCAGCTCGCGCTTTGAAGCCAAAAGATAAGCCCAGGGTCGAGCGGCCTATGCCCTATATCAGAGACTCGTTCTGGCGGGGCCGGGAGTTCGCCTCGCTCGAACAGATGCAGAAGGAGGCAGTGGTCTGGAGCCGCGACGTCGCTGGGCGCCGTGACTGCCGGCCGCTGGACAGGGCGGCACCGGCGGCCGTCTTCGCGGCGGTGGAGGCCGAGACGCTGCTGCCGCTGCCGCCCATCGCGTTCGTCCTGGCCCGCTGGTCGACGGCGACGGTCGGTCCCGACATCCACATCAAGGTTGGCCGCACCCTCTACTCGGTGCCCTGGAAACTGATCGGCCGCAAGGTCGACGTCCGCTCCACCGCGACGATGGTCCAGGTCTTCCTCAACGGTGAACTGGTCAAGACTCACGCGGCACTTGAGCAGGGGAAACGCACCGACCGGGGTGACTACCCACCGGAGAAGATCGCCTTCCAGATGCGGACGCCGGTCTGGTGCCGCACCCAGGCATCGGAGGTCGGCGACGCCTGCCGCACCGTCATCGACCTGCTGCTGGAGATCAACGCGCTCTACCGGCTACGCGCCGCCCAGGGGATTCTCGGCCTGCGCAAGAAGTACGGCGAGACGCGGCTGGAAGCGGCCTGCGCGAAGGCGATCGCGGTCGGTGATCCCTCCTATCGCACCATCAAGGGAATCCTGGTCGCCGGCACCGAGACCGACCCCGAGCCCGAGACCAGCGGCGATGCCGGAGCGGCCGCCTTCCTCCACGGACCCCAGCAGCTGTTCGCGACCGTCGCATCCACCGGGATCGCGGGTGGCGATCTCGGTGACCAGGTCCATCACGACGCCGAGGAGACGCTTCGATGAGCGTGATGGACACCGCCCTGCGGGAATCGCTGAAGGCCCTGCGACTCTCGGGGATGCTGGAAACCCTCGACGCCCGCCTGGCCCAGGCCCACAGCGGAGAGCTCGGCCACCTGGACTTTCTCCAGATCCTCTGCCAGGACGAGATTACCCGCCGCGAGACCGTCGCCTTCCAACGGCGCCTGCACCGGGCGAGGTTCGAGCAGCAGGTCACCTTGGAAGAGTTCGACTTCGCTGCTTCTTCCAAGCTTCCCGCCGCCCAGATCCGAGACCTCGGAGCCCTGCGCTGGCTCCACGCTGGGGAGTCGGTCATTTTGTTCGGTCCGGTCGGGGTCGGCAAGACGCATATCGCCCAGGCCCTGGGCCATCTCGCCGTCCGCCAGGGCGCCAACGTCCGTTTCGCCAAGACCAGTCGCGTCCTCGCGGACCTGGCTGGCGGCCATGCGGACCGCACCTGGGCGAAACGGATCCGCGAGTTGGTACGGCCCGACGTCCTCATCCTCGACGACTTCGCCATGCGCCAGCTCACCGCGGCCCAGGCCGACGACCTCTACGAGCTGGTCAGCGAACGCCAGGGCCGGTCCCTGATCATCACGAGCAACCGGGCGCCCAGCGACTGGTATCCGCTCTTCCCAAACCAAACCCCGTCGTCGCCGAGTCGCTCCTGGACCGGCTCATCAACACCAGCCACCAAGTCATCATGAACGGCCCCAGCTTCCGGCCGAACAAGCGCCCCAAGAAGTCCTCAGACTGACCCCGATCACGCGAGGGGCTGGGGAATTACGTGACCCCAGCCCTGGGGAATAACGAGACCGTTCACAGAGCCCCGTCACCTGGGCCGGGTCGGGTCGAGTTGCGCCGCGAAAAAAGCCGAGGCCGTCCGCAGAACTTCGCTCGCGCGCTTGAGCTGGGCGTTCTCCTTGCGAAGCGCGGCGAGTTCGACGCGTTCGTCGCTGGTCAGCCGGTCGTCCCGCTCGCCGGCATCGGCCTCGGCCTGCCGGATCCAGCCGCGCAGGGCCTCGGGATGCACGCCGAGCTCGATGGCCAGTCGCTTGATCTGGGGCTTCGGGTCGGAGGTCCGGTACATCCGCACCGCACGCTCGCGCAACTCCAGCGAGTACTTCCTGGGGGCAGCCATGGTCGATGTTCCTCTCATGAGAACCATCTGACCCTCTGTCACCATCCTCCGCATCTCGGGGGAACCTCAGGGGAAGTACTGGCGGAGGAGGCCGTTGGTGTTTTCGTTGGTGCCGCGTTGCCAGGGGCTGTGTGGATCGGCGAAGTAGATCTCGATGCCGGTTTGATGCGAAGGTGGGCGTGTTGGGCCATCTCTGCGCCCTGATCCCAGGTCAGCGACTTGCGGAGCTGTTCGGGCAGGTTCCGTGATCGTCGCGGAGATCGCGTCACGCACAGCCTTGGCTCCGTGACCAGCCAGGGCCGGGCCGTTCTTGGCGCGGGGGCCGCTGTGGCCGGGCATCGGCGGCAGGTGCAGCAGCATGGTGAAGCGGGTGGTGCGCTCGACCAGGGTGCCGATCGCGGAGCTGTTCAAGCCGATGATGAGGTCGCCTTCCCCGTGCCCGGGCACCGCCCGGTCCTCGGCCTCGGCGGGCCGCTGGGAGATCCTAACCTCGTCGGTGACGAACTTCTTGCCCCGCCCTCGGGTCCGTGCCCGCGGGACGCGCAGAGCTCGGTCGGTGCGCAGACAGGCCGTCAACTCGCGTTTCAGCCCGCCGCGTCCCTGGATGTAGAGGGCCTGGTGGATCGCCTCGTGGGAGATGCGCATCGCCCCATCATCGGGGAAGTTGACGGGCGGCCGGGGCCGAACGCCCTGGCAGAATGCATGACCAGACCGCAGTCCGCACCGAAGGCATCGCCGAGCAGTTCCGCCACCACCCTACGGTGAAAGCCGAAGTCGACGACGGCTACCGCGGACTCGCCAACGAGTTCCCCGACCAGGACTCGGCCCCGCCGAAGAAGCCGAATGGCCTCGACGGTGACAACGCCCCACTGACCGAGTACTACGGATGGCGCCAACACAAACGCCGCCAGTCCTCCCGGCGGATCTGCGTCGAGCACGCCAACGCCGAACACCGCCAGTGGCGCCCGCTTCAGCGGTACGCCGGACGCCGCGAAACCTACGGAGAAACCCACCGCGCCCGTCGCCGCCCTGGTCTCCGACCGCGCCGCCAGGCGCATCCCCCGGCGCAGGACCAGCACCGAACTCGTCCTCGTCCGCCCGGCGACCCGCTGAACCAACCATCAGCCGAACCTCCAGGCCAACACATCCCAACATCAATCGCAGGTCAACCCGTTACAGATGCCGTGACAGGCTTCGCCTTGCCTCGTACATGCAGGCAATAGGACTATTTGGGTGAATGACGGACCACCTACTTGCTAGAGAGCAAACGAGGAGAGATGCTCACGGGTGACGGGGTCTGCCATTTACGACTCTCTGGAAGGGTGATGCAAATGGGAAACCTTGTAGTTCGCAAGGGAGATAAAATTAATGTACCAGTACCCACGATGCCTCTCGTTCCGACTTGGGTAACTCCCGTTATCGTCACTCTGGATGGAACGGGAGGCTTTTCGGCGGGAGGTCAAGTAGTCTGCATTCCGCAGGATATTGAAAATATCTCACCAGAGACAGTCGCTCAATACAACGCCCCGGCGACGCTGGGTGCACCCTCCGCGCCGGGTAGTGGGAAAATTAAATTTACGCTCGCGGCTGGACATAAGGCGCGCCAGACGAACACTAAAGGGAATCCGGTAGTGGTGAACGATAATTCTCCGATGAGTTACACGTTCACCCCTGACACGCCAGCGCAGTTTATTCCTCCAGGGGGGACAAACCCTGTGGCCGATCCAACCCCGGTTTACAGCGGGCAGGCAACATTTCAGTTGAATCCCATGCCCAAGCCTGTTAATGCTGGCTGAGATGAGCGGGGATCGCTTCCGGGAAATGGCATAAAAGGCGACGAGCGTAAGTTTCGTACGAGTATCGTGTCAGCCCGAACCTTTTCGGCTTCGGCTGGCAGGGGCGCTATCGGGTTGTTGTGGGTGGCGTGAGGTGATCTTGATGTTGGGTCGTTGTGGGAGGGGTCGGTCGTGGGGTCCGAGGGGGCGTCGTCGTACAAGGGGTACTGCTTCCCGGCCGAGGTGATCGCTCACGCGGTGTGGCTGTATCACCGTTTTCCGCTCTCGTACCGGGAGGTCGAGGAGCTCCTCTTCGAGCGTGGCGTCGTCGTCTCGTACGAGTCGATCCGCGCCTGGTGCACCACGTTCGGCCCGGCCTACGCCAGACAACTGCGTCGCCGCCGGCCTCGCCCGGGCGACAAGTGGCACCTGGACGAGGTGTTCATCAAGGTCAACGGCCGGATGCGCTACCTCTGGCGCGCGGTGGACCAGGACGGCAACGTCCTCGACATTCTCGTCACGGACAAGCGGGACACCACGGCGGCGAAGCGGTTCTTCCGCAAGCTCCTCAAGGAGTACGCGTACCTGCCCCGCGTGATCGTCACCGACAAACTCCGCTCCTACGACGCCACCCACCGCCAGGTCATGCCCTCGGTCGAGCACCGCACCTCGAAGTACCTAAACAACCGGGCCGAGAACAGCCAACAGCCCACCAGACAACGCGAACGCGCCATGAAGAACTTCCCCCCGTCGGAGCGGCCCAGACATCCCTTGCCTGCTTCTCCCAGATCTCCTCACACTTCCGACCCCGGCGGCACCTGCTCACAGCCAGTGACTACCGCACCGAAATGACCGAACACTTCACCGTCTGGAAGACCGTCACCGCCGCGACCGTGACCGGCTGACCAAGGCGCCACCGCGAACACACCCGCACCCTCATCACACCCCAACTCACCACCCACACCAACAACTCGACAACGCCTGTGGGCTGAATGTGTAGCTTTGATCACTCAAGTAGCGCAAAAAAAGTGCCTTCGCGAAAAAACAGCCGTTGGATAGACGTGACCAACACCCTACGGCACCCGACATCCATGACCAGTCTCGATTCCCTTCTCGAGGCAGTCAAGGAAGCAGTCAGAGCCCGCAACTCATCAATCAGCGCCGCTACGCATGCTCTACTCAATGGAACGCCCGCTTATGACGTTCAAGTTGCACTCCGCCCACTGATGAAACAGCCCGGGCCAGAGTCTCTTCTTAACCTGGCTGCATTCCAGCCAGTCGGTACCAGCCTGAGAGAGGGGCCAGGCAGTCCGAGCGTGACACAGGAACAGCCCCCCGTCTCCCCAAACAGAGACTCACACTCAGCCAGGGCGAATGCATTCGACCCCGAAGTCGAGTTGAAAAAACTTGACATCGCAATTCAATATATTGAGCTGCCAGATGTAATGGCAGCCTGGGACCCCGACCAAAGAAGGGTCTACTGTCACAAGGATCTGACTTCGACCCAGAAACGCTGTGTACTTACTCATCAGCTCGCACACGTTACACTGGGTCACCGTCAGTGTGTCTACGCGAATGAGGAATTGGAGTCGACTGTCCACATCATGCAGGAGCGCACTGCAGAATTGTGGGCATCTCGCAAACTGATCACTGCTGTGCAACTAGCCACGGCACAAGAATCCGACCTACAAACTCACCAAATTGCGCGAGAACTCAAAGTCACACCACGGGTTTATAGAGCCCGACTGTTGGCAGAAAAAGAAGACGAACGGCATTGGCTAGCGTGATAGGCTCTATCGCGGCGAGACCAGGAGCGTTTTTCACGTGTAGATCATGAGGGTGATGATCGCGGCGGCGACTGACGTGAGTCTGTCGGGCTGATGCGGGCGTGGCGGAAGATCCGCCACTGCTTGATCCGGGAGATCGTCCGTTCGACCGGAGCGCGCAGGGTGGCTTGGACGGTGTTCGAACTTCTGGCTCTGTTCCGTAGTTGGTGGTGACGAAGGGTGATGCGTGTCGTTGACATCTCATGCGGGATGTCAACGAGCTTGTGGCTGTGGTGTTTTCGGGGTTGTCAGCGCTGGTCATCGAGGATGTTGCGGGCGACGGCGAGGCGGTCCGGGTCACCGCCCTGTCCTGGGCTGCCGGCGGCAGACCTTCCGCGAACAGATACCGGGGCTGCTGGAACGCCATCAACGCCGCACCACGCGTCTGACCGGCCAGATCTCCAAGGTGGTCAAGGAGTTATGCGGCCGGGCGGCAGCCCGGCTCACCCGGTGGCTGGCCACACCGGTCTCGTATGCCACCGCCCTGCGCCTGCTGCGACGCATCCCCGCGCCGCAGGTCCGCGTTCCACGGGTGATCGGGGTCGACGACTTCGCCCTGCGCCGCCGGCACCGCTATGCCACGATCGTCATCGACGCCGAGACCGGCCAGCGCGTCGAGGTTCTCCCCGACCGCGAGGCCGCCACTTTGGAGACCTGGCTGCGCGGGAAGAGGGGAATCGAGGTCGTGTGCCGGGACGGATCGGTCACCTACGCCGAGGCGATCCGGCGGGCACTGCCGGACGCGGTGCAGGTCAGCGACCGCTGGCACCTGTTCCGCAACGTGTGCGACAAGGTCCTGGCCGAGGTCCGCGCCCATGCTCCCTGCTGGGCCACCGTCAACCCGCCCCGCCCCGGCGGGGTCCGTGAGCAGACCACCCGCGAGCGCTGGCACAAAATCCACGGCCTCCTCAGCCAGGGCGTCGGCCTGCTCGACTGCTCCCGCCGTCTGGGACTGGCCCTGAACACCGTCAAACGCTACGCCCGCATCCCCGAGCCGACGGCCTTGCGCATCGCTCCCCAGTACCGGCCCACCCTGGTCGACCCCTACCGCGACCATCTGCGCGCCCGCCGCGCGGCCGATCCCGCAGTCCCTGTCACCCACCTGCTGCGGGAGATACGGGAGTTGGGCTACACCGGCAGCGCCAACCTGCTGGTCCGCTACCTCAACCACGGCCGCGCCGAAGGCGACCGCCCGGTCACCACCCCGCGACGCGCCACCCGACTCCTGCTCACCCGCCCTGAACACCTGCGCACCAAGGAGACCACCCTCCTGGAAGCTCTCACCGCTGCTTGTCCTGAGATGACCGAACTCGCCCGGCTCGTCCGCGAGTTCGCCGAGCTGCTGGCCCCGGCCGCGGGCAACGACGCCCGGCTCACCGAATGGATCACCGCAGTCCGGGCCGCCGACCTGCCCCACCTGCAGACCTTCTGCAACGGCCTTGAACTCGACCGCGCCGCCGTGGACGCCGGCCTCACCCTGCCCTACCACAACGGACGCACCGAGGGCGTCAACACCCGCACCAAGAGGATCATGAGGCAGATGCACGGACGAGCAGGCTTCGCCCTCCTCCGCCACCGCATCCTCCTCCCATAAGCAGAACCCAGCGTCACCACCGACTACGGAACAGAGCCAGTTGACATCCCCGCCACTTGTCGCCCGGGCGAGGCCGGCGGCGACGCAGTTGTCTGGCGTAGGCCGGGCCGAACGTGGTGCACCAGGCGCGGATCGACTCGTACGAGACGACGACGCCACGCTCGAAGAGGAGCTCCTCGACCTCCCGGTACGAGAGCGGAAAACGGTGATACAGCCACACCGCGTGAGCGATCACCTCGGCCGGGAAGCAGTACCCCTTGTACGACGACGCCCCCTCGGACCCCACGACCGACCCCTCCCACAACGACCCAACATCAAGATCACCTCACGCCACCCACAACAACCCGATAGCGCCCGCACCGCGCCTCCCAGCGCGGCGCGAGCTCGGCCACCAACTCACCCAGGAACTGCTCCGGGACACCGCAGAAGGCGGGATGGGAGATAGCTACACGGGCCTGGCGGATCATCACACTCAGGACAACTCCCGTGACCCTCCTCATGTCCCCACACGTGACCAAGATCATCAATCGCGGGTCAACCCGTTACTCGTCGACAACGTCGTTATGTGGTGTGGAGGGCGAGTGTGGGGGAGAGTCGTGCGGCGCGTACGGCGGGGTAGAGGCCGGCGAGTGATCCGATGAGCAAGGTAGCCGCGAATCCTGCGGCCATGGCGATGGGCGGTACCAGCCAGGGGGTGGCGCTGGTGGTGGCGTAGATCCAGGTGGCGAGGGAGCCGAGGGCGATGCCGACGATTCCGCCGAGGCCGGACAGGAGCAGGGATTCGGTGACGAACTGCAGCCGGATCTGGCCGCGGGTGGCGCCGAGGGAGCGGCGCAGTCCGATTTCGTGGCGGCGTTCGAGCACTGAGATGATCATGGTGTTGGCGACGCCGACGCCGCCGACGAGGAGGGCGACGCCGCCGAGTCCGAGGAGGAGTTTGGTGAAGGCGCCTTCGGAGGCGGCTTTGGCTGCGAGGGCATCGGAGGGGTTGGAGACCTTGACTTCGTGCGGCGCTTGGGGGCTGGTGGTCCTGGCGAGCAGGTCGCGGACGTGTTCGACGTCGCTGTCGGCGGAGCGTTCGTAGACGGAGGTGGGGTGGCCGTCGAAGCCGAGCAGTTCCTTCGCCGCATCCCAGCCGACGAGGGCGGAGGTGCGCAGGTCCTCGACGAGGGGTAGGGGGCCCATAACGCCGATAACGGTGAAGTACTGGCCATTGATGTAGACCTGCTGGCCGGGTCCGCTCACGCCGAGGCGCTGGGCGGCGAGGTCGCCGAGGACGAGGGCCGGGTAGCGGCTGTTGGCGTTGTTCAGCCAGGTGCCGGAGACTATGGAGCCGCGTACGGTCTGGAGGAGGGTTTCTCCGGCGGCTTGCACGGTCAGGCCGCTGGTTTGTGTGGCGGGGATGTGTTCGGAGCGGTAGATGTGTAGGCCGTCGAGTGAGGCGGATGCGCCGACGTCTTCCACTCCGTCGATCCTTGCGATCATCTCGGGGGATTTCTTGGGCAGTTGGGGTTTGCCGTCGGAGTAGGACTGGCCGGGTGTGACGACGAGCATGTTGGTGCCGAGTTTGTCGAGGTCGGCCAGGAGTTTGGCTTTGGATGAGGAGGAGATGCCGACGACGGCGATCATGGTTGCGATGCCGATGGCGATGCCTAGAGCCGAGAGGACCACACGCATCGGGCGGCCGCGCAGACCGGCGGAGCCGGTCTCGGCCACGTCTGGGAAGGTGAGGCGGGCCGGGTGCAGCCGAGTGTGTTCTTGCGTCGGCGTCGTCATGGTGCACCTGTCGGTCGGGTTGCGTGAGTGTCCTCGACGACGTGTCCGTCGCGGATGGCGACTCGGCGGGGTAGAGAGGCGGCGAGTTCCTGGTCGTGGGTGATGACGGCGATAGTGGCGCCTTGCATATGGAGTTCGTGCAGTAGTTCCATCACTGCCTCGCCGGAGGCCGAGTCGAGGGCTCCGGTCGGTTCGTCGGCGAGTAGCACGTCGGGTTCGCCGGCGACGGCGCGTGCGATGGCGACACGCTGTTTCTGGCCGCCGGACAGTTCGTGGGGCCGGTGGTGCATCCGGTCGCCGAGGCCTACCCGGCCGAGTGCTTCGGCTGCGCGCCGCTTGCGCTCGGCGCGCGAGAGGCCCGAGTAGCGCAGTCCTTCGGTCACGTTGGTGAGCGCGCTGGTGCCCGGCACGAGGTGGAAGGCCTGGAAGACGAAGCCCACGTGCTGGGCGCGCAGCGCCGACAGGTTCCGGTCCGGCAGGCTGCCCACGTCGTGCCCCGCCAGGATGACCGTGCCCCTGGTGGGTTGGTCGAGGGTGCCGATGATGTGCAGCAGCGTGGACTTGCCGGAACCGGAAGGGCCAACGATGGCCAGCAGCTCTCCGCCGCCGATCGTAAGGTCCACCCCACGGAGGGCTGTCACCCCGCCGGGGTATTCCTTGGCGACGCCGCGGAGGGCGACGACCGTTTCCTTCGTAGTTGGTTCGGCCGGATGGATGGTTTCGCATGTTTCGGGCGCTGCGTGCATGGCGTGCGTCTCGTGTGTCACTTGGGTATGACCACCTTGATGCCCTCGTTGATGCCCTTGCCGGTGATCTCGACCCGGCCGTCGGCGAACAAGCCCAGCTGGACCGGGACATCGCGGACCTTGCCGTCCTCGATGGCTTGGACCCCAAAGCCCTTGCCGGGCAGCGCGATGAGGGCTTCGACGGGCACCGATAGCACATCGGTGCGGTGCTCGCCGTTCATGAAGACGGTGACCGGGGCCTGGTCGGCGCCTTTGGCCTCGCCCGGGGGAGCGAACTCGATGGTCACTTTGATCTTGGAGTCCTTGGAACCGCCGGATCCGTTCCCGCCGCTGTCCTGGCCGCCGGAGCCGTCCCCGCCCGGGCCCTGCCCCGGTTCCTGGCCAGCGGCGGGGTCGCCGACGGAGGAAATCTTCCCGTCCGTCTTGGTGCCGTCGGGCAGCTGGACGCTGACCTTGTCGCCCACCTTGCGCTGCCCCGCATCGGACTCCTTGAGGTCGACTTCCACGATCCGCTGGGCCCCGGAAGCCGTATAGACCTGCTTGCCGGGCTCGAGCCGATCGCCGAGGGCGGCCTGCTGTGTGCCTACGCGCAGGGAGTCGGGGGCGAACACCATCTGTGCGGCGCTGATCGTCCCAGTCTGCTTCAGGCCCCTGTCCTTCTGCCACTCGTTCACGGCAAGGGCCGTACCAGGTGTGTAGGTGGTATCTGCGGTGAGCTGGTTGCCGTAGCCGAGGGCCTTGAGGTTCTGCTTGAGCTGGCGCACGTCCTCGCCTTTGTCCCCGGGCTTCATGACGCGGTACATGGGCTTGTCCCCGTACATCAGGTACACGCCCCTGGCATCCACCTCGTACAGTTTCTCGCCCCGTCCGACCTGCGCGCCGGCCTTGGGTAGCCAGGTCAGCACCCCGCCTTGCCCCGCGTTCACCTTGCGGCTGCCCGCGTAGGCGAGCCGGCCCTGCGCCCGCACGGCGGCGTTCAGGTCGCCCCTGGTGACGTCACCAAGGGCCTGGGGCCCTCCGGTCTGCTCATACGTGCTGGGCATAGCGTGGTCGCCGACAAGCGAGACCGCCGTCACCGCCCCGGCAGCGGCAAGCGTGGCCGCCGCGACGCCGATGAGCACCTTCCGGCGCCGCGTCACTTGATGCCGACCTTCGCGGAGCACTTGTCCAGCGCATCCTTGTATCCGGGCTTGTCCGAGTCGCCCTTCCCACCCAGCATCACACCGCCGCCGGCAAACTTCGGATCGGGGACATCGATGCCCTCCTTGCGCATGCACTTGGCGATCTCGAGGAACTTGTCCTTGTCGGCCTGGGACATGCCGCTGTCCGAGCCCGATGTGCCTGGGCCGGACGAGTCCTCGATCTTGCACTCCCGGCTGATTCTAGCCCTCTCGTCCTCGGAGATGTCGCCCCAGTTGATACCACCCAGGCCGTCGCCGCCATCAGCCACCTGCACACCCTTGCTGCGCAGGCAGTCCATCTGCTTGGCCTGCTCGGCACCGGCGTCCTGCCCCTGCGAGCCACTGCCCTTTCCCTCCTCACCCCCGCTTGAGCAGCCAGTGGCGAACAAGGCAAAGGCGAACATCACCGCCGCCGACACCACCTGCATCCGATACGTCTTCTTCACGGAAATCTCCCAGGTCCAGGCCGAGTGAGGTATGACGCACCACGTAGCAATCCCTGACTGCGCGGCGCTCCATGCAGCTTGGAGGAAGCAGACGTTTCCGTTCCCGAACAGGACCTGTTGCGCCGCAGAAACACCGGCCTCGGGTACAAAAGGTGATATGCGCGTACTCGTGGTGGAAGACGATGCGTTCCTGGCCCGGATGATCGCCGACGGACTCCGCCGGGAACACCTGGCCGTCGACGTCGCCCCAGACGGCCTTCAGGCCATGGACAAGCTCACCTTCGCCGCCTACGACGTGATGATCCTGGACCGGGACCTGCCCGGACTGCACGGCGACGAAGTGTGCCGCCGCGTGATCGCCCAGGGGCTGCTCACCCGCATCCTCATGCTCACCGCCTCCACAGCCCTGCACGAGAAGGTCGCCGGCTTTGGCCTGGGCGCTGACGACTACCTCAGCAAACCCTTCGCCTACGAGGAACTCCTCGCCCGCGTGCTGGCCCTCGGCCGACGCGCACGCCCGGCACTGCCCCCCGTCCTCCAGCGCGCGGGGATCCGCCTGGACACCACCGCCCGCCACGCCACCCGCACAGGCCGCCCCCTGCAACTCACCCCCAAGGAATTCGCCGTCCTGGAAACCCTCATGCGAGCCGAAGGCGCCGCCGTCAGCCGCGAGGACCTGATCGAAGAGGTCTGGCAGGAGGGCATCGGCTACGACAGCGCCGCCGTCCGCGTCACCCTCAGCCGCCTACGCACCAAACTCGGCGACCCACCGGTGATCGAAACCGTCCCCGGCGCCGGCTACCGCATCACCGCCGCCCCCCAGGACGGACCATGAAACGCCGACAACACCAGGCAGCCGAACGACTGCGGCTCACCGCCCTGTACGCCACACTGCTCCTCCTTGCTCAGGGCGGCCTGATCACCCTGGTGTACGTGCTCCTGCGCCGAGGCTTCTACAACAAGATCTACGGGGCGATCACCACAGCCGACGTCGTCAACGACACGGCGCCCCCTCCCACGGGACCGTCACCCACGCGAGTCCACCGCCACGGCTCCGCAGAAAACCTCGCCGCCACCATCGAACAAACCGCCCTGCACCAGCTGCTGACCGTCTGCCTGATCGCACTTGCCGTCTTCGCCGCCCTCTCCATCGCCCTGTCCTGGTGGATCTCCGGCCGCATCCTGCGCCCCGTCGCTGCCATCACCGAACAAGCCCGGCAACTGTCCAGCGCCACCCTCCACGAACGCATCGCCCTCGACGCACCGCCCGGAGAACTCAAACGCCTCGCCGACACCTTCGACGACATGCTCGACCGCATGGAACAACTCATCACCGCACAACGCCGCTTCGCCGCCAACGCCGCACACGAACTGCGCACCCCCTTGGCCCAGCAACGGGCCGCAGCCGAGATCGGCCTCGCCGGCACCCCCGGCCCCGACCACATCGCCGACATCCGCCAGGAACTGATCCGCATCAGCGAACACAGCACCCACCTCATCGACGGCCTGCTCCTGCTCGCCACATCCGACCGCGGCCTCGAACGCCACGACCCGGTACGCCTGGATCAAATCACCACGCAGGTATGCCACCACACAGCCCCCACAGCCCGTGACCACCAAGTCGCCCTCGACCTTCAGACCCAGCCCCTGCACATCGAAGGCGACCCGATCCTGCTCGAACAACTCGTACACAACCTCATCGACAACGCCGTGCGCTACAACCACCCCACCGGACACGTCACCATCCGCACCAGCCCCGAGAACCTGACCGTCGCCAACACTGGCCCCGTCATCCCGGCCGACGTTGTGCCCCGCCTCTTCGAGCCCTTCCACCGACTTGCCGAACGCCGCAAAGCCACCGGTGAAGGCGCCGGCCTCGGCCTGTCCATCGTGGCCAACATCGCCCAAGCGCACCAAGCCCACGTGACAGCCGAAGCCAACCCCGACGGCGGCCTCACCATCACCATCCACTTCACCACCCCCACACACCGATGGCCTTCCCCTCGTGGGTCTGACACGAAAATAGAGTGAGCTTCTTCAGCCCTGCCACTGATCGGGTGACAGAGGTCAACCCGTGACAGGCGAGGCCCTCGGACTGTTGAGCAAGATGTCTCACGTCTCAACTCGCCAGCCAGAGAGCCTCGTTGGTTACCTATCCTTGCGCACTGGACCTACCGCACACGCTCGTGGAGTGGGTCACCATGCTCATCGTCACCCAGGAGGGTGACCGCCGCTGCAAGCTCCGCCCGTCGGGACGGGCCCTGGTGGCGCTGGTCTACCTGCGGGAGCACACCACCCTCGCGAAGATCGCCGCTGGTTTCGGGATCAGCGAAGCCACCGCCCACGCCTACGTGCACAGCGTGACGGCGCTCCTCGCAGGCCGGGCACCGTCCCTGACCGGGGCGCTACGGAAAGCCAAGCCGGAATACGTCCTGGTGGACGGCACCATCGCCGAGTGCGACCGGGTCGGCGACGGCCAACGCAACTACTCCGGCAAGGCCAGACGCCACGGTGTGAACATCCAGGCCGTCACCGATCCGGCTGGAGAGGTGATCTGGTATTCGCCCGCACTGCCCGGCCGGACCGTGGACATCACCGCAGCACGGACCCATCACATCATCACGGTGTGTGAGCGATTGAAGTGTCAATCCCCTGGAAACGTGGAGGACTTCCTTATGCTGCTCGGTCTTCCTGGTGCGCCCGCATCCGGGCTTCGGTGATCGTCCGTTCGAACTCCACCGGGGGCAGTCCGCCGGCGGCGCTGTGCCTGCGGCGGGTGTTGAAGAAGTCCGTGATCCATGTGGCGATCTTCAGTCGGGCCCCGGCACGGGTGGCGAAGCGGTGCCGGTGGATGTATTCGACCTTGATCGAGGAGTGGAAGGATTCGGCGGCCGCGTTGTCCAGGGCCGAGCCCACGCGCCCCATGGACTGCACCACACCCAGCCGGTCACACAGGCTGTTGTACGTCTCGCTGGTGTATTCCGACCCGCGGTCCGAGTGGAAGATCACGCCGTCCACGGCGCCACCCCGTGTCGCGGCGGCCATCTGCAGCGACACGCTGACCAGGGCTGCATCGTGCCGCTCACCCATCGCGTAGCCGAGCACCCGGCGCGAGAACGCGTCATGGACGGAGGAGAGGTAGAGCTTGCCCTCGCCCGTTTCGATCTCCGTCATATCGCCCCACCACAACACGTCCGGGGCGATCGCGTCGAAGCGACGAAGCACCAGGTCACGGGCTGCTTTCCGCTTGCCCTGACGGGTCAGGTTCTTCCGTCGGCGCGGGGGTTTGCGGCCCTGGAGCCCGAGCTCGGCCAGCACCTGGGCGACAGTGTTCACCGAGACCTGCCAGCCCTCGGCCCACAGGTCCAGCGTGATCCTCGGCGAACCGTACGTATTCCCCGACGCGTTGAAGAAGTGGGTGACCCTCTCGGCCAAAGCCGCGCGTCTGACCTCGCGTTTCGTCGGTTCCGACGGACGGCGGCACCACTTGTAGAACCAGGACTCGGACACCCCGAGCGCTCGGCAAGACACGGCGTGCGGGACGTGGTGCTCGGTCCGCTGGCCGGCGATGAAGCCCGCAACCGTCACTTCGTCGCCTCCTTCACCCAGAGGACCACGGAACGCTTGAGGACATCACGCTCCATCCCGATCTCGCTGTTCTCCTTGCGCAACTGCCGGTTCTCCTCACGCAGCCGGCGCAGTTCCCCGCGTTCGGACTCGTTCAGACCGCCCGATGCTTCCGCGGCCGCGCGGACCTTGGCCCGGTGGACCCAGGTCTGCAGCGTGCCCTCGTGCACGCCCAGGTCCCGCGCAACCTCTGCGGCCGGCTTCCCGGTCTCCAGCACGATCCGCACCGCACCCTCACGAAACGGCGCGTCATACGACCGTCGCTTCCCACCCATGATCCTCAACTTCCCCTTCAGCCACGCCTCCACACTACGAGGGGAAGGTCATGGAGCGTGATGTCCTCAAGCGTTCCGTGGTCCTCTGGGTGAAGGAGGCGACGAAGTGACGGTTGCGGGCTTCATCGCCGGCCAGCGGACCGAGCACCACGTCCCGCACGCCGTGTCTTGCCGAGCGCTCGGGGTGTCCGAGTCCTGGTTCTACAAGTGGTGCCGCCGTCCGTCGGAACCGACGAAACGCGAGGTCAGACGCGCGGCTTTGGCCGAGAGGGTCACCCACTTCTTCAACGCGTCGGGGAATACGTACGGTTCGCCGAGGATCACGCTGGACCTGTGGGCCGAGGGCTGGCAGGTCTCGGTGAACACTGTCGCCCAGGGGCTGGCCGAGCTCGGGCTCCAGGGCCGCAAACCCCCGCGCCGACGGAAGAACCTGCCCCGTCAGGGCAAGCGGAAAGCAGCCCGTGACCTGGTGCTTCGTCGCTTCGACGCGATCGCCCCGGACGTGTTGTGGTGGGGCGATATGACGGAGATCGAAACGGGCGAGGGCAAGCTCTACCTCTCCTCCGTCCATGACGCGTTCTCGCGCCGGGTGCTCGGCTACGCGATGGGTGAGCGGCACGATGCAGCCCTGGTCAGCGTGTCGCTGCAGATGGCCGCCGCGACACGGGGTGGCGCCGTGGACGGCGTGATCTTCCACTCGGACCGCGGGTCGGAATACACCAGCGAGACGTACAACAGCCTGTGTGACCGGCTGGGTGTGGTGCAGTCCATGGGGCGCGTGGGCTCGGCCCTGGACAACGCGGCCGCCGAATCCTTCCACTCCTCGATCAAGGTCGAATACATCCACCGGCACCGCTTCGCCACCCGTGCCGGGGCCCGACTGAAGATCGCCACATGGATCACGGACTTCTTCAACACCCGCCGCAGGCACAGCGCCGCCGGCGGACTGCCCCCGGTGGAGTTCGAACGGACGATCACCGAAGCCCGGATGCGGGCGCACCAGGAAGACCGAGCAGCATAAGGAAGTCCTCCACGTTTCCAGGGGATTGACATGCGGGCAGGAGTTGACGCGTCCATGGGCTCCGTCGGGGACAGCTACGACAACGCCCTCGCGGAGAACCTGTGGATGCTGATCAAGACCGAGTGCGTGCGCGGCCGCGTCTTCGCCACACGTGCCGAGGCGAACCTCGCGCTCTTCGAGTACACAGACGGCTTCTATAACTCCCGCCGCACCCAGGAACGACTCGGCTTCCTCAGCCCGATCGAATTCGAGGAGAAGTACTACGCCGAGCAGGCAACGGCCGAACGAGCGAACCTGAAACCCCGTCAACCCCTCCTGACCAGCTGATCAGCGCCTCCCGAACGACGGGGGAACCTCACGGCGGTGGCGTTCGTAGACGGTCTGCCAGGGGCCGTACCGTTCGGGCAGGTCCGGCCAGGGAACACCGGTACGGGCTCTGAACAGCACCCCGTTGATCACTGTGCGGTGATCGGCCCACTGCCGGCCAGGCTTGCCATTGGCGGGCAGTAAAGCCTCAATCTTCTGCCACTGCGCGTCCGTGAGCTCATGTCGCCGCACCAAACGACGCAACTGCCCAGCCAGAGCACTGATCCACCACCCCAGCAAGAGCCATCAGAAACGACCTAGCCTCGATGGAACGTCCCACCGAGTGCAGCGCGGTGGAACGTTCGACGAGGTCTTTCCAGCCGGCGTCCAAAGGCTTTAATGCGGCCCTGTATCTGCCGCAGCAATCCTCAACACCAATGCGCTGCAACTCGACGACCTCGTCGAAGCCCTCTGTGACAGCGTGGTGTGAAACGCCTCGTTTTGTCTTGTTAGCCTGATAGGGCGCGATAGGAGACCAGCTCGGTATGACCAGCGAGAACATTCCCGTGATAGATCCGGCTGCCAGGCCGAGGCGCCGTACCTTCAGTCCGGAGTACAAGTTGCGGATCGTTGAGGAGTACGACGCCGCCGCGAAGGGGGAGAAGAGGGCTGTGCTGCGGCGTGAGCGTCTGTACGACTCCCATGTCAAGGAGTGGCGGGCCGCCCGGGATGCGAGTGCTCTGGGTGCCCTGGCCGACCGGCGGACGGCGGGCGTGCGGCCGAAGAGGCCGGCAGCCGAGATCGAGAACGGGAAGCTGCGGCGGCGTATCGCGCGTCTGGAGAGGGAGGTGGAGAAGCGAGACGCCGCGCTGGAGGTGATGGGAAAAGGGGTAAAGCTCTTGGAACTACTCTCCGAGAGCACGGACTGAACCACGTCCTCGACGAGCATCTCGCCGAGCTCGTTGAGGAGTTGAAGAAGTACGTGGGCATCGGACCGCGTGCCGACTGGCCGGCCGTTCACGGGCCACCCACCACCGCTGGCTGCATCCGGCAGAGCCGAAACCGAAGAATCCCAGGCCCACACCGGCCTCGGCACTGTCGACCCAGGAGCGCACCGCCTTGCTGGCGTTGATGAACAGCCCGCGCTATGCCGAACTTGCGCCTGCGCAGATCTGGGCCCGCGAGCTGGACGAAGGCCGCTACCACTGCTCCATCCGCACCATGTACCGGATCCTTCGGGCGGCCGGGCAAAGCGGTGAACGACGCCGTCAGGCCACCCATCCGGCCAAGACGGTGCCCGAGCTGGTCGCCACCGCACCGTCGCAGGTCTTCACCTGGGACATCACCAGGCTCGCCGGGCCGGAGAAAGGGAGCTGGTTCCATGCCTATGTGATCATCGACATCTACTCGCGCTATGTGGTCGGCCACACCGTCGAGCGGGCCGAATCCGCCGACCGCGCCGAGGAGCTGATCCGCGAGACCATCACCCGCAACGGCATCGTGCCCGAGACCGTGCACGCGGATCGCGGCACCTCGATGACCTCGAAGAAGGTCTCTCAGCCGTTGATCGACCTCGGCGTCACCCGGTCCCACTCAAGGCCGAAGACGAGCAACGACAATCCCTACTCCGAAAGCCAGTTCAAGACCGCGAAGTACGCACCGGACTTCCCCGAGAGGTTCGATTCCCTCGCGCACGCACGGGACTGGTTCGACGCGTTCATCAGCTACTACAACCACGAGCACCGGCACTCCGGGATCGGCCTGCACACCCCCGCCTCGGCGCATTTCGGCACCGCCGCCGAGGTCCACGACCAACGGGCCATCACCCTGACCGAGGCATACGAGCGCCACCCCGAACGCTTCACCCTGCGCCCCCCCAGATCCCAACGCAAGCATGGATCAACAACCCCGCCAAACGCCAGCAACCTCAACCACAAGCCTCATGACGTCACACACGTCTCATTTGACTTGACACGCACCGAAGCGATCAAATCCAAGGCACTGACACGCTTGCCGCAGCCCGCGAAGAGCTCCGGGATCTCCTGCTCGGACCCGGCAGGGCTCTGCCCATCCATTCAACGAAGCCACCCATAGGCGCACAGCACCATCAGGGCAGCGGAACCGCGCTGCTGCCGAAGCCCTCACCCCGGAAACTCGGGCCGCAACCCTGCATCTCGTGCCTCATGGCACGTCGTCGACCCAAGGGTGGACTTTCAGGGTGAGTACGCCCCTTGCCACAATGAAGGAAGACCCATGGCCATCCGCGTTCTGATTGTCGATGACCAGAGCCTCATCCGTTCTGGGCTGCGTTCCGTTCTAGAGGCGGACGACCAGTTCGTCGTCGTCGGGGAGGCGGCAGACGGGGTAGAGGCGGTCAGCGCAACCCAGGAGCACCAGCCCGATGTCGTCATCATGGAGCTCCGTATGCCGCGCATCGGCGGTGTCGAGGCCACCATCAAGCTGATGCGGCTCGAAAGCCCCCCGAAGGTGCTGGCCCTGACCACGTTCAACACCGACGATCTGGTGATCGAGGCCCTCAACGCGGGTGCCTCAGGCTTCCTGCTGAAGGACCTCAGGTCCGAGGAACTGGTCACTGCAGTGAGGATGGTGGCGATGGGCGGCACGGTGATGTCACCGGAGATCACGGCCAAGCTGGTGAGCCGAGCCCATGCGAGGAAACCAACGAGTTCCAGCGGCCTCCAGGAGAAGATCGATTCGCTGAAGGACGGCGAACGTGCCGTCCTCGCCCTCATCGGCGCCGGTTACACCAACCAGAGGATCGCTGCGGAACTCCACCTTTCCCTCGCCAGTGTCAAAACGTATGCGTCGCGCATGCTGACACACCTGGGGCTCGAGAACCGGACGCAGGCCGCCATCCTCGCCTACCAGGCAGGTCTTGCGCCGGGCAACCAGCCCCGTGATGGCAAGAACTGAACCGCTCCGGGTTTGACCGAGATTTGAACACTTGCCGGCGGAGCACCTGGTGGATGCCGGATATGTCGGTGTGAGGTCTCAGGACTTCCCTGACGGTTTGTTGTCAGGAGATCCTTGACGGTCCTTCTGGGTGCCCATGCCTTTGACGTAGAGCCTGGTGATCGGTCCGAGGTTCTTGCGGGGCCTGACGGCGAGTTCGTCCTCTCCGTGCAGGATCCGGTAGTGGGTGTCCTCGATGACGACGGTGACGATCTTTCCGGCATGCCGGGGGCCGAGCTTGATGAACTGCCCGTTGATCTGGAAGCGGCCGCTCGCATGCACCTTGCGCTGGGCTTGGATGGCACCGGTCGGCAGGGGCGGAGGGGGTAGCGGGGAAGCCGCTGTCCGAGCCCCGTGGGTCTGCTCCAGGCGGTTGGCTGGAACGGGGCAGGGCCACGTTCCCATCAGGGCGTTGTCGGCGATGGCATGCATGAGGTGCCCGTCGAGCCGGAGGGTGATCGTGCGTCCAGCCAGGGCAAAGCCGACCTGTAGCGACCGCCGGCCAGACAGACGATGCCGTCCCGCAGGACCTTGCGTTCGACCTCGATCGGTTCGCCGGCGGCGAGGATGGCCGTTCCGCCGCGGGCCCGGGGCAGGGCGGGGGATGTGGGCTCGGGACCGGCCGGCCGGGCGCCGTAGCGCATGGTCAGGTAGGCGATGTCCTCAGGTCGCAGCCGGGACGGGACCGTGGCGACCGGAGACCCACCGAGCACCTCGCGCACGGCCCGGTAGCGGTACTCGGCCAACTGCTGTACATCCACGACCACTTACGGAAGCACTCCTGCCCCGCAAGGGGACGGGAGATCACGGGCATTCAGCCGAACGTGTCAACCATGTCCAGAGCACAAACGGTCAAGCATCTCCTGAGACCTCACACCGAGAGGATACACCTCTGCCGAGCTGCTGCTGACCGCACCGGTCTCCCGTGGCGTCACAGTCACCGGGCCGGCCCGGTCGAACAACACCCTGCAGGCAGCCGGGGCGGCGGCTTCGGTAAGACCGCCTTCGCCATCGACTGGCAGGCCAGGCAGGCCGTCTGCCCGACCGGCGCCACGAGCAGGCACTGGACACAAGGTGTGGACAACAACGGCCGGGACGCGCTCCGCATCCGCTTCGCGACCGCCATTTGCGCACCCTGCCCCGTGCGCGATCAGTGCACCCGCTCCACCCAGTACGGACGGCAGCTGACTGTGCACGCCCAGGTCCCGCGCAACCTCTGCGGCCGGCTTCCCGGTCTCCAGCACGATCCGCACCGCACCCTCACGAAACGGCGCGTCATACGACCGTCGCTTCCCACCCATGATCCTCAACTTCCCCTTCAGCCACGCCTCCACACTACGAGGGGAAGGTCATTCCTGCAGTACCAGGGCGAGGAGGGCTTGGCGGAAGCAGCCGAGCCTGCGCCAGCGGGCGTTTAGCTCACACCTTCGGGCGTAGACCAGCCTCGAGACGTGCTCAACGACCTCGTGCGGGACATCGAGCATGGCACGATACGGGACCAATAGGGCTCCTGCGTCCGGACGTTGATGAGTGAGATCGGCAACGGAACGACCAGGAGGCCTGCCACGTCACGGACCCGTCATCACCCGCGTGCCGCAGGATGAGAAGCGTTCACTGGAGCATTGCCGCCATCGTAGTCAGCTCCCATCCCAGTGGATCTGCGGTGGTCATCGAGGTGAGCGGCCCCACACGCGGTTGTTGAGGAGGCCTCTTCGTAGCTGGACCGAATAACGGATCTGGCGGGGCGAGGTGGTGGTAGTCGGGATAGTGATGCTGGTAGTCGATCGTTGCCTGGGTCAGTAAGGGTTCGCTAAAGCGTGGGCCCCAGAAGGCCGCGGTGATTGGCAGGGGAAGGCTATTCCCCAACCCGATCGGGAAGGTAACCATCGGCCATCCCATAAGATTCGGGTGGGAGTAAAATGCGCGCTGATTAGTGTGTGAGGGTTCATAGTTTGGGTTTTCTGGCTGGAAGCGAACTGGAATGTGAGCCCCCAGCGGAAGAACTAACATGAAGTCTACATCTGCCTGTTCTAAGGCAGCTTGGTAGCCGTCGCACAGCAGTCGGCGGCGACGCTCACTAGCCAGTTGCGTTGCGAATGATAGTTGCGCATATCGCGGAATCAGGAAATCGATTGCGTATTTATAGATGAGCTCCTGACCGTTCGGCCGGGTTTCAGCAAATGCGCGCACGGCTTCCAACTGACGCAAACGTCGTTGGTTGAGGCCTCGGTTGGCCAGCGCAGCAGTGAACAGCATGCCGTCGATCTCTTGCAACTCGCCGTTGGAGAACGGGTCGTGGTCGGGGTCGCTCAGATCGAGCCCCTCGAACTCATATACCTCGGCGCCCAGGGCCCGCAGCTCTTCTTTGCATCGTTCGAACGCGGTGCGGTAGTCAGTGTCGTAGGTGTCGGCAGGTGGTCGCCGTCCGGGGCCAACGGAGGTTCCCCCCATCCAGTCGCTCTGGGGGATGCCGATATGCAGTCCGGCAAGAGGCTCTCCTGCTTCTTGCGGCTTTAGAGGGTACGTCGGTGCTGGGCCGAGGGTGGCGGGATTGTTTCGCTGGTCGAACCGAGTCATTGCGTTCAGCAGCAGTGATGCGTCACGCATGGAGCGTGCCATGGGGCCAGCAACATCCATACCAGGCGATCCCTGCATCACGCCGCTTTCGGATACCAGTCCCAGAGTCGGTTTGATCGCGCTGACACCGTTGCAGGCGGCCGGGGTGACGATCGAACCACCGGTTTCGACGCCGATCGCTGCTGCCGCCAGGCGTGCTATCGGAGCGACGCCTGAACCTTGGCTCGAGCCACCGGGGATGTAGCGCGGGTCCCAGGCGTTGCCCGCGAATGTGCCTGTGGTGTGGGTAGAGAACTCCGAGGCGATTGTGTGGCCCAGCACCACTGCGCCATCGCTCCGCAAGGCTGCTACTGCAGCCGCATCTTTGTCCGCGAGGTTGCCGTCGAAGAGGTGAGTGCCGTTCTTAGCTTCCATGCCCTGGATAGCGATGGAGTCCTTGGCTCCCACAGGGATGCCGCACAGCAGCGGAGCCTGCGGATCGTCACGCAGGCGGGCATCTGCGTCTGTGGCTTGCTGTAGTGCGGCGTCGTGGTCGACCCGGACGAACGCGTTATAGCCGCCATTTTCGTCGTAGGTTTCAAAAGGGCCGTTGAACTCGTCGATCCGCCTCAGGTATTCCTGCGTCACTTCCACAGAGGTGGTATGCCCTGCTCGGAATAGCGTTGCCAGCTCCAGGATCTCGTAGTCGACCAGGCGCGTGCGCTCGGGCGTGTCTTCCACTCTTGGTAGGTATTCAAGCCAGTAAGAGGCAGAATCAGGAAAGGTACACATGAGTTCCCCCTAAGTTATCGGGAGGATAGAGCGGAGTTACCAGCAGGCCCGAGGCCAGTGATGGTCTGTTCGTCGCCAGTAGCGTTGTTGTTAGGGCCGATCGTGTGGACACGGCCAGAGGCTTATTCATAACGAACGTCACCTGCAATGCTTCCACAGGCTACGGGCCTGTAGGCGGGTCCGATCCGGGGGCTGTGAATAAACGTCCCGGCGTCAAGAACAGAGGAGTGTATTATCGGTGGGCAAGACTGGAGACGGAGACTGTCTTCTTCATGATGCCTCAGCCGACAGTGACATGCCCTTTGCTCGATTCTTCCTCTTTGACAGGTCCAACCTCCGATGGTATAGACGTCGGCAATAGAAACCCAGCTGGATCGGCTCCTGACAGGTCAGGTCATTCGGAAGAGGTAGGTCATCGGTGGCGCTCCCGCGTCCGGGAATTCCGCAGTCTGACGGCCAGTTGCCGGATAAACACTGGCCGTGAGTTGACACGCGCTCGGTGTTCCACTGCTCATGGCAGACCGGATGAACACTCGTTGAGTCAGCTCTCTATAATATCCCCCCGATCTCAGCCGCTGCCAAGCAGCGGGTGGCGACCACGAGGGCTTCGTCAGAGAGCCGGGGCTGTACGGTCTACGGTGGATCTTCGAGCAGGAAGTAACACCTGATGACAGGCGTGATCATCTCGGGTGAGGCCGTCGAGGAAGTGAAGCCCGCGGGGGCTCCGGATGCTCTGGACGACCAGCTGATCAGCCAGCTGGTGGACCGTGCGAAGGCCGACGGGATCCGGCTGACAGGCCAGGGCGGGCTGCTGCAGCTCACGAAGAAGATCCTCGCGTCCGCCCTCAAAGGCGAGTTCGCCGACCATCTCGGCCACGAGAAGCATGAGAAGGCCGTCGGCGGCAACCTGAGGGGCCTCGCGTTTTCCGGACAGTCGTCTGGCGGTCTATTTCACGCGGCTATTCGCAGCTTCTATTCTATGTATCGAGTGATGTCCTGTCGTGCGGCCTCGCGGGTCAAGTACGTGACGCGCGATACGCGTTAGTTCTTGAGGACTCCGAAGAATGATTCGGCCATCGCGTTGTCGAAACAGATCCCCGTGCGCCCGGCGGACTTTCGGAGTTGAAGCTTCTTGAGGACATCTGCGAACTCGGTGGACATGGAGTTGCTGCCGCGATCGCTATGAAATATCGCGCCCTTGGTGAGCTTGCGGTTTCGTGCCGCGTTACGGATAGCCCGGACGATGAGCGGCGTCCGGTAGTGGTCATCCATTGCGTAGCCGATAACTTCCTTGCTGCAGCAGTCGATAATGGTCGCGAGATAAAGCCAGCCCTCTGTCGTCGGTATGTAGGTGATGTCGCCGACAAGTTTTTCGCCGGGTGTGTCGGCGGTGAAGTCGCGGCCGACAAGGTCTGGCACCAGGCTGGCCGTGGCTTGGGTGAGGCCGAAACGATTCGGCCTCGGCTGGCAGGGTTCCAGGCCCATCTCGCGCATGAGGCGGCGGACCAGCTCCGGGCCGACGGCGCGGCCCCAGCGGGCCAGCTGGGCGTGGACGCGCCGGTAGCCATAGGTGCTGTCGGATTCCTCGAATGCCTTCTTGATGAGCATTTTCAGTTCCTCGCGCCGCTTGGCTGTTGCGGATTCTGGACGGTCGCGCCATTCGTAGTAGCCGGATCTGCAAACGCCGAGTCTGCTGCACATGAACTCGACGCTGTAGACGTACTCCGCCGTATCAAGTCGCATCTCATCGATGAACTCGTACTTGCTCGCTACCGGGGATCCTTCGCGAAGTACGCTGCGGCTTTTTGTCAGGAAGGCGTTCTCCATCTCGAGCTCGTGGTTGCGCCGTTCCAGCTCTTTCAGTCGCGCACGCTCACTGACGGGCAGGCCGGCATCGGCGGGCAACTCATTCCGCTTCTGGTGCTTCTTCATCCAGCCACGGAGCGTCTCCGGATTTATCTCGAGTTCCCGGCCGACCTCGGTGACCGTCTTGCTCGAACTCAAGGCAATCCGGACGGCTTCCTCACGGAACTCCGGGGAGTACTTTCTCGGTGCCACTGCTTGTTCCTCGTTCCCTGTTCCAGGCGATCCTATTGGACGCCTGTCCGGAAACCTCGAGGCACCTCAACGCCCTCCTCGACCAGGGCGTTGGACTGCGCGCGATCGCCCGTCAGCTTGAACTGGCCCGCAATACCGTCCGTCGCTTCGCCAATGCGGCGAGCGCGGACGAGCTCTTGGTCGGCCGGTGGGCCGGCCGGGCCAGCATCCTCGACCCCTACAAGCCCTACCTGCACCAGCGGTGAGCGGAGGGCTGCACCGTCGCCCGCCGCCTCTTCGAGGAAGTACGCGAGCGCGGCTACCCCGGTGGTGAGAACGTCGTGAAGGTCTACGTGGCCATGCTCCGCGAGAACTTCCCGCACGCCCCCCCGCAAGGCGCCGTCCGTGCGGGACGTGACCAGCTGGCTCACCCGCCATCCCGACCGTCTCACCGATGACCAGGCCCAGCAGCTCAAGGCGATCCTCGTCCGCTGCCCCGCACTCGACCGCACCGCCCACCACGTCCGCGCGTTCGCCGAGCTCATGAACAACCGTCAGGGTCGGGACCTGAACCAGTGGATCACGAGCGTCCAGGCCGACGACCTGCCCGCCCTGCACACCTTCGTCACCGGCCTCGGCCAAGACCTCGACGCCGTCGTCGCCGGCCTCAGCCTCCACTACAGCTCCGGCGCCGTCGAAGGCCACAACAACAAGATCAAAATTGAGGTTCCCCCGAGATGCGGAGGGAGTTGACGTGGGGTCAGATGGGTTTCATGAGAGGACCTTCGAGCATGGCTGCCCCGAGAAAATATCCGTTGGAGTTGCGTGAGCGTGCGGTGCGGATGTATTGCACCGCGGATCCGAAGCCGCAGATCAAGCGTCTGGCTGTCGATCTCGGTGTGCATCCCGAAGCCTTGCGGGGCTGGATCCGTCAGGCCGAGGCTGACCGTGGTGAGCGGGAGGACCCGCTGACCACCGAGGAGAAGGAAGAGCTTGCGCAGTTGCGGCGGGAGGTGAAGGAACTGCGCCGCGCGAATGAGATCCTGCGGACCGCCAGCGCTTTTTTCGCCGGCCAGCTCGACCCGACCCGGCCCAGGTGATGGAGCTCATCGATGAGCATCCGCATCTGGGGGTCGAGCCCGTACTCCGGGAGATCTCCGTCCTTTCCGCCACCTACTACCGCTGGCGTCGAGCCGAGAGGGAACCGTGCGAGCGCAAACGTCGCGACGTCGAGCTGACCGAGCAGATCCGCAAGATTCACACGGACTCCGGTGGGATCTACGGCTCTCCCCGTGTACACGCCGTCCTCAAACGCAAGGGCGTCCACGTCGGCCGCAAGCGGGTCGAGCGCCTGATGCGCGAGGACGGTCTGGCGGGCGTGAGCCCTCGGCGCAAGGGGTTCACGCGCCGGGATCCGAAGGCTACCTTGGCCCCGGACCTGGTGGGCAGGGACTTCACCGCGCCGGCACCGAACCGGTTGTGGGTCACCGACCTGACCATGATCCCCACCGGCGAGGGGCCCCTGTGGCTCTCCGCGATCCGCGACGCCTTCTCCCGCCGGGTGGTCGCCTGGGAGACCTCCGCCCACGCCGACGCGGACCTGGTGCTCACCGTGCTGGAGTACGCGCTCGCATCCCGCGAGGTCGAGCCCGGCACACTCATTCACCACGCCGATCACGGCTGTCAATACACGTCCATCAAACTCACAACACGCCCGCTCAGAGCGGGCATTGAGGCATCTATGGGATCGATCGGCGACAGCTTCGACAACGCCCTCGCCAAGAACCTGTGGTCCACGATCAAAACCGAGGGCATCCGCGGCCGCACCTTCACCACCAGGGCCGAAGCCAACCTCGCACTCTTCGAGTACATCGACGGCTTCTACTGACCTCGGCTCGTCAGGGTGATGTTGGGTCATCGAGGGTGAGGCCGGTTCCGGCGATGAAGCCGTCGAGGGTGTCGGGCCGGTACTGGAGGCGCTTGAGCCGGTTGCGGACGAGTGCCTCGAGGCGGTCCAGGGCCACGACGGCGAGGTTGGCCAGGCTGCGTTTGACGTGTGCCCACACCCACTCGACCGGGTTCAGATCGGGTGAGTAGGCCGGCAGCAGGAATACCGTCAGCCATTCCCGTTCGTCGATCAACTTCCGCATCCTGCGGGAGACATGCGTGTTCAGCCGGTCCCACACCAGGACGATCGGTGCCTTGACGAGCTGATGGGCGCCGTCGATCAGCGCGATGAAGTCGCGCTCGCTCATGCTGCGGCGCTTACCCTTGCCCGCCGGGTGGGCGATCAGCCGGTGGCACAGGCGGGTCCGCGAGCCGGGCCGCATGGCGACCAGCCCGGCCACCGACAGGCGTCCCGATCGTCGTCCGCTGACCGTCACAACCGGCGTCACACCGCGCCGGCCCCAGGTGCGTCCCCTGGGCGGCTTGCGGGTGAACCCGGCTTCGTCCTCGAAGCAGAGGTAGCCCCCGCAGGCCGCCCGGGCTCTTTTACCTCCGCCCAGGTCGCCTCCTTCCACACCTTCACGGCCTGCTCGTCGCGCTCGGCCACCCGCCGCGCGGGAACCTGCGGGGAGAAGCCGAGCCGGTGCATCAACCGGGTGGCACCCGAGACGCTGTAGGAGACGTGGAACTTCCTGCCGATCAGCGTGACCACTCGCGCCGCGGTCCACACCTGGTCCTCCACCCACCCGTGCGCGGCCGGACCCTGGTCGAGATACACGGCGAGTTTCGCCAGGCAGCGTGGCGACAGCCGGCACCGGCCGCCACCGGGCCCTCGTGAACCAAGCGCATCGGCGCCGCCCTGACGCCACAGCTGCTGCCACTGATAGGCCGACTTCACGCTCACCCGCAGCCGCCGTGCGACCTCCGGCGGCTTGATCTTCTGCTCGAACAGCTCGACCGCCTGCATCCGTACAGCCTCGCGACGCTGACGTCCCGCAGCGGTAAGCCCGCCCCCATCTGCATATCTCACACACCACGAGATACAGACAACGCGCCCGCCTCACCAGCGACTTCGCCAAAGATCACCCTGACGAGCCGAAGTCAGTAACAACCCCCGCCGCATCCAAAAACGGCTCGGATACCTCAGCCCGATCGAGTACGAGGAAAAGTACTACGCCGAGCAGGCAACGACCGAACGAACGAACCTGAACACCCATCAACCCATCCCGACCTGCTGATCAGCACCTCCCGCACAGCGGGGGAAGCTCACCCAAGGGAACCGACCTGGCCCGGTACGGCCGCAGCGACCTCAACGCCGTCGCCACCACCCTCAACGCCCGCCCCCGCAAGACACTCGGCTGGCGAACTCGCGCAGAAGCTCTTAACGATCACCTACTCTCACTGCAGAGAAGCGATGTTGCAACGACCCCATGAACCTGAGCTGACTGCCCGCGTCCGAGTGATGTATGAGTCCATGCAGGTCAGCGGCCCCGTCGCGGTCGCGGGACCAGACGGCCATCTTGAGTGCGTCCAGGACGAGACCGGTGTGTTTGTGGCCGTCGGCCCGCCAGCCGACGATCTTGCGGGAGAAGACGTCCAGGACGAAGGCGATGTAGACGAACCCGGCCCAGGTGGCCACGTAGGTGAAGTCGGTGACCCACAGCTGGTTCGGGCGGGAGGCCGTGAAGTCCCGTCGACCAAGTCCTCCGGGCGCTCGGCCGCCGGGTCCGTGACCGTGGTCCCCACATTCTTCCCGCGGACCACGCTGGCCAGGCCGAGCGCGCGCATGAGGCGTTCGATGGTGCAGCGGGCGACCTCGATGCCCTCTATGTGCAGTTGTCGCCAGACCTTCCTCGCCCGGACACCGTTGGTGCGGCGGTCGGCGAGCGCATCCAGGGCGCCCGCGTCCCTCGCGGCCCGCCATTCCTTGATATGAGAGCCATACAGGCATTCGCGCTGCAGTACGGCACCCTTCTCGCCGGCCGGGGCGGCGTCGCACTCGGCGACGATCCGCAGCTTGTACTCCGGGCTGAAGGTATGACGCTTCGGCTTCGCGGCCGGGTCTATCACGGAGGCGTTGGTGCTGGCCATACGGTCTGGTACTCCTGTCGTAGCCCTCTCAGGCTAACAAGACGAAACGGGGGGTTTCACACTGCCACAGAGGGCCATCCGGCCCCGTAACAACGGCGGGCGCCAGATACGCGACGGCCCCCGGCGCTTCGTACCGATGCTGTGAATCTTGGCCGTCGCCAGCGATTCCAGTAGCGGCACGCGCTGTACCGGGAGCCTAGCCAGAGCCTTGATGGGGATCGCTCGGGGTCGACGGACGTCTCTGTCAACGGGATGCGACTCCCTCTGGTTTTCTGGTGTATTGCCATCTTCACCCCGTTCTGTCCGAAGTCAAGGGATACGCCAGATCACGCCCCTTAAGGCACCTTAAGGGGCGCCGAAGTTCCCGAACAACGACCCAAATAGGGATCCTTTTTCGCGAGTGCATCTGAGCCTCGATCCGCCGTGATGGGGGTCTGTCCAGTAGACCGGGCCCTGTCTCACTTTCGGTGGTGATGGAGCGTGCTGCTATCCGAGGGGGATGCGGTGCCGAAGCAGGGTGAAGCCTGCTCGTCCATGCATCTGGCGTGCGATCCGTTTGGTCTTGGTGTTGACGCCCTCGGTGGGGCCGTTGCTGTACGGAAGCGTGAGCCCGGCGATCACGGCGTCGAGGTCCCGGTCCAGTCCCCGGGTGAAGGCATGTAGATGGGGCAGGTCGGCTGCTCGGACTTGGGCGATGCAGCGCGTGAGCGCGTCGGCGTTGTCGGCGTGCGGCGTGAGAAGCGGGGCGAAGTCCCGGATGCTGATGGCCAGTTGGGTCATCTCAGGGCATGCGGTGGTGAGCTTGGGCAGGAGCTCGTGTTGCTCGACCTTGAGGTTGTCGGGCCTGGTCAGCAGCATCCGAGCGAGCCTGCGCGGGGAGATATGGCTGCGGTCGGCGTCCGCACGACCCTGGTTGATGTACTTGTGCAGGAGGTTCAGGCAGCCCGTGAAGCCGAGGGCTTTGATCTCTTCGAAGAGGTGCTTGACGGGGACGCCGGGATCCTCGGCTCGGCGTTTGCGCAGGTGCTCGCGGTAGGGATCAACGAGGCTGGCACGGTACTTGGGGACGCGGAGCATGCGCTCGGGCCGATCGGCGCGGGCGTAGCGTTTGACGGTGTTCAGGGCCAGTTGGAGACGGCGAGCGCATTCGAGCAGGCCGACGCCCTGATCGAGCAGGCCGTGGACCTGGTGCCAGCGTTCCAGCGTGGTCTGGGCGCGGGGCCCCTCATAGATGGGCGCGTCCAGCACCGTGGCCCAGCAGGCGCTGTGCGCCTTGACCTCGCTCAGAGCGGCTTCGCACAGGTTGTGCCACACTGAGGTTCCCCCGTCGTTCGGGAGGCGCTGATCAGCTGGTCAGGAGGGGTTGACGGGGTTTCAGGTTCGCTCGTTCGGCCGTTGCCTGCTCGGCGTAGTACTTCTCCTCGAATTCGATCGGGCTGAGGAAGCCGAGTCGTTCCTGGGTGCGGCGGGAGTTATAGAAGCCGTCTGTGTACTCGAAGAGCGCGAGGTTCGCCTCGGCACGTGTGGCGAAGACGCGGCCGCGCACGCACTCGGTCTTGATCAGCATCCACAGGTTCTCCGCGAGGGCGTTGTCGTGGCTGTCCCCGACGGAGCCCATGGACGCGTCAACTCCTGCCCGCAGCAGGCGAGTTGTGAGCTTGATGGATGTGTACTGACAGCCGTGGTCGGCATGGTGGATGAGCTTGCCGGGCTCGACCTCGCGGGACGCGAGGGCGTACTCCAGCGTGGTCAGGACCAGGTCGGCGTCCGCGCGGGCGGAGGTCTCCCAGGCCACCACCCGGCGGGAGAACGCGTCCCGGATCGCCGACAGCCACAGCGGGCCCTCGCCGGTCGAGATCATCGTCAGGTCGGTGACCCACAGCCGGTTCGGCGCCGGTGCGGTGAAGTCCCGGTTGACCAGGTCCGGGGCGAGTGTGGCCTTCGGATCCCGGCGCGTGAAGCCTGTGCGGCGCGGGCTGATGCCCGCCAGGTCGGCCTCGCGCATCAGGCGCTCGACCCGCTTGCGGCCCACGCGTGTGCCCTCGCGTTTCAGCACGGCATGCACGCGCGGAGAGCCGTAGATCCCGCCGGACTCGGTGTGGATCTCCTTGATCCGCTCGGTCAGCTCGACGTCGCGACGCCGCCGCTCGCACGGCTGCTTCTCGGCGCGGCGCCAGCGGTAGTAGGTGGAGGAGGCGATGTGCAGTTCCCGCAGGACGCACTCGACTCCCAGGTCAGGGTGCTCGTCGAGGAGCCCCGTCACCTGGGCCGGGTCGGGTCGAGTTGCGCCGCGAAAAAAGCCGAGGCCGTCCGCAGAACTTCGTTCGCGCGCTTGAGCTGGGCGTTCTCCTTGCGAAGCGCGGCGAGTTCGACGCGTTCGTCGCTGGTCAGCCGGTCGTCCCGCTCGCCGGCATCGGCCTCGGCCTGCCGGATCCAGCCGCGCAGGGCCTCGGGATGCACGCCGAGCTCGATAGCCAGTCGCTTGATCTGGGGCTTCGGGTCGGAGGTCCGGTACATCCGCACCGCACGCTCGCGCAACTCCAGCGAGTACTTCCTGGGGGCAGCCATGGTCGATGTTCCTCTCATGAGAACCATCTGACCCTCTGTCACCATCCTCCGCATCTCGGGGGAACCTCAAGACATAGCGGCCATGCGCGAGCCGGGCGACCTGCGGGTGTTCCTGCGGCTGCAGATCCGGCCGGTGAGGGCGGATCTGCAGCAGGCTGAGCTGCACGGTTCACTGAGCTTCTTCAGCGGTGCTGCTCCAGGGTTAGGATGGCCTTGGCCATTGACCGAAGCTGGGAGTGCGCGCGGTTGACGCAGCTTTGACGAGTGGTCAGCTCGCGGCCGCCGTGGCGTTTGAACGGTGTGCAGAAGGTCCCGCCGGCCCCTACGTATGCCTTGTCCGCCAGGGCCGGGATCTTCAATCGCTCACACACCGTGATGATGTGATGGGTCCGTGCTGCGGTGATGTCCACGGTCCGGCCGGGCAGTGCGGGCGAATACCGGATCACCTCTCCAGCCGGATCGGTGACGGCCTGGATGTTCACACCGTGGCGTCTGGCCTTGCCGGAGTAGTTGCGTTGGCCGTCGCCGACCCGGTCGCACTCGGCGATGGTGCCGTCCACCAGGACGTATTCCGGCTTGGCTTTCCGTAGCGCCCCGGTCAGGGACGGTGCCCGGCCTGCGAGGAGCGCCGTCACGCTGTGCACGTAGGCGTGGGCGGTGGCTTCGCTGATCCCGAAACCAGCGGCGATCTTCGCGAGGGTGGTGTGCTCCCGCAGGTAGACCAGCGCCACCAGGGCCCGTCCCGACGGGCGGAGCTTGCAGCGGCGGTCACCCTCCTGGGTGACGATGAGCATGGTGACCCACTCCACGAGCGTGTGCGGTAGGTCCAGTGCGCAAGGATAGGTAACCAACGAGGCTCTCTGGCTGGCGAGTTGAGACGTGAGACATCTTGCTCAACAGTCCGAGGGCCTCGCCTGTCACGGGTTGACCTCTGTCACCCGATCAGTGGCAGGGCTGAAGAAGCTCATTGAGGCTCATTGCTCACGTCTGCGACTCGTCCAAAGCGCGCGCCACACGCCGCGATCCGGAGTCGTATCGTGAAGATTGGCACTAACTCTGACTAGACGGGAGGCTTGTCTTATGAGCGATGATCTTCAAAAGCTCGTTGTGGCCCGATTGGCCGAACTTGGGGATTCGCGAAGGCCCCTAAGCTATCGCGCGGCTGCCGCTCGGGGCCGAGGGCATGTCAGTCATGGAACCATCGGGCGCCTGGTGCGTGGCGAGCACACCGGCGCACTAGAAGAGGAGACTCTCGACGGCCTGTCGTTGGCCCTGAACCTTCCACGCAGCCGGCTCGAGAAGGCGGCTGGCATCTACCGAAACCGCCCTGCACAGCCGTTCGTCATGCCTCCCCGAGCCAGCCGTCTGTCGCACCGTGAACGAGAGGTAGTCCTCGGTGTTGTGGATGCCCTTCTCGCCGCTGCCGACAGTGCGAGATCCGCCAAACCGGTAAAGTCCGCACCCGCAACCATCGAACGTATGCAGGCCATTGACAGTAGATCTGGCCGTCGGCCGTCATCACGCCGCGAACAGTACGACCTAGTCGCTTACACATCGGACGGAGCGGGGAGAATCTCACCCACCGACCTGGAGACCATCCGCCGCCATAGCACGCAGTGAGCTTCTTCAGCCCGGCCACTGACATCAGGGTGACTCCGTTGCTCAATTCCCTCTCTGTCAAAGTAGGTCAAGCCACTGGCGCCTACGCCACCAAACCCAGGCACGGGCCAGCCAACTACCGCACCCGACGCAACCGACAGTGACACCACCGGCTGTACTGTAGATGACGCCTACAGGTGCTTCTCGGAGGAGATCTCTGCGATTGTCGATATGAGGTTAGATATACCGAGTATGAATCTGTCCTGGTATTTTGTCACCTGCTCCTGGGTCAGCCCTTCTCTGATGCCGAAGGTGTGTGCCAGGTCGATAAGTTTTACGTTGACGGAAGAGGCTCGGTTGTCGGAGGCTTCGTCGAAAGCAATCAAGACGCTTGCCCCGAGTGGCGCCATCCATTCTTCTCTTACTGCCTCTCTGATCCTCTCAAGCCCTCTCCGGATTGCGGCGTATACTTCAAAGTCGCTTGAGTACTCCCGCAAGTGCTGGATGGAGTCCCTTCCCCGGGAAATGCGTGTACCAGAGACTCCCGTTCTGCCGACGACTCCGAAGCCCAGTGAGGCTGAGGTGGAAAGCACGTCTGCGACCATCTCCTCGTCCACGCTGCTCAAGCGGCTGCGCTCAGGATCGCGGAAGAACGCCACCTATACCGCGTTCCGCGAGGTCGGCCGCGTAATCCGCACCGTCCAGCTCCTGCGTTACCTCTCCGATGCACCACTGCGTCGGCGGGTGACCGCAGCGACCAACAAGGTCGAGGCGTTCAACGGCTTCTCCCAGTGGCTCGGGTTCGGCAACGGCGGCGTCATTGCCGACAACGACCCTGTCGAGCAGGAGAAGGCAATGAAATTCAACGCGCTGCTCACGAACGTGGTGATCTTCCACAACGCCCTGGACATCGCTGAGATCGTCCGGCAGCTGCTGGAGGAGGGCTGGGAGATTGCCCCGGAGGACCTGGCCCACATCTCGCCGTACCTGACCGAACACATCAACCGCTTCGGCGAATACTCCACCCACGAGCTCCAGCCCGACGCATACAACCCGAAACTCGACGTCGACTTCACGCCACTCCGCGAACAGGCCCCAGACGCGGACGCCTTCGGCCCAGCAGCTTGAGTCAGCAAGCCAGCCCCGACAATTGTGATCCTGCTCTCAGTCGATTCAGCTCGTTGGGGTCTTGTTGAGTCTCTTGAACGCTGGATCCACGGGCTAGCGTCTCCGGGTTTCACCGTCTCGGTATGAATCTTCCGAATTCTGGGCTTGTATACCGGAGCATTCGTCACGCGTTAAACTTTGCCCTCCTGTAACCTCCCTTTTCTGTCCGTCCCACCTCCGCGGCTCCCCAAGTGTGGGGAGGAGTGAGCTTCCAGTGGTTTCGCAGGGCCGCGTGTTCTATGCGGTTATTTGTGATGTACCACTGCCCCAAGCGGCACCATGCCAGGGGCTCATCGGATTCTGTCGCCACCGCTCGTACCAGTGAGACCTGCCATTTCTGTGCAGCTGCCGCTTCGAGGTACTGGTTCATTCTGTACGTGGCTTGATCGCCGTGCTGAAACATGGCATAGTCGGACCCTTCCAGCATGTGGAGGGTTCCCCCCTTCTTCTCCGCGGCACCACTGCGGCGCACCTTTTCCGTGCCTCCTTCTCTGTAATTTTTCGCTATCCCGGCGTTGAGTCGGTTCAACAACTTGACCTTCTCGGGGGTGGCCTCAGGTATTTGTCCGCCGCCGCCACCCAAGGCCGCGTAAGCCTCGTGCAGATCATAGTCGCCCGTGTACAGATACTGCTTCCAGCACGGATTGCTCTTCAGACGGGTCAGCGCTGGACCACCATCCTCTGCATCAGTATCAATTGGAACATACTGTTCACCATTCTTGCCTGTTTGCACGATGTCCATGTCCAGGACGCCTTGAGGGGGATTATCGATTCGAACACCCGCAAGGCCCAGCTCGTCCCAATGTCCGACAAATCCGTCCAGGTCCTGACTATACAGCCACTGCATAACATAACGCTCTCCGCGCGCGCTCCATATTTCGCCTTAACGGAACTTTCCTTGATGGACTTCTCCAGGATGGTGTGCGGCTTCGGTTTGGTCTCTTCTGTAATTCGTCGGATAGAGGGTTCGCCAGTCACCCGAACACAAATGGTGTATTTATTCTCCTTGCAGACTCTTGAAATCGGCTCCCAGCGATTCTCCCATATGATTTTAAGGAGGTCAGCAGCTCGGCGACCAGGGATAATCTCACCTTGTAAGAATATCGCCCCCACATAGGGCTCCAGTGCGCCATCGATGTATCGCAAGAGGCTCAGGGGGGTTGGCCGTGTTAATGCAGCCTTTCCCCGTTGCTGCATTTCTCTATCGGCCTGGATTTGCCGACTGGTCGGGCGGTCTGACTTTAATGCTCTAGTCGCATACATGACGACTCCTTACCGTCTTCCGCGAGGATGACTCCAAGATCCGTACGGGCAGCCTGCCCTGCTGCGCCATCGCGGCCGAACTTCATGCAGGGGCAGGTAGCACGCTTTAGTTGTCAGCCTCGGCGAAGGTCGGCTCTGCGGGCGTCGTGACGCCAGGCCAGGACCCCCCGCCTGGGATTAATGTGGCTGATTATTAAGTTAGTGATGAAGTATCCCACTTGGTGACCTTGCCGGGCAACAGCCGGTTGGCCGCCGGCAGGGAGAGTGGGAGCAAAATGAAAATCGACACGCTTGTTCGCAGAAATGAGAGACCAGACATCCCTGTCCTGTCTCAACTTAGAGCATGCGCGGATAGGGCGGGGGTCAGGGTCGTTTTCGGGGGCGTGTGTCCCAGCGGTAGAGGGTCCATGTGCGGCGGATGAGGCGACGCAGAGTGATGACGGCGTGTGCCAACGAGAGGTAGGCGTCGGCGACTTCGGTGCGGCGTTCGGTGCAGCGGGCGATTTTGAAGAACTGGTTTCCCCAGGCATTCGTGCGCTCGACCGGCTACCTTTTCGTGTTCTGGATCGGGGCGGCGACACCCTTGACAGCGACCTGGGCCCGCAGCCCGTGCTCAGCCGCCGTTTTCGCTCCTTTGTCCGTGCCGTAGGCGGCATCGAGGTGGACGGTGGCATCGTCCGGGAGCGGCCCGAGACGTTCGAGTCTTTCCAGCGTCGGGCCGAGCAGTGGGGAGTCGTGACGGTTGCCGGGGGCGGTGACCGTGCCGAGCGGGATGCCGCCGGCATCGGTGGCTGCGGAGCGTTTCATGCCGCCCTTGCGCCGGTCCACCGGCGAGGGACCTGCAACGTCGCCGCCGCAGGGCGCTTTGGTGTGGCAGCCGTCGACCGGCAGGTCCGACAGCCCCAGCCCCACGAAACGGTCGTAGGCCTGCAGCACGATCAGCTCCAGGCGTTCGAACACCCCGTATCTGACCCACTCGTCACGGCGCGTGCGGATCGTCGTCGCCGAGCACGAACCATCGGCGACTTTCCGGTAGCCGCAGCCGAACACCAGGACCTGTACGAGCTTGTCGAAGACCGTGCGGTCGCCGATACGCCGACGGTGGCGGCCCAGCGGATGCGACGGATCGAACTCCTCACGCGCCGGCAGCAGAGCCTCGAACTGGAACCAGAGCGGGTCGGTGAGCCATGATGGCAAAGCAGGCACGGAGCCCCCACGATCACAGGGTGTAGGAACTCACATGATCGCGCAGCCCCGTGCCTGCACCTGCGTTCGGAACCTCGCCCTCGCCCTATCCACGCACGCTCTTAACTTGAAATTAAACCTTCGGTGATCGTTCGGGAGGCTGGGGCGTTCACCCACATGGGAATCTCCCGGACATGACGACGGCCTCCCTTTCACGCTGTGTGGTGTCGAGTCACGCAACGGGCCAGGAGGTCGTCGGTGTTGAGTGTCGTCCATGAGTCCGTTCGTCGGGAGGCGTTTGCCGAACTGTCGTCCTTTCGGATGGAGTTGTATGCGGCGATGTCCCGCCGTGCCGATGCGTTGTTCGAGCTGGTCGATGCGGTGTTGTGCGCGGGCGGCCCGGTGGTGTCACTGCCGGAGTTGTCACTGGAGACTGTGCACCGGCGCGGGCACGGGGCGATGTACGGCGCGCTTGCCCAGGGCCGGCTGGATGTGTCGCGGCTGCGGTGGGCGCTGGCCGGGCTTCGGCTGCCGCGCGGGACGGACAGGCAGATCTCGATCGCGTTGGATGTGACGCCGTGGCCGCGTCCGGACGCGGAGTGCTCACCAGACCGCCTGCACTGCCATCGCCCGTGCCGGTGTGACGGGGTGCGGCAGACCATTCCGGGGTGGCCCTACCAGGTCGCCGCCGGGCTGGGCGGGGGCCGGACCTCGTGGACCGGAGTGCTGGATGCGGTCCGCCTGGGTCCCACCGACGATGCGACCGAGGTCACCGCCGCCCAGATCCGGGACCTGCTCGACCGCCTGCGTCAGGCCGGACAGTGGCGCGAAGGCGATCCCGAGGTGCTGTTCGTGCTGGATTCCGGCTACGACATCGTGCGTCTGACGTGGCTGCTGCGCGAGGTGCCGGTGCGGCTGCTTGGGAGGATCCGCGCCGACCGCGTCATGCACCACCCGCCCGGGCGCCGCAAGGGCCCCACCAAAGGCCGGCAACCGCGCCACGGCGAGGCGTTCCGCCTGGCCGATGCCGCCACCCACCCCGCACCCGTGCAGGCGTCGACTAGCGTGCACGACCGCTTCGGCGCCGTCGTCGCCCGCTGCTGGGGACGCCTGCACCCGAAACTGGACCGACGTGGATCCTGGGTAAGTCACGAGGGTGAACTGCCCATCATCGAGGGCACGTTGGTCCACCTGGCAGTGGAGTACCTGCCTGGCAACCGGGACCCCAAGCCGCTGTGGCTGTGGCACTCGGTCCCCGATGCCACCCCGCACGACGTCAACCGCCTGTGGCGGATCTTCCTTCGAAGATTCGACATCGAGCACACCTTCCGGTTCTTCAAGCAGGTCCTCGGGCTGACTCGCCCCCGGCTCCGCACCCCCGAGCAAGCCGACCGCTGGGTCTGGCTGATCACCGCCGCCTACACCCAACTCCGCCTCGCCCGCCCCCTGGCCGACGACCTCCGCCGCCCCTGGGAAAAGCCTCTGACACAAGAACAGCTCACCCCCGGCCGTGTCCGCCGCGGCTATCCCCGCATCCGACGGATCCTGGGCACCCCCACCAGAGACCCGAAAGCCACCCGCCCCGGCCCCGGCCGCCCACCAGGCCGCACCACCACCCCCGCACCCCGTCACCCTGTCGGCAAACATCCCCAGAAAAGGGACACCCCTCGACCCTGAGAGTCGAGGGGAAACCTTTAATTTCAAGCTTAAGTGAGGGTAGTGCGGTCTGCTGACCTGCGGTGCCCGGAGTTGGTTGAGACGTTCGGGTCTCCGCTTGTCTCGGTGGAGTCCGGGCATCTCGCGGTGTGGCATATGCCGCAATGGCGTCCTCGATGCGTAGAGCGGTGTCTCCCAGTTCCCTGAGGAACCACGGCTTGCTGCTCCTGAGAAGGATCCGTTCCTGTGGCAGCTGACGGATGAACTCGGTCCGGAAGCGGAGGTATCCGCTGTCCTCGGAGCGCGCGAGTTTCCTCCAGTGAGGGGAGGCGTAGAGCGCGGTGGCCGCGACGACCTCGGGATAGACGGCGATGTAGCGGCGGGGGTCCCAGATTTCGGGGTGGCCGATGCCCAGGGCGTCGAGACGGCGGCGGCGGTCGCTGGGGCGGTATCCGCGTCGGACGACGGCGTCCCAGAGGTCGGAGCAGTGCTCGAAGCAGGCGCTGAGCACGACGTGTCCGTGTCTGCGCAGGAGCCGGTAGTGCCGCCGTTGCGCCTGGATCACGTCAGGGAGGTCGGTGACGTCGACCTGTTGCATGTAGTTCTCGGCTGATCGTCCGGTCCAGATCTTGTGCCGGAGGCAGACCTGATCGTGGAAGCGAGAGCTCCAGACCGAGACCCTTGAGAAGTGGGAATAACTTCCGGTCCGGCGGGCGACGCAGAGTCGGCAAGGGGCGTTCACGGAGAAGTCCGGGCGATCGGCGAGGAACGGCCCGTGTTCCTGGCCGAGTTGGGGGATCGCGTGCAGGAGGGTTTCGCGGGACTGGCCGCTGACGATGGCGAGCCGCTCGATGTAGTCCTGCCGGGACTCCAGCCAGGAGCTCTGTGCCAGCACCCTTTCGGCCCGGATTCCGTTCGTGGCGCCCAGCCGTTCCAGATAGGACCGTTCGCTTTCGTGCGGGAACGGCGGGAGGGGCGGGGAAGGGGCCTGGTCAGCCAGTAGTCGGTCGGCTCTCTCATCCGGCCTTCCGGCGGGAGGCGGTTGCGGAATGGGACGCGGACTCGCTGTTGTGATCGATCCGGGTGTTCTTCAGCAGGTCCTGGGTGATGCGCTCGCTTCCGTCGAGGATGGCAGAGATCGCGGCGGCGCGGATCAGGTGGGAGAGGCTTCCGATCATTCCGCCGGTGCGTTTGTGGAGGTAGTCGGACAGGTTCACCAGGGTCTTCGGCTGGTGCCGGTGGAGTCGCAGGGTGTCTTCCATGGTGGCGATGAGCGACCGCCACTCCGCGTTGCGCGGGAACGGTCCGGTGCGGACCAGGACGCAGCGGCCGCCCATCTGCCGGCCGCGAATTCCGGTGAAGACACCGGACTGTTCGACGTCGATGCCCGCATAGACGAAGGTCGCCGGGAGGTGCTCGGTGAAGTACTTCAGGTGGTCGGAGAGGTCCTCGCCGGCGGCGGTGCCGTGATTCATCAGGTGGATTTCGTCGACCAGCACGAGGTCCGTGCGTGCCTCGATCATGACTTGGCAGACGACGTTGGTGATGTCGATGGTGTTGTGCCGGGCCGAGACGGAGGGCAGGCCGAGGAAGCGGGCGAACTCGATGGCGAGTTTGCGGGGTGAGCCCTTGGGCGGGACGGTCAGATAGACGACGGGGATCCGGTCGTCCCCCGGGTAGCGCTGATGGACCCAGAGTTCGTGCAGGCGCCCGAGCTGCTTGAGCGCGGTGGTCTTGCCCGTCGTCTGCCGCCCGGAGACGATCAGTCCGCGCCGGGCGCCGGACTCGCGCTGGTTGAGCAGGGTCAGCAGCCGTCCCTGGTGGGCGATCTCCCGGACGGCCGAGGTGCGTACGACTTGAAGTTCGGAGTGATAGAGGACCCGGGCGTCGTCATAGAGCTCCTGATCCGCCGGGCCGAGCGAACGCCACCGCTGTTCGGACAGCAGCTCGAAGGCCGTCGGATCGGCCTCGACGAACTGCCGCCAGCCGGTGAGCTGCGTGGTGGGATCGCGACGGGGCACCGCCAGGTCCGCGACGTCACGGCCCTCGGGCTCCGGCGCGCTCACCACCATGTCTCGGCCTCCTTGCGGGCGTCGAAGATTCCCAGTGGGACGACGTCCGCGAGGGTCTCCTGGCTGTCGTTCTCCGGCTCCGTCTCGGCTTCCTCGGTCTCCGGCTCGGGTGCGGGCCGGGGCCAGGACGGAGTGCTGGTGGTGCGGGTGCGGGCGGCGACCTTGCGGTCCTTGCGGCTGCGCGGGGAGGGCTTGGCCGGCGATTCCTGGGGTCCGTCGGCGGCCCGGTCCAGCAGGTCGGCCGCGGCCTGGGCGATCTCCTGCTCGGTGACCGGATCGGTGCCGCGCTCGGCGAGGACGCGGCGGGTGTGGTCCCAGGCCAGCTCGCCCATCGGGGTCGGTGCGGTGCGAAGGTGCCGCCAGAGCGCGGTGATCCAGCCGCCTTCGCGGTGATTGCGTACCCAGACGCGGGAGATGTCGTAGGGGTCGTAGCGGACTTCCCACTGCCTGTCACCCGGTCCGGTGCCCGACGGCTGCCGTCGAAACGGCGTCAGCTCGGGGCTGTCGTAGGCGCGGTGCCGGATGCGGACGCCGTAGGAGTTGATCGTCCTGAACTCCCGGGGCAGCAGACCGATGTATTCCTGCGGGCCGAGCGGGACCGGGACGTAGCCGGCGGCGGCGACCAGGGCGGCGTACTTCTCGTTCGGGCTCATCGCCCGCCCGGGCATGAACGGGTCCCGCAGCCCGTCGTGCGGGCGGTTCTGCCAGATGACGATCCACTCCTGCAGCAGCTCCTGGAGCTGGTGGATCGACCACAGCGGCTGGGATTCCGGGTCAGTGCCCCGGTGCTCGGTGCTGCGTCCCTTGTGGCCGGGGAGGTACTGAGTGAACATCGTGGCCACTGAGCCCAGTGTCGACTCGATGTGCGGCTTGTCCGTAGGGGTGTCGGGTGGCAGGGCTGAAAACTCAGGCCCAGTGACCTGCAGGCCGCCCGGAACGTGTCGGAGAGGTAGGCCTTGCCGCGGTCGCAGACGATCGTCTCCGGCGTGATCACCGGAATGGCGGCGGCCTTGGACAGACGCTCATCGACTGCCATGAGCGAGGCGTGCGGCAGCACCGACCGTGACATGCGCAGTGCCTCCGCCCAGCCCGGCCGCATCGGTTCCGGCGTCATCGCCCGCGCCAGCAGCAGAGCGGCATCCACCGCCTTCGTCGACGGCCGCAGGACGGCTGCCGCCAGCGTCCTGGTCGCGATGTCCACGAGGCCGGTCATCTCGACGGTGTCCACCGTGCCGTCCTCGTGAACGACCAGAACATCCAGCGGAGTTGAGTCGATCTCCATGACCTCGCCCGGCCTGGAGGCGGTGAGCTGCCCGAACATGCCGTCCGGCTGTTTGGCCAGGGAACGGCGGGTGCGGGCCGAGCCCAGGGT
Source organism: Streptomyces sp. WZ-12 (assembly GCF_028898845.1). Taxonomy (NCBI): domain Bacteria; kingdom Bacillati; phylum Actinomycetota; class Actinomycetes; order Kitasatosporales; family Streptomycetaceae; genus Streptomyces; species Streptomyces sp. WZ-12. Next base: position 214,511 of record NZ_CP118575.1, on the reverse strand, counting down.
GTGCCGGCCGGCCGTGACCGCAGCCAGCAGCCGGTAGAACGTGGCCCGCGACGGCAGCGGCACTCCAGGACCGTGCTCGGCCTCCACGAGCCGTTCCATCCGGCGCCGCCGCACCTGAGCGGACACCGTGGACTTGCCGGTCTGCCCGTCCACCACCTGCCGCAGGGCTTCGACGACCTGCCGGTCGGCCCGGCCCGTGCCGTCCGGGACCGTGAGCAGCCGCGGATCGACCAGGCCGAGGATCCCTTCCCGCTCGAAGCGGGCCCGCATGTCCTGCAGCACCGTGAGCGACACCGCCGTCCCGGACGCCGCGAGCTCGGCGGACTTGGCCAGCTCCCGCTGCCGCAGCGACCTCATCTGCGGGTCGTACTCGGTCTTCACCGGCCCGTCCGGGGCATGGGCGGGCCGGCCGGTGAGCACTTCCACCAGGTGCCGCTGCCACCACTCCGCCCGCTCCACAGCCTTGGGCGGAAGGCCCTCCAGCACTCCGGAGTCGGGAACAGTCATACGGGGCGAGGCGGCCGTGACCACCTCGAACCCGTCGGACATCAGCAGGTGCGGCAATAACACCACGCTTGCCGACACAGCCTCGTCGACAAGCCGGACCGCAGTCCCCTCCAAAGCGACCACCGTGTGCAGACGCCCGTCGAACCGGACCGTGTCACCCACCCGCAGCAGTCGCGAACGCGTCGGCATCTCCACTTCCCGCCGTCGCATCGGCCAGACGGACCGTCGTCCCCATGGCCAGCAGCGCCGTTTCGAGGTCGGCGGCCAAAATCCGGCGCCAGAGCAGGTGATAGAGCACGGGCAGCACCACGATCGGGTCGCCGACCCCGCGGACCCCGGCCAGCAGCGCGGTCTCCTCGGCGAACACCTCCACCAGACCGGCCGCGACGTCCGGGCGGTGCACCCGCGGATGCCGGTAGCCGGCCAGCCATCGCGCATTCGCCATCAGCACCGCATCCGGCGTCCCCACCCGCCAGAAGTCCCAGCCCACCAGCGAACAGGCTGCCGCTGTCGCGGCGAACTTCACCGCGTCACGCGGCTCGATCCGGTCATCGGGGCGGACATCGACCACCACACCCGTGCCGTCCGCGCGGCGTACGAAGAAGTCCGGCGTGTGCCGGATCCGCCTGCCTGCCGACCCTGTCCACGACAGCCGGAACGGCTGCGAAGCCATGCCCGTCACCAGCGGGTCGAAGTCGAGGAGCACCAGCCGGTCCCGCTCCAGCCACGATTCGTAGCCCACGTGATCGTCGCACGTTGCCGACCAGTACCAGCCGCACCAGTTGCCCTGCCCGCGAAAAGACGGAAACCGCCGCTCAGGCGCGACCTCCTCGAACCGGACCGGCCACAGCTCGCTCAGCGTGCCCCGCCGCCGGACCCCCGCCCTCGTGACGTACTCGACCTCGAATCCCTCCGCGGACTCGGGTACACCCTCATGTCCCGCCACCCCGGCCTCCGCTACGACGTCGCTGCCCCGCCGCTACGACCGTAGAAGGCCCGGGCCCGCCGCACCCGGAGAAGACCGATACACCCCACCAAATGCCCGGAGATAACCGAGACGTCAGCTCACTTGCCCGGAGATCTCCGAGACTGCCCGGACATCACAGAGACAGGACAATCCCTACCTGGCCGCGTCCGGTTTGCCCCTGAACTTCGTTCTCACAACCTCTCGCAAAAAAGCCTTCGCATAATGCCCCTCGCGGTAGGTTCTGCGACATGCCCCAGCTCGCTGAACCGGCCACCGCCGTCGAACAGTTCGACTGCCCCACGTGTGAGGTGCCCGCCGGAAGCACCTGCCGCACCCGCGGCGGCAAGGTCGCCCCGAAGTACCACACCCCCCGATTCATGCTCGTCCCCCAGCTCCGCGCCGAGCTCGAAGTCCGCACCCCTGCCGACCGCGGCCCCGGCCGTGCATGGGAGAGGGGTCCGGCCATCGATGGCGCCGCGCCCGAGGCCACCACGAAGCCCACGAGAGTGGGATACGCACGTTGCAGTACCGCCCAGCAGGAGCTCCAGAGCCAGCTCGACGCCCTGGCGGAAGCCAGGTGCGACCCAGTCTTTTCCGAGAAGATCAGCACCCGCGTCAAGATCCGGCCGGAGTTCGTCAAGGCGATGGACTTCGCCCGCACCATCAAGAAGGCCGTCCCCTACCAACGGGTGATCTTCACGGTGCACGAAATGAAGCGTCTGGGCCGCTTTACCGATCGTCGATCTGGCCGGATGGGCTCTGATCGTCGTTCATCCCGCGCTTGGCGCACTGGTGCAGGTAAAAGCCCTTCAAGCACGCGGCCGCGGTCTGGAGCCCCGATTCGCCGTACGGCTTCTTCGGCGGCGTCCGCCACGGCTGCCCGAACGGCATCGGCACCCTCGCCCCGACCGCCCCCATGTACCGGTGCAGATCCAGCAGCGTGACCTTCTCCGTACCCAGCCCCTCGCGTACCCGCCACCGCAGGTGGTCGACCAGGGTGTACGCGTAGGTCTTCTGCGTCCCCGACCCCTCGTGCATCCGCAGGAAGCTGTCCGCCTCCTCATCCACCGACCCGTCCGGCCAGACGATCGTGTACGACCACCCGCCACCGGCCCGCTTCATCGGCTGTACCCGGATGTCCTCCAGGACCATCCCACTTCGCACACTGTCTCCCGCCCCTCGTCCCGTACGTCGGGAAGGAAACTGAGACGATCAGTAAATAGACACGCAACGTGCTCTCGGATCGCCCCATCGAGCGAAGCGCACACTCAAAGCACACTCGGTAAAGGCCGCAACGCCGCCGAACTCCTGACCATCGCCGAGGACCTGCGCCACCACGACATCCAGCTCGAACTCCTCACCGGACCGTTGCAGGGGGTGTACAACCCGTCCGGGCACGGCGCCGCCCTGTTCGCGTTCTTCGCCGGCATGGCCGAGTCCGAACGCGAGTACATCCGGGAGAAATCCCTGGAGGGCCAGGCGTCCGCCCGCGAGCGCGGCCGGCACGGCGGACGCCCCAAAGTGGTCGACGATGACATGGCCGCCTACGCCCGCAGCCTGCGGGCAAACGGCGTACCCGTCCCCGAGATCGCCCGCAAGCTCGTCATCACCTCAGGCAAGAACAAGGGCGAACACCCCTCGGTGGCCACCGTGTACCGCATCCTCACCGAGAACGCCGACGTCACAGCGTGACCCCGAATACCTGTCGAGGCTTCAAGATCAACCCGTTGCCCCTTTGACGCGTATCTGGGTCACACCCCTGCGGGGCCCCGTCGGAACGCGTACACGGCTATCACTGGCGGACAGTCGTGGACGTGCCGGTCGATGGACGACGGGTAGTGGTCCGCGTGCGGGTGCGGCGCCTGGTGTGTCCCACGCGCGGCTGCCGCCACACCTTCCGTGAACAGGTGCCCGGCGTCCTGGACCGGTACCAGCGGCGTACGACCCGCCTGACCAGGCAAGTCAAGGCAGTGGTCAAGGAGTTGCGGGCCGGGCGGGGACACGGTTGCTGGCGATATTGGCGGTGAGCCTGTCGCGTCACACGGCCCTGCGCGCCCTGCTGCGGATCCCGTTATCCGCCGGGCGGCTGCCCCGCGTGATCGGCGACGACGATTTCGCTCTGCGCCGGCGGCATCGCTATGCCACCGTGATCATCGACGCCGAGACTCACGAGCGGATCGACGTGCTGCCCGGTCGCACGGCCGACACCCTACAGGCGTGGCTGAGCGAGCATCCGGGCATCGAGATCGTGTGCCGTGACGGCTCGGCAACCTATGCTGACGCGATCCGGCGTGCCCTGCCTGACGCGGTGCAGGTCGCGGACCGGTGCCCGGTGTGAGGTTCCCCCGAGATGCGGAGGATGGTGACAGAGGGTCAGATGGTTCTCATGAGAGGAACATCGACCATGGCTGCCCCCAGGAAGTACTCGGTGGAGTTGCGCGAGCGTGCGGTGCGGATGTACCGGACCTCCGACCCGAAGCCCCAGATCAAGCGACTGGCTATCGAGCTCGGCGTGCATCCCGAGGCCCTGCGCGGCTGGATCCGGCAGGCCGAGGCCGATGCCGGCGAGCGGGACGACCGGCTGACCAGCGACGAACGCGTCGAACTCGCCGCGCTTCGCAAGGAGAACGCCCAGCTCAAGCGCGCGAACGAAGTTCTGCGGACGGCCTCGGCTTTTTTCGCGGCGCAACTCGACCCGACCCGGCCCAGGTGACGGGGCTCCTCGACGAGCACCCTGACCTGGGAGTCGAGTGCGTCCTGCGGGAACTGCACATCGCCTCCTCCACCTACTACCGCTGGCGCCGCGCCGAGAAGCAGCCGTGCGAGCGGCGGCGTCGCGACGTCGAGCTGACCGAGCGGATCAAGGAGATCCACACCGAGTCCGGCGGGATCTACGGCTCTCCGCGCGTGCATGCCGTGCTGAAACGCGAGGGCACACGCGTGGGCCGCAAGCGGGTCGAGCGCCTGATGCGCGAGGCCGACCTGGCGGGCATCAGCCCGCGCCGCACAGGCTTCACGCGCCGGGATCCGAAGGCCACACTCGCCCCGGACCTGGTCAACCGGGACTTCACCGCACCGGCGCCGAACCGGCTGTGGGTCACCGACCTGACGATGATCTCGACCGGCGAGGGCCCGCTGTGGCTGTCGGCGATCCGGGACGCGTTCTCCCGCCGGGTGGTGGCCTGGGAGACCTCCGCCCGCGCGGACGCCGACCTGGTCCTGACCACGCTGGAGTACGCCCTCGCGTCCCGCGAGGTCGAGCCCGGCAAGCTCATCCACCATGCCGACCACGGCTGTCAGTACACATCCATCAAGCTCACAACTCGCCTGCTGCGGGCAGGAGTTGACGCGTCCATGGGCTCCGTCGGGGACAGCCACGACAACGCCCTCGCGGAGAACCTGTGGATGCTGATCAAGACCGAGTGCGTGCGCGGCCGCGTCTTCGCCACACGTGCCGAGGCGAACCTCGCGCTCTTCGAGTACACAGACGGCTTCTATAACTCCCCCCGCACCCAGGAACGACTCGGCTTCCCCAGCCCGATCGAATTCGAGGAGAAGTACTACGCCGAGCAGGCAACGGCCGAACGAGCGAACCTGAAACCCCGTCAACCCCTCCTGACCAGCTGATCAGCGCCTCCCGAACGACGGGGGAACCTCACCTGGTCGCGATTCCGGGTCGTGCTCCCGGAACACGGGGCATCTCCGCAGGTGAGGCTGTGTTTGGCGACTTGGCAAACCAGCGGGATGCCCCGTTCGTCACGCCACGGTCAACATGCTCTCGCCGCCTCACCCACAGGCCGTACAGATGGAAAGGGCTCAAGGCAGCATCCAGACCACCCGGCGCTACCTCCGCCGCTTCAAATCCTCCACCGCCGCACCGGCAGCACCCTGTGTGGCTCCGCGGCCCCGCCGCATCATCCGATGGATCATGACGAACCCCGGCAGCCTCCCGGATGAGGACGCCCTCGCGCTCAAGGAGATCAGTGCGGGCTGTCCCGAACTGGACGCGGCCACCCAGCACGTCCGCGACTTCGCAACGATGATGCGGGACCTGACCGGCAGCGAACTCCCCGCCTGGATGGAGCGCGTCGAACACGACAACTCCCCGCACTGCACTCCCTGGTCAACGGCCTGCGCCGGGTTGAGGTTCCCCCGTCGTTCGGGAGGCGCTGATCAGCTGGTCAGGAGGGGTTGACGGGGTTTCAGGTTCGCTCGTTCGGCCGTTGCCTGCTCGGCGTAGTACTTCTCCTCGAATTCGATCGGGCTGAGGAAGCCGAGTCGTTCCTGGGTGCGGGGGGAGTTATAGAAGCCGTCTGTGTACTCGAAGAGCGCGAGGTTCGCCTCGGCACGTGTGGCGAAGACGCGGCCGCGCACGCACTCGGTCTTGATCAGCATCCACAGGTTCTCCGCGAGGGCGTTGTCGTGGCTGTCCCCGACGGAGCCCATGGACGGGTCAACTCCTGCCCGCAGCAGGCGAGTTGTGAGCTTGATGGATGTGTACTGACAGCCGTGGTCGGCATGGTGGATGAGCTTGCCGGGCTCGACCTCGCGGGACGCGAGGGCGTACTCCAGCGTGGTCAGGACCAGGTCGGCGTCCGCGCGGGCGGAGGTCTCCCAGGCCACCACCGGGCGGGAGAACGCGTCCCGGATCGCCGACAGCCACAGCGGGCCCTCGCCGGTCGAGATCATCGTCAGGTCGGTGACCCACAGCCGGTTCGGCGCCGGTGCGGTGAAGTCCCGGTTGACCAGGTCCGGGGCGAGTGTGGCCTTCGGATCCCGGCGCGTGAAGCCTGTGCGGCGCGGGCTGATGCCCGCCAGGTCGGCCTCGCGCATCAGGCGCTCGACCCGCTTGCGGCCCACGCGTGTGCCCTCGCGTTTCAGCACGGCATGCACGCGCGGAGACCCGTAGATCCCGCCGGACTCGGTGTGGATCTCCTTGATCCGCTCGGTCAGCTCGACGTCGCGACGCCGCCGCTCGCACGGCTGCTTCTCGGCGCGGCGCCAGCGGTAGTAGGTGGAGGAGGCGATGTGCAGTTCCCGCAGGACGCACTCGACTCCCAGGTCAGGGTGCTCGTCGAGGAGCCCCGTCACCTGGGCCGGGTCGGGTCGAGTTGCGCCGCGAAAAAAGCCGAGGCCGTCCGCAGAACTTCGTTCGCGCGCTTGAGCTGGGCGTTCTCCTTGCGAAGCGCGGCGAGTTCGACGCGTTCGTCGCTGGCCAGCCGGTCGTCCCGCTCGCCGGCATCGGCCTCGGCCTGCCGGATCCAGCCGCGCAGGGCCTCGGGATGCACGCCGAGCTCGATAGCCAGTCGCTTGATCTGGGGCTTCGGGTCGGAGGTCCGGTACATCCGCACCGCACGCTCGCGCAACTCCAGCGAGGACTTCCTGGGGGCAGCCATGGTCGATGTTCCTCTCATGAGAACCATCTGACCCTCTGTCACCATCCTCCGCATCTCGGGGGAACCTCACCTGTGCTGCGGGGCTGGGGAGCGTACTTCCGCAACGGGAACTCCGGGCGGAAGTTCAACGCGGTCGACGGCTACGTCCACGAACGGCTGGCGATCCTCGCCAGCCGAAAACACGGCCTGCGGGGTCGGAACTGGAACCACCCGTTTCACCTACGGGTGGATCACACGGCTCCGGGTCTACCGCCTTACCGGAACCGTACGCAGGGCGACGGCGCATGCCAGTCGGTGAACGATGTGTGGGCGATCACGAAATTCCGCACCTCAGACGCCCCGTGCGTCACATAATTCCCAGCCCCGCGATCACGGAATTCCCCATGGGGATCGTGATCGCGGTCACAGGGTCCTCGCCGTCTGAAGGCGGACGCTTCCTTCGATCAAGTACGCGGTCGAAGGTGGCGCCAGATGGCAAGGAGAACGTTCAGCGTGGTCGACATCACGGAGATCTACGTCCACTGGTACGCGGGCCGCTCGCGAAGCGAGGTGGCCGCCTCGCTCGGCGTGGACCGCAAGACGATCGGGAAGTACCTGGCGCCGGCGGTGGCCGCCGGGATAACCCCCGGCGGGCCGCCCATGACCGAGAAGGACTGGGCCGAGCTGATCAAGGGCTGGTTCCCCAAGCTCGCGGACAAGCGGCTGCGGCAGATCACCTGGCCCGAGATCGACAAGCACCGCGACTACATCGAGGGACTGCTCGGGACGGTGACCGTCTCGACGATCCACCAACGCCTGCGCGACGAGCACGAGTTGAACGTGTCGGTCGCCTCGTTGCGCCGCTGGGTCAAGGCGACGCTGCCCGAGGAATCGCGCCGCTCGCAGGTCACCGTGTTGCGGGACGAGGTCGAGCCGGGCTCGGAGGCCCAGATCGACTACGGTTTCCTCGGGCAGTGGATCAATCCGCGCTCGGGCAAGCGGCACCGGATCTGGGCGTTCGTCATGGTCCTGGCCGCCTCCCGGCACATGTTCGTGCGTCCCGTCCTTCACCTGGACCAGCACGCCTGGAGCGAGGCCCACGTCGAAGCGTTCAAGTTCTTCGGCGGCACGCCGCTGCGGCTGGTGCCGGACAACTTGAAGACCGGCGTCGAGAAGCCGGACCTCTACGACCCGAAGATCAACCGGTCTTATGCCGAACTCGCCGCGCATTACGGCACGTTGGTGGACCCAGCGAGGGCATTGAGACCCAAGGACAAGCCGAGGGTGGAGCGACCTATGCCCTATATACGTGATTCGTGGTGGAGGGGGCGGGAATTCACCTCTATCGACCAGATGCAGGCCGCCGCGATCGAGTGGTGCACGAACGTCGCGGGGCAGCGGCAGTGCCGCCCGCTGGGCGGGGCCGCACCACTGTCGGTGTTCGAGGCAGTCGAGAAGCCGGTGCTGCAGCCGTTGCCGCCGAGCGCGTTCGTGCTGGCCCGCTGGTCGACGGCGACCGTCGGCCCGGACATCCACATCAAGGTCGGCCGCACCCTCTACTCGGTGCCCTGGAAGCTGATCGGCAAGAAGGTCGACGTCCGCTCCACCGCCACGATGGTGCAGGTCTTCGACGACGGCCAGCTCGTCAAGACGCACGCCGCGCTGGAGCAGGGCAAGCGCACCGGCCAGAACGACTACCCGCCCGAGAAGATCGCTTTCCATATGCGCACCCCGGTCTGGTGCCGCAAGCAGGCAGCCCAAGTCGGCCCGTCCTGCGCCGAGTTGATCGCCGAGCTGCTGGAGATCAATGCGCTCTACCGGCTCCGCGCCGCCCAGGGAGTGCTCGGCCTGAAGGAGAAGTACGGGAGCGAGCGACTGGAGGCGGCCTGCGCGAAGGCCATCACGGTGGGCGATCCGTCCTACCGGACCGTCAAGGGCATCCTGATCGCCGGCACCGAGAGCGACCCGCAGCCCGAGTCCACCGGCGACGGCGGGGCCGCCGCGTTCCTGCACGGGCCGAAGCGGCTCTTCGCGGCCGACATGACCCCCGGCACCGCGAACGGCGACCGCGGCGACCAGGGTCACGGCGACGCGGGAGAGGTGGCCTGAGATGAGCATCATGGACACCGCCCTGCGGGACGCGCTGCGGGCGCTGAAGCTGTCGGGCATGCTCGAAACCCTCGACGCCCGCCTCGCCCAGGCCCACGGCGGCGAGCTCGGGCACCTGGAGTTTCTGCAGACCCTTTGCCAGGACGAGATCACCCGCCGCGAGACCGTCGCGCTCCAACGGCGCCTGCACCGAGCAAAGTTCGAGCAGGCCGTTACACTTGAGGAGTTCGACTTCGCGGCTTCATCGAAGCTGCCCGCGGCCCAGATCCGCGACCTCGCCGCCCTGCGCTGGCTCCACACCGGCGAGTCCGTAATTTTGTTCGGACCCGTTGGCGTCGGGAAGACGCACGTCGCTCAGGCACTTGGTCACCTCGCGATCCGGCAGGGCGCGAACGTCCGCTTCGCCAAGACCAGCCGGGTCCTCGCGGACCGCACCTGGGACAAGCGCATGCGCGAGTTCATCCGGCCCGACGTGCTCATCCTCGACGACTTCGCGATGCGTCAGCTCACCGCGACGCAGGCCGACGACCTCTACGAGCTGGTTTCCGAGCGGCAAGGGCGGTCGCTGATCCTGACGAGTAACAGGGCGCCGAGTGACTGGTATCCGCTCTTCCCGAACCCCGTCGTCGCGGAGTCCCTACTCGACCGGCTCATCAACACCAGCCACCAGGTGATCATGAACGGCCCGAGCTACCGGCCCAACAAACGCCCCCGAGGAGGAGCCACGAAGAAGACAGACTGACCCTCGATCAGATAGACAAGAACCCGGCGAGGACCTGCGGAATTATGTGATCGCGGGGCTGAGGAATATCAAGATCGTTCACACGATGTCGGAAAGCCGTATGCGGGAGAACCGCACGTACGGTTTGAAGCGGCGGGGGCTGGAAACGGAGCGGAAGCCACCGCGCCAGTCCCCGACCCTACTAAAGGGCCACCGCCACCAGAGGAGAGTCGGCCCCGCCGGAGCCGGTGCAGGCGACTTGGGTGAAGCCCTCCTCTGTAGGAGCCTCGGGGAGCTGAGCCGCGTTCTGTCCCCAGACGCGCAGTTTGCCGTCCTTGTCAATCGCCACCGCCACCAGAGGAGAGTCGGCGCGGCCGGAGCCGGTGCAGGCGACTTGGGTGAAGCCCTCCTCTGTAGGAGCCTCGGAGAGCTGAGCCGCGTTCTGTCCCCAGACGCGCAGTTTGCCGTCCTTGTCAATCGCCACCGCCACCAGAGGAGAGTCGGCGCGGCCGGAGCCGGTGCAGGCGACTTGGGTGAAGCCCTCCTCTGTAGGAGCCTCGGAGAGCTGAGCCGCGTTCTGTCCCCAGACGCGCAGTTTGCCGTCCTTGTCAATCGCCACCGCCACCAGAGGAGAGTCGGCGCCGCCCAAGCCGGTGCAGGCGACTTGGGTGAAGCCCTCCTCTGTAGGAGCCTCGGAGAGCTGAGCCGCGTTCTGTCCCCAGACGCGCAGTTTGCCGTCCTTGTCAATCGCCACCGCCACCAGAGGATAGTTGACGACGCCGTAGCCGGTGCAGGCGACTTGGGTGAAGCCCTCCTCTGTAGGAGCCTCGGAGAGCTGAGCCGCGTTCTGTCCCCAGACGCGCAGTTTGCCGTCCTTGTCAATCGCCACCGCCACCAGAGTGCCGGCGCGGCCGTAGCCGGTGCAGGCGACTTGGGTGAAGCCCTCCTCTGTAGGAGCCTCGGAGAGCTGAGCCGCGTTCTGTCCCCAGACGCGCAGTTTGCCGTCCTTGTCAATCGCCACCGCCACCAGAGGATAGTTGACGCCGCCGGCTCCGGCGCAGGCGACCTGGGTGAAGCCCTGCTCTGTAGGGGCCCCGGTGGTGAGTTGGTCCGCGCCCTCGCCCCAGACGACGAGGCGGGCAGGTGTAGCGACCACAGTGATGGTGAGGGGGGTGGAGGCCGGGGAGGGGGCGCTGCCGGGGACGGTCTGGGTGGCGGTCAGCTCGTGTCTGCCGATTGCCAGGTCATCGGTGAGGTTCGGGAGTGTCCAGGTGGTGGCGGTGCCGCCGGGAGTGACGGTGGCGGGGGTGATCGTTCCGTTGGTCGTTGCCACGGTCACGGTCGCACCGGCCACACAGGTTCCTTTGATCTGAGGCCTGCGCCCGGTGTTGCCTGCGGGCGGCTCAGTGATCGACGGGGCGGCGTTTGGCACTTCGTCGGGAAATCTCACAGTCACCTTGTCGACACGATACTCGATCGCTGGCGCATCGAACCACACCAAGGGAAGCGTCACGGTCAGACTGACGAACGGGGTGTGGGTATTACCGATAGCGGGCCACAGGTCCGTAAAGATCCGATCCTGCGGCAGCTCAGAAATTTCCAGCGAGGCAGTGACGCCGAGCAGTTTGAGGATGGGGATGCTTTCCAAAGAGGGCAATAGGAGTGTCTGTTCATGGGCGAAGCGCGCAGTCAATTGCCCGAGCACTTGGTGTTCGTCCATCGGAGTTCCAGTCCAGACCGTGAGCATGTACGTGAGGGCGAAGAAGCGCGGTGCCTCATATTCCCCAATTTTGTACTCAGGGCCCAGGTTTTCCAGTGTGGGGGCCTCTCCGTTCTTCTGGTATACGGAGATCCTGCCGCAGGAGCGCTTGGCTCGGTCTTCGTGGATTTCATAGAGGAACAGGTCGACGGCATGGGCCCCGCCCCACTCGGCAACCTTTTCCCGAGTGGGGGCATCAAACTTAATGACAAATTGCCCCTCACCTATTTCGGTATCCACGATGACTTGTAACGCGTTATCCACTTCTTTTATCACGGGCCGGCCTCTCGAGCAGGGGGATGAGCTCTAATGAAACAGGGATGGAATTTAGCATGCAGCAAGATCTAAGGGTTGTGCACTGTGTGCAGAGAATGCCAGCCTTAATGGGCTGACTCGTGGACATTCTGAATGCCCCGAGGCGTAAGCGGGGCCAGTTGGTTGGGATGCCTTGAAGAGGTCCCTTTGGGGCAGCATCTTCCCCCTACTCGCTGTTCATTCGCCAGGTGACACCGCACATATCGTGTCCGATACTGATGGTCATAGATCCTATGATGGATGGAGAGTGAACATGACGCCGCAAGCTCCTGGTGTGTATGTGCAGGAGGTTCCTAGTGGGGTGCGCTTGGTTCAGGGCGTGGCCACCGCATGTGCCGCCTTCTTGGATCCGCAGTATGACGGCGAACCCCAATTCATCCGGAACTGGCAGGAATGGGAGGAGCTTAATAGTACCTTTGGAGAGGTGGGTGCGCCTGGGGCTAATCTAGGGGACGACGAGTTTCTGTCTGCTCCGTGGGATAACCGCACACCCGCATCCACAGGCGAACCGGCATCTACTTATGTGCCGGCTGCAATACGGGGATGGTTTGAAAACGGAGGCGGACCCTGCTATAGGGTCGCAGTAGATGATAACTACAGTGCGACGGAAAATATGTCGCCGTTTGCATCCGGCGATGGTGGCGTTGACGACGCTGGCGGGGAAGATGACACGGCAGCAGAACCCGAACAAGCGGAGGCTCCATCGTACCAGGGAAGCCGGGCCAATGGAACCGGCTTGGCGGAACTCGAAGCCCTTGAAGACGTCACCATCGTAATCGCCCCTGACTTGTGGTTTGGCACAGAGGAGCAGGCGAAGCTCAATGCAAGAGCGATGGCGGCCCATTGCGCAAAGATGCGCAATCGTATGACTGTGCTTCACCTCCAGGAAGGCTTGGGGGACCGGGCCGCATTGGAACTCACCCCCCTGATTACCGAGGATGACAGCGCAAAATTCTCCGCTTTATACTACCCGTGGCTGGAGGTATTCGATAATGCAGGGGAGAAGATGTATGTACCGCCGGTGGGGCATGTCGCAGGAATGTGGGCGCGGGTTGACGGAAAGCGAGGAGTACACAAGGCGCCGGCCAACGAAGTGCTCCAAGGCGTCCTGGACCTCGAGAAGAATCTCATGGATGAAGAACAGGCCGAGCTCAACGAAAAAGGGCTGAACTGTATCCGATCCTTCAGGGGTCAAGGAATCCGCGTCTGGGGTGCGCGCACTCAGGTCGATTCTTCCGATGTTGACTGGAGGTACATAAACGTCCGGAGACTGTGCAACTTCATCCAGGAATCAATCCGTGTCAGCAGTCGGTGGGCTATATTCGAACCCAACGACGAACGACTGTGGTCCAGCCTCAGAGGTAACGTCTCTGTATTCCTCAGGGACCAATGGCGCGCAGGCGCCCTGGCAGGAGCAACGCCTTCCGATGCCTACTACGTCATCTGCGACGAAACGAACAACGACCCCACATCCATAGCCGCCGGTGAGGTCTACTGTGACATCGGCATCGCCGCCGTTCGACCCGGTGAATTCATCACCTTCAGAGTGACCCAAATCGTCGGAGGACCCGAATCCTAGGCTTCACCTCACACAGGAAGTGATGATTCAAGATGGCCATCGGAGACACAGCAAGTACGAACGTTTTCGGCGTAGAATTAGGCGGTATTCTGGTAGAGACCTTCCAGGAGATCAGCGCCATCACCTACGGGCAGGAAGAGATCGAAGTACGCCAGGTGACCGCGGACGGCACCCCGATCCTGCGCAAGCAGCCCGGGCCCCCCACCTCTGGCGAGGTGACCATCACCCGCGGCCTGGACAAGAACCTCGCATTCACCAACTGGGTCAAACAGACCGTCGAAAACCATGACGTCGACGGGGCCCGACAGAACATCACCATCGTACTGATGAATGCTCAAAAAGAGGTTGTCCGCCGCATCCGCCTGTCCAACGCTTGGGCCAAGTCATGGGAAGCCCCCGCACTCCAAGCAGGCCAGTCAGGAGCCGCACAAGAGAGGGTCACCGTTACCTACGAAGACGTAGACGTCGAAGGAGCGTAGCCGCCGTATGACCATCGAAACCCCTACCCGCGCAGGCGCCCCGCCTACCTCGTCCGCTGCCCAACACCTGCAGATCGAATTCACCTTCGAACTTCCCTTGGGATACGTCGACTCCACCGGAACCGTGCACCGCAGCGGCACCATGCGTCGAGCCACCGCCCGGGACGAACTCGCGCCTTTGGCTGACCTGCGCGTGCGAGACAACGAAGCCTATCTGGGAGTAGTGCTCCTGAGCCTGGTTGTCACCCAACTCGGCTCTCTACCCGAGGTTAACCCCAACATCATGGAGTCGCTCTTCGCAGTCGACCTCGCCTACCTGCAGGACCTCTACGAGCAAATCAATGACGTCAACCCCAAGCCACTGGCATGCCCCTCCTGCGGAACGGAAGTCCCAGGGCGTGAAACCCGTGGTCGCCTGGGGGAATCGTGACCCACCCAGTGGACCAGCTGCACCGCGAGACCTCCTACATCGCCTACCACTTCCACTGGGCACTCCAAGACATCCACAGTCTCACCCACCACGAACGGCTGCGGTACGTCAACGAAATCAACCGCATCAACACCACCATCAACGAAGGCAGGTGAACACGAGTGACGCGTCTGCCGGACTGGTCGCGTCGTTCAGACGCCACCACACCACCCCCCGAGGCGTCAGGCGACGGCGCTTCGAATACGACACACCGGGGGGCACACGCGTCACGCACCACACCACCCCTCCGCACGGCACTGACGCAGCCCATCAGACACCTCACTGCATGGTCTCGACACTGCCTCATCACCGTAGCAAAGGTTCCACGGATCCTTACGGTGTGGGGTGGAGTGCTCTCGTGGCGGAGGCGATCGCGGCGGACCCGTGGCGTGCCGTTGCCCGCGTTGTTGTCCTTCGTGCGTTCGCCCCAACCCGTGTCGGTGGTGGGGTGGGGGTGGCGGCGTTTGCCGGTTGTAGAGAAGGGGCGTGAGGTGGTCTCGGGGCGGGGGCGAGCGGTTGGCGGTTTGCTTGGTTGTGGGTGGCCTGTTGTTGGTCGTGCTGGTGTGTCGGCGTCTCCTTGGGCTCGCGGTCGAATGTTCGGTGGGGGTGGCACAGTTCGTTTGGTGCGCGGGCGGAGGAGTGGGGTGGTCTCGGTATCGGGACTGGTGGTGACGAGCACAGGTGTCGAACGCCGGCGTGAGGTGGTCTCGGGGCGGGGGCGAGCGGTTGGCGGTTTGCTTGGTTGTGGGTGGCCTGTTGTTGGTCGTGCTGGTGTGTCGGCGTCTCCTTGGGCTCGCGGTCGAATGTTCGGTGGGGGTGGCACAGTTCGTTTGGTGCGCGGGCGGAGGAGTGGGGTGGTCTCGGTATCGGGACTGGTGTTGACGAGCACAGGTGTCGAACGCCGGCGTGAGGTGGTCTCGGGGCGGGGGCGAGCGGTTGGCGGTTTGCTTGGTTGTGGGTGGCCTGTTGTTGGTCGTGCTGGTGTGTCGGCGTCTCCTTGGGCTCGCGGTCGAATGTTCGGTGGGGGTGGCACAGTTCGTTTGGTGCGCGGGCGGAGGAGTGGGGTGGTCTCGGTATCGGGACTGGTGTTGACGAGCACAGGTGTCGAACGCCGGCGTGAGGTGGTCTCGGGGCGGGGGCGAGCGGTTGGCGGTTTGCTTGGTTGTGGGTGGCCTGTTGTTGGTCGTGCTGGTGTGTCGGCGAGGGATGAGCAGGGGGGACACAGTGAGCCGGTGTTTGTTGGACAGGTGCCGCTCTCCTTCGTTCGGCCTTCCGCGCATACATCGTCGACACCTGTCGTGCCGGCGAGAGCCTCAGGATTCGGTGAGCCGCTGTCGTCTTTACCACGTGGCGCTCGGCTCACGCGGCCAGAGCCCCAACCCCAGGTAGCGCTCTCGGCGGGCCAACAGAGTGGTGGGCAGGCGTCCTCAGTGCCTGTATCGCAAACAGTCACCCCCTTGGGCACGACTGTCGCGTCTCAATTCCCAGATGCAGCAAGGAAAGCTTTCGATTCGCCGTCAGTTTCGGCCCACCTGAATCGTGGGAATATGGATGACATAGTTGAGGAGCTTCTAGCGTATCACGCCGAGAGACTCGCTCAGGCCCTATTCGCTCCGCTGAGCTGGATGATGCGCAAGGAGCAGAAATCCTCAGACGAACGCTCGGGAATCTTCTCCTTCTTGCCTTAAATCGATCGTCGAACCTGCTTAATCGCCGCCACTTCAATATTGGAAGCCACTCTATGTATCTGAGTGGGGAAGGGAGAAAGTTTCGTCATGTCTGACGATGACTTCGCGATGAGCTGGAAATTCACTGCAGGTGTTTTGGGGTTTGGTTTTTTTACCCGATGCGAGGGGCTCAGCTGTAACGTCGAGATCGACGAGTACAAGGAGGGCGGGTTCGATTCCTTTACGTGGAAGTGGCCGACCGGGGTACGGTTTTCCAACATCACGCTCAGTCGGCCTTTCACCAAGCAGACCATACCGCTGTCGTGGTGGGTCAGCAGTTCAGGAATTGTACCTCTGCCCACTTTAGGCGAGATTGTGGCCAGCGGACCGGATGGCAGAGTACTGGGCAGTTGGCTCCTGATGGGTGTGTTTCCCGTGAGTTGGAAGGGCCCCTCGTTCGATGCGGGTAGAGTGTCCGCGGCCGAGGAGACCCTGGAGATTTGCCACCAA
This sequence comes from Streptomyces sp. WZ-12, assembly GCF_028898845.1. NCBI lineage: Bacteria > Bacillati > Actinomycetota > Actinomycetes > Kitasatosporales > Streptomycetaceae > Streptomyces > Streptomyces sp. WZ-12. The sequence continues at coordinate 198,054 of NZ_CP118575.1, read as the reverse complement.
GGATTCGTCTAGGATTTTAGGGTCGGAGGACTCCCCATCTGAAAGGATCTACTATGGAGTCGAGGCATGGTCCACGCGAAAATTAAGATATACGAGCCGCCCGGTGACAATTTTAGCACCAACCCGGGGGCATTTATCAAAGATATCGAGTTCAACTTCAATCCGACCCAATTGTCGACCGGTGGGTCGGCAAGGCTTGCTCGAACTCCAGCCCGGGCAGCGCAGGCCGCCGCGCGCGCAGAATTTATCGGCGCGCAGCCCCGTACCCTCAGTTTTGATGCTCGCTTCAGGGCCATCGATGCATCTGCGAAATTCTATGTTCAAGAAAAGGTTGATGAGCTCCTTAACTGCTGCAGGCCCACCCAAAAAAGCATCGATGCGCAGCGGCCCTCCCCGCCATGGGTCCGCCTGGAATGGGGAGGCTCTCAGGCGGGGCGCTTCAATGGTTGCATCACAGATGTGAATGCTATCTACACTGCGTTTTTACTTAGCGGTGAACCTGTACAAGCAACCTGCTCTATCTCTATCGAAGAAATCGGTGGGGAAATACAACGACAAAATCCAACATCAGGGTCTTTCGATGCACTCACCCAGCACCGATTCATCGCAGGTGAATCTCTTCCTCTGATCTCCTGGCGCTACTACGGGAGCCCCGACCATTGGCGTCGCATCGCCACAATCAACGGTATAGATGACGTCGCAGCCCTCGCGCCCGGCACGGTGCTGACCATCCCGGCACTCACCGATGTGGGAGGCTGGCATGGCTAATCTGCCTCAAATCATCTTCAACAGCAAACAGCTGTCTGGCTGCTTTTTTGAAAGTCTCTCCGTCGATACACACACCCGCCTGCCAGCATCAGCCCGACTGAGTTTTCGAGACCCTTATCACGAGATGCTGAGTAAGTTCGAAATCTCCATCGGTTCGACAGTGGAAATCTCCGTGCCGATCGGTTCCTCGCGGCAAGAGCTCTTCGATGGAGAAGTGACCGCAGTGGAGACAGAGTTCAACACTGACGGAACGTTCACTGTGATCAGAGCTCTGGACCGCGCACACAGGCTCCATCACGGACGCCATGCGATCGTTTATGAAGGAATGACCACCAAGGAAATCTTGGGCGAGGTGGTTAGGCGTGTCAAACTGAAGTTAGGAAAGGTCGATAGGGACGAAGAACAAGGCTACATGGCCCAGACGAATATGACGGATTGGGAGTTCCTCCAGATGCTCACCCGCAAAACCGGGTTGGAACTCGTAGTGGACCGCGAAGAACTATCGTTGCTGAGACCAGCAGCAGCCGATAAAGCACCACATCTGAATCAAATCACCGCCAAAAATCCCTACGTACTCAAGTTCGGTGATAATCTTCTCACCTTGCGAATCATGGCCGACTCCGCAGGGCAGGCTGAAGAGGTCAAGGTCATCGGCTGGGATCCTCTCATCAAGGACACCGTCACAACGACTGCCAAAGCCGGCAAAAGCCCACAGATTGACCTTGGTTTGACCCCCGGCGAAGCCGCCAAAAAACTAGGCCTCGACACGCCGCCCACCGAACTGGCCACCGGTTGCACCTCCGCCAAGGACGCCAAAGCCACAGCCGAGGCACTGGCCACCTCCATCACCTCTGGCTTCATCGAACTAGAGGCATCTCTCCGTATCTCCCCTCAACTCCGCGCCGGAACGCCCGTCACCCTCATCAACACAGGGTCAATCTTTACTGGCCGCTATACAGCTACGTCGGTCACGCACGTTTTCGACCAGAACGGCGACACGACCTGGGTACGCCTTGGCGCTCGCACGGCCCCTCCCGCTCCTTTGCCTTATGAACGCCCGCCTCTCCCACCCGGCTACCACGCAGGCCTGGCGGTCGCCAAAGTGGTCGCTGTCAAGTCAGACAAGAACACCCCGGACCACGTCAAAGACCGGGGCCAGGTCAAACTCAAGCTGCCCTGGCTCAGCGAAACCTACGAAACCGACTGGGTCCGCACGGTGCAACTGGGCGGCGTTCGCGGTGGCGGAGTGATCAGCCCGGAGGTCGGAGACGAAGTCCTCATCGGGTTTGAACAAGGGCGACTTGACCATCCCTACGTCCTCGGCGGTCTCTACAATGGCAAGGACAAACCCACCCCCTCCAGCGAAGACCTCCCACTGATCGACCCCGAATCAAAAGATCACATTAACCGGCAATCGCTAGCGTCCCGCAGCGGGGACCGGCTCGAATTCCTTGACGCCAAAGATAAGGATCCGCAAGGCATCCGATTGTCCACCGGCGAGGGCAGGCAAGTGCTGCAACTCGATCGATTCACCAAGACCACCAGCATCACGGGCGACCAGCACGTCTGCTTGACCACCGGTGACGGACAGCGAACCCTGCACCTCAGTCAGGAGGACGGAAATATCGACATAGCCAACGGCGACAGCAGTATCAGCATCACCGATAACGGTGCCATCATCCTAAACGGTGAGGGATTCAGCCTCGACGCCGGCAGCGCTGATCTCACGCTCAAGACCACAGGCAACGTCAAGATCGAAGGCAGATCCGTGGAGATCAACTGATCTTGGCGTCCTCATCTCACGTTCCCATCCCCAGCACTCGCCCCACCCTACGAGGAGGCCAGCGTGAACGACACCGCCCTGATCGGCCGTGGCTGGACACATCCTGCCACTTTCAACGCCGACGCCACCGTGGCACTCACCAGCGGCCCTCGCGAGATCGAACAGGCCATCCACATTATTCTCACGACCCGGCTCGGCGAACGGGCGATGCGCCCGGAATTTGGCTGTAACGTCCACTCACTGCTCTTTGCCCCCCTCGACGCGACGACCGCCGGCCAGGCCGTGTATGAAACCCAAACCGCCCTCGAACGGTGGGAACCCCGCATCGAGGTCGACCACATCGGCATCGCCACCGACGACACCACCCCCGGACTGATGTACATCGACATCCGCTACCGCATCCGCTCCACCAACAGCATCCGGAACCTCGTCTTCCCCTTTTATGTCATCCCCGAAGAAACCACACCCAACACTGGAGGCGGGTGATGGCCCTCCCTGTCCCCAACCTCGACGACCTCCGCTTCCAAGACCTCGTCGACGCCGCCAAACGACTCCTTCCCACCCTCGATCCCACCTGGACCGACCACAACGTCTCCGACCCCGGCATCACCCTGATCGAAGCCTGCGCCCAACAGGTGGACGAGCTCTGCTACCGAGTCAATCGCGTTCCAGAATCACACCAACGCGCCCTACTCAAACTCCTCGGCCTTGCCCCCGCACCTCCCACGCCGCCCCGCATCCGAGTCACCCTCAAAGCTGATGGCAGCGTGCCGCAGATCCCGCCCGGCACTCAGGCGACCAGTGCAGAGTATCCAGTGAAATTCATCACGATCACTGCTCCAATGGTCAGCGAGGATTCATCAGGAATCGTTATAGATGCCGCCGCTGTAGAACTAGTCGAGGACGAAGTACTGGGTATCTCCACGGGGCAGCCTGGGCAATCTTTTTCCCCTGCCCGTCAACCACTGTCGCCTACGTTATGGGCCAACGATGCTCCGCTCTTGACGGTAACTATCAATGGTCAAGGGAATCCCTGGGACCTCGTCCTGTCCTTTTCTCGCCGAAAAGAAGAGGAGGAGTGCTGGACTTGGGACGATGTATCCGGAAAGGTCATGTTTGGCCCTCTGGTATACGTTTCACAAACTTCGACATCGCTTCAATACGGTGCGATTCCGGACCAAGGTCAACGCATTACTGCAACGTACTACACTGCATCCAGTGTCCCTATTCCTTCCTCCTTTCCAGTGACAATTCTGACGAATAGCGGCGATTTGGAAGCGGACGGAGAACTGCTGGACATGGGGAGCTCGGCGGAGACCGTAGATGAAGTAATTAAGCGTTCGGCCCTGGGGCTTACGTCGCTGCAACGTGCTGTCACTCTTGCCGACTTCGAACGTACGCTACAACACGTCCCAGGTGTAGCGCGTATAGGCGCTGCCACAGAAGAGCTGCCCAGCGGTGTACCCCGCAACATAGTGCTTAACGTCGTTCCCCAATTTCCGCAACCGGATACTTACACGTCTCTTTCTGTGGGTTCTGACGACCTCATAGGGAGAGTTCAGAAGCGAGCAGAAGATCTACGCATTATCGGCACGTCGGTGACAACGGTCCTCGCCATCTATCATGAGATTAAGATCAAGGCTACGGTGACACCCTGGGTAAACGCGTCTGATGAAGAGGTCAAGGAAGACGCGGAAGCTGCCCTCCGTCAGTACTTTCACCCTCTATACGGTGGAGAAGAGGGTACCGGCTGGCCCTGGGGCAAGCCAGTTCACGTAGGAGAGATCCTTCAAACGCTGGAAAAAGTTCCATCTGTCCGTGAGGTCGACCAGATCGAACTCTTCGATCTGAAAAACCCCAATAGCGACCCTACGCAACAGGTCCAGCTCGCCTCAAAGGAACTGGTGGGCACGCTGGAGATCGATGTCGAGTCGAGTTTTGCTGTGGAAGATTAGGCTTCAAGGGTACGCGGTTTTGGTTTTTGATTCGGACGGGTTCTGATATGTGGGTGAGAGCGGAAGTCGGTGCGGGGGTGCTGCCTTCTGCAAACATGGTATTGACCTATTTGGCGAGTTGTGAGACAGTGGCACGAGATTGGACTTCCCTAGAGTTTTCAGGGGAATTGCCCGGCGCATGCTAACTTTGCAGAGGGCGCTGGATAACAGGGTTGCCGGGGCGGCTTTGGGTCGCGGATCGGCCGAACAGTTCCGAGACTTTCTTAACTCTTCTCTCCTTGGCTCCTTTTTCCGTATGTATTTTGGGCCCAGGTCAGGTCATGGATCAGGGCTGTTGCGAAGTTGTGAGTGCCGGAAGAACTCCCTGGTCAACGGCGTGCCGGAGATCCTACAAAATAGCCTTGGGCGGCTCGTGACCGGCACGATCCTCTCTCCTCGGGAAGCCATGCGAATCGCCGAGTGCTGGTCAGTGGGGGGGAGATTCCTGGATCATGGGCGTGCGCCGAGAAAGTGCCGAACCCGCTCTTCCTAACTGGGGGTGAATTGTAGGCTTTGACGCTGAAAGCTTAGAACGGCAAATATTCGGATTTTAGAGAATTGGGTGTGGCGTCATGGATAACCCCTCTGTTGATGATCGTAGCATCTCTGAATTATTGTCCGAGGCGCGAGAGGCCGTCCAGGGGGCCTCCGGAGGGAAATGGAATGGCTGGGGCGCGGACCCGGGGGAGGCGTTACTGGCGGCATCTTCGCAGATGGCGGACGCGTTGCGTAGTCGGCTAAATTCTGCTCCAAGCATGAACTGTCGAGCGCTGCTGAGCCAGATCGGAGCGCGTGCGTACCTGTCATCCGCGGCACGAGGCACGGTGGTTTTTGAGTTGTTTGCCGATGCAGGTCAACGCGTGCGGATACCCGCGGGCACAGAGGTGGCCACGGAATCCACAGAGAACGAGGAGCCAGTGGTCTTTACCACCACCCGAGATATAGCCTTTTCTCCTCAGAGGTTGGAAGGATCCGGCGTTGTCATCGAAGAGGACCTCAATGATCCGATGTCCGCACTGCGGGGAAACCTACTCCCAGCGGACTCTGTCAGTGCGGGTGAGAGCAACGCATTTCTCTTGCTGGTGTTGTCTCGGCCGATGCCCAAGGAACACGTCAGGGTGCGCGTCGACGTGGCCGCCGAGAAGGAAGCTGGGGCGTGGGTATGGGAGGCGTGGGTGGGGAGCAGAGGGCAGGGCTCGGCCTGGGCCCCATGTGATGTTCTAACAGAGGATCAGCGCACCGCATCGGACAGCATTACCGTAACCTTGCGAGTACCGCACAGGCACGCCCCCGTCGCTGTCCGCCTCGGACGACCGCGCGGCTCTCCGCTGCGCGCGGACGGGGCTGGTGTGCTGCGATGCCGGCCGGCAGACTCCTCATCGTGGCAGTACGGACTTCCGGTGCGCCAAGTACGGGTCGTGGAGCAGCAAGCGAGTGCGCCGGTGGTGGAAGGACGGCTCGTGCCGGCACAGGAGTTAGGAGTTTCCTCGGGGCTCCCCGGCCAGCGTTTCGCCCTGACAGAGAGGCCACAGCCACAAGCATGGCCGATGGTCGCCGAAGTAACGGTGAATGAGGAGTGTCAGGAATGGTCCTTCGTCGAGTCTCTTTCTCAGTCGGGCCCGCTGGATCGTCATTTCACTCTCGATCATGCCACAGGGGAGGTTGTCTTTGGCATTCAAGTCAAAGAGGCCAGCGGGATACAGCAATACGGTGCCGTGCCTGTCAGCGGTGCTGCCCTGCACATGCGCAGTTACCTGGTCGGTGGCGGTACTCAGGGCAATGTGGCGGCAGGCACGATCTCGGTACTGCGCACACCGCTGCCCCAGGTTTCCGCCGTAACCAACCCCACCTCCTGCACAGGTGGGGCTGACGGCGAAACCTTGCTCGAGGCCGCTGAACGCACGCCGTTGGGCGCGGCGGTCCCCGAGCGCGCGGTAGTCGCCTACGACTACGAGCAACTTGCCCGCCGTGTCGCGGCCGGGGTTGTACAGGCCCGGGTCCCTACCACCGATTACGAGCAACTTTCGCCCGCGGTCTCCACAACACCCTGCCGCGCGGCCACCACAACCTTGACCGTGAGCCTGAGCAATCCGGCCCTGAGCACTATCGATGTCCAACTCCCCGCAGGAAGCGTCGCGCTGCAGCCCGCCCTAGACACGCGTACCCCGCCGGTGCGCTTCATGACCACCGATTCCGTCTCCCTGGTGCGGCAGATTGGACTATCGCTCGTACAGGACGGAGCCCAAGGACCATGGGTCGGGGGTAGTGTGGATCTGGGTGCACCCGCCGGATTCACCACCGCGATCCCCGAAGATCTCCCCTTGCCCGACGCGACCTTGACGTTCACTTTTCCAGCGGGCACGATCGACGCCCAACAGCCGCCCACGTTGACAGTGACTTTGCACGGCCTCGGTCCTTTCAGTCCCTCCATCCTCCGCAGCCAAACTCAACCCCAGGCCGGCACCGACGACACGACGATCCTGTCTGCTCGGCTCGGCGATATCCCCGGCTGGCACGAGGCCGTAAACCAGGTGCTCCCGCACACCCTTGACGAGTTGTTTCCAGACGGCGCTGCACTCCGCGCGCAGGGGTTCCCACAACGGGCGGGTGCTTGGCTGTCATGCGTGCTGGATACCTCCGGACAGCCCGCGCCAGTGATACGCGCCTGCGCGTACGCACAGACCGCAAGCGTAGGTGCCATACAAGCCGACTGTGTCCCCGCCGGCGCCTCCATCGGCACGGCCACCGGCTGCCCAGGCCAACGCCTGAGCCTGCCTGCCTGGCCAATTCTTGGCGACGCCCCGACCGTGCTGGTCACCGCTGGGGGAGAGTTCCAGGAATGGACACCCGTGGAGTCCTTTGCTGCTTCCCATCCAGATGATCGACATATTGTCATCGACCATGCGACCGGGGAGGTCTCCTTCGGCCCGTGTGTGAACTACGACGCCATCAACACCTATCAGCACGGCGCAGTGCCCCCTTTGGGGGCAACAATCCAAGTCGGTCGGGACTACCTCGTTAGCCAAGGCGCCCAGGGCAACGTGCCCGCGGGCATGGTCTCCCAGCTATCCGAGGAGATTCCCGGCCTCATTATCGTGAACCCCACAGCGGCCACCGGCGGCCTCGATGCCGAGATGGCACTACGGCAAAACCCGGACAGGGTGCACCTCATAGTCGTACCGAGCGTCGCTGCAGAACCTGATGGCTCTATCGACCTCGAACTGCTCGATCCCTCGCCGGAACTGAAAGCCACTCTGACCCGCGGGCTGGCTCGTATCATGCCTCCTGGGGTGGACCTCGAAATCGAGCCTCCCCAATACCAAGAAGTCCGTGTCGTAGGGACGATTTACGCGGCGGCCGACAGCACTCCGGAAGATTGCGAGGCACTGCAGGATGTTGCCGAGAAGGCCATGTACCGCCTTTTTAACCCTGTTCACGGAGGCGGCCCTCATCACTCAGGCTGGCCCTTCGGTCGACGCGTCCACATCGGCGAGGCATACAGGGAGCTGCAAAAGCTCCCTGACCTGCAACGCATTGATTCCCTATCATTCGCACGCTCCGCAGGGAACACTGTCACAGCGGATGAGCTGACGGACAGTATCGATCTTTGCCCCCTGGAAACAATCTACTCAGGTCAGCACGAGATCACTGTAGAAATCGAAACCTAACCCAAGCCTCGACAAGTGGGCCACGGCGGAAGCACGACAGCACGAAGCAGCGGTGGATGAGGCGACGGCACCGTAGAGAACGCAGCGTAAGGTGCTGCACACCGCGCCACCAGACACATCAGGAGGCAACCGAATAAGAGAACTTCCCGCTGTGTAAACATGAGGAGAGCAAAGATGACGACTTCCCATTCCGACAACACGCCCGCAATCACCGGGCAGGGCCACACCGCACAACTACTCCCCTCCATCTACACGCAAGACCATGTCGTCCGAGCCTTCGCCGCGGGAATCGACGCACTCCTCGACCCCATGGCACACGCCCTCGACAGCTTCCCTAACCTCTTCGACCCCTGGAGTGCACCCGCAACCTTCCTCGACTGGCTCGTCCACATCAGCGGAGCCCGCACCGAACCCGGCTGGTCCGAACAACGCCGCCGCGCCGCCATCGACAGCTGCGGATGGATCAATGCCCGCATCGGAACACCCCAAGCACTCATCGCCGAAGCCCGCGACGTGTATGGATGGAAACTGAGCATCACCGAACCCCACGGCGTAAACCCTGACGACCGCATTGTGCAAATCATCGCCCGCCAACTCGTCTCCGAACAAGGCAGCGATTTGGATCTCAACGAACCAAGAGTCCGCGAACAATTCGACCGGCTCGTGCGGGCTCACTGCCCCGCCCACCTCGAATATAAGATCGCCGCCGGCCTGTATCTGGTCGTCAAATCTGGCCCATATTGGGCCGACGTCGCGGTCAACATTCATAACCGGGACACAGGTGAAGAGGTAGAAGTTAAAGTGGACTGGGGAGATGGTATCGTAGAGGACGTAGATGGAACCACCTGCTTCCACACTTACAAGGATCCTGGACCGGGACCAGAATATGAGCCCGGCCCGTTCACCATCAAAGTCTGGGAGGAAAGCAAGGAGGGTGAAGGCGCAATAGCTGAAGGAGAATTTACTCCCCTCCCTCTCGAACTCGAAGCTGGCTCTAATGGTAATCCGTACTCTATCGCCGTCGGAGTCGCTCAGGCGCAACCCACCGCCGGATCAGGAGCCCCTAAAGTCAAAGTTAATTTCGAACTAGCGGGCTCAAATGACATTACTCAAGAACTAAACGCCTCTGATGATGGCGAGGCGTCCACAACTCAACGGATGGGGCGTTCTGGCACCGTCAAGATCGCGGCCACTCAAGACACCGAAAACACCTCCCGCGCTAAAACCATCCATTTGGAAATTCTCGAATTAATGTCTATTGTGATTGAACCTCTTTCATCTGGGCGCAGCACCGCTACGGAACCGGCAACCTCATGATCCCATCCGCCGACGACCCGACCAATGCAGCGCCCGCCCCGCCGGGGGTGCCCACCCCCCCCCAACGACATGGAGGAGTTGCCCAGCCCCGAAGACCCGAGTTTCTCCTACCTCCTAGGGCGCCTCGCCCTCATCGAGGAGCGGGTTCGCCAAGCCGTGACCGTGACCAACGAAGATGCTGCCCCGTCCCTCGCGGATTCACTGCTGGGCATCCACATGTCGCCCGAGCACATCATGAAGCTGTTCGACCAGCCACGCGCTCACCTCCTCGACGAGAGTCACAACCAAGAACTGCGGGCCGAACTCGAAGCATGGGCGGACCATCTGGAGCACACCGGTGTGCGGCTGCGGCTCCGTGAGCTCATCAGGGCCTTCTCACTGTCCTCTCTGGACATCGAAGTACTGCTGATCGCCCTGGCACCAGAAGTAGACGCCCGATTCGGGCAGTTCTATGCCTATCTCAACAGCGACATCACCTGCCGGCGGGCCACCATTCAACTGGCACTTCTCTTGTGCTCCGCCTCAACCGCCAGTGCCGCGGACCGAGCCCGCTTCACCCTCCATGCACCCCTCGTCGGCGGGGGCCTCTTGACCCTTCAGGAATCCGAGGGACCCTGGCCATCCCAGACACTGCGCGTAGCCAACCGCGTCGTCGCGCACCTTTTGGGAGACGATTCTCTAGATGAAGGGCTCATCGACACCGCCTACCTGGCCTGCCCTCAACTCCTTCCGATGGCGGTTGCGCACTGCCAGGCCACACAGCGTCTAGCCGCGGCTGTAGTCCGAGGGGAACCCTTGGCGTACATCCAGCAGGACGACCCCCACACCGCCACGGCCCTGGCCGTCGATGCAGTCACAGCCGCCGAAGAGTCAGCCTTGGTGCTTCACCTAGGCAAGGACACATCGACAGAGCAAGTCGCCCTCTTGGTATCTACGGCCCTGCGCGAAGCACGACTGCGCAACTGTGCTCTCATCATCGGCCCAGCCGACCGAACGATACCGCACCTTCCCTCTCACGCACTTGTGCCATCGTGGCAGGATCAGCCACTACCCATGATCGTCACCGGAGCATGCTCCTGGGACCCTGCTTGGAGTCAACGCCTTCCTCTTCGCATCACCGCCTCGCCACCGACTCCCGCCGAGCGCACGGCGCAGTGGCAGGCTGCCCTTGGCGAGTTGGCCAGTCAACTTCCGAGCGCTGCCGCTGAGATGGCAGCCTCCTATCGGCTCTCGGCCAAGCACATTCACCAAACCGTCGACGCCGCTCGCCGCCACGCCGAACTTGAGGGCACAGCTGTCAACCTCAGCCACCTGCGCACCTCTGCCCGAGTGCATAACGCCGCCGGACTGGAACGCCTTGCGCGTCGCATCTCCCCCACCGCGCGCTGGGAGGAACTTATATTGCCGCTGCTACCACGATCCCAGCTCAGGGAACTCCCGCTGCGGGCACGCCATCGTGACCTGGTTATTGGCACGTGGAGGATGCGTCCGGCGAACAGCCGTGGGCTCGGCGTCACAGCTCTGTTCTCCGGTGAGTCTGGTACCGGCAAGACCTTGGCAGCAGAAGTTGTCGCTGCCGACCTTGGTCTCGACCTCTACGTCGTCGACCTGGCCTCCGTCGTCGACAAGTACATCGGCGAAACTGAGAAAAATCTCGACCGCATATTCACCGAAGCGACCAATGTCAATGCTGTCCTCTTGTTCGACGAAGCCGACGCCCTTTTCGCCAAGCGAACACAAGTCCAGGACGCCCATGACCGCTATGCCAACCTCGAGACTGCCTACCTCCTTCAGCGTCTTGAGAGCTTCGACGGCTTGGCCATGATGACCACCAATCTTCACGCCAACCTGGACCCAGCCTTTACTCGGCGGCTAGACATGATCATCCACTTCCCCCTCCCCGATGCACACCATCGGCGGCTGTTGTGGGACCAATGCCTGGGAACATCCGTTCCCAGGGACGATGACCTTGACCTCACTCGCCTGGCCAACACCTTCGACCTCGTGGGGGGAAGCATCCGTTCCTGTGCTCTGACCGCGGCCTACCAAGCAGCCGTCAGTCATCGACCCATCAGCACGGCAAGCCTACTCAACGCCGTCCGCACCGAATATCGAAAACTCCGACGCCTCATCAATGAAGAAGAATTCACCGTTTCCTAATCCCCGACATTTATTGAGTCGTGGAGTTGCCCCGGACTGAGGGGCTGTGCGGTCAACGGTGGATCTTCGAGCAGGAAGTACTGATCTTTGACGGCGCGTTTGATGATCTGGCCTTGTTCGGCATACCGTGTGTATGGAGATTCTAACTCGTAGGCGGTTGGGGGCAGTTGAGGCCGAGCGGCGGCGTATGCGGGCAGCTGATTTATTCGAACAAGGGATACGGCAGAGCGAGGTCGCGGACAGGCGCTATCGGGTTGTTGTGGGTGGCGTGAGGTGATCTTGATGTTGGGTCGTTGTGGGAGGGGTCGGTCGTGGGGTCCGAGGGGGCGCCGTCGTACAAGGGGTACCGACCTTGTGCGGTCGGCTCGGGGCGCGGTGACGACGTTGCCGTCGTTCCGTTTCCCCGAGCCGCCGACCCGAGTGAAGTAGGCCGCCGACGAGGTGCCCGTGGTTCGGGTCCTTTTCCGACGGCCCCTTCCCGAACGGGACAGGCCAGTTTCCCGGCATCCCGCTCTCCAGTGATCACTTCCGTGGTGGCGCGGTGCCCCGCCCGGCATGGATGTCCTCGTGGCAGCGACGGCAGATCACCAGGGTCTTGCGCCGTCGTTTAGCCATGAGGTGCACCCAGTCGGGCTTGTCCCGACGTCCGGGCCGGTTGAGGTCGGCGAGCTTGCGGACGTGGTGGACCTCAAGATTCGTCCGGGCTTCGCAGATCTCGCAGCACTCGGCGATGAGCCGGTGGATCAGCTCGTTTCGCTTCGCACTGGCCATGACCGGCCGCCTGTCGGTGAGGACGGCCTTGCGCTGTCGTTTGAGCGGTATCCCGCCGAAGCGGGCGACCAGCGGTTTCCTCCCCCGGTCGCGTAGAACGGTGACGGTCAGACAGGTTCGCGGTCCCTCAGGTGTCTCGACGATGCTCTTGTACTTCCGAGCCATCTTCGTGACCGTCGACCGGTGCTTCCCGGCCAGCGTCTTCAGCAGCGAGGTCTCCATGACCCACTGGAGCCTGCCCAGGCGGAACACGTCCTGGGCAAGAAGGTAGTACTGGACCAAAGCCTGAGGTTCCCCCGAGATGCGGAGGATGGTGACAGAGGGTCAGATGGTTCTCATGAGAGGAACATCGACCATGGCTGCCCCCAGGAAGTACTCGCTGGAGTTGCGCGAGCGTGCGGTGCGGATGTACCGGACCTCCGACCCGAAGCCCCAGATCAAGCGACTGGCTATCGAGCTCGGCGTGCATCCCGAGGCCCTGCGCGGCTGGATCCGGCAGGCCGAGGCCGATGCCGGCGAGCGGGACGACCGGCTGACCAGCGACGAACGCGTCGAACTCGCCGCGCTTCGCAAGGAGAACGCCCAGCTCAAGCGCGCGAACGAAGTTCTGCGGACGGCCTCGGCTTTTTTCGCGGCGCAACTCGACCCGACCCGGCCCAGGTGACGGGGCTCCTCGACGAGCACCCTGACCTGGGAGTCGAGTGCGTCCTGCGGGAACTGCACATCGCCTCCTCCACCTACTACCGCTGGCGCCGCGCCGAGAAGCAGCCGTGCGAGCGGCGGCGTCGCGACGTCGAGCTGACCGAGCGGATCAAGGAGATCCACACCGAGTCCGGGCGGGATCTACGGCTCTCCGCGCGTGCATGCCGTGCTGAAACGCGAGGGCACACGCGTGGGCCGCAAGCGGGTCGAGCGCCTGATGCGCGAGGCCGACCTGGCGGGCATCAGCCCGCGCCGCACAGGCTTCACGCGCCGGGATCCGAAGGCCACACTCGCCCCGGACCTGGTCAACCGGGACTTCACCGCACCGGCGCCGAACCGGCTGTGGGTCACCGACCTGACGATGATCTCGACCGGCGAGGGCCCGCTGTGGCTGTCGGCGATCCGGGACGCGTTCTCCCGCCGGGTGGTGGCCTGGGAGACCTCCGCCCGCGCGGACGCCGACCTGGTCCTGACCACGCTGGAGTACGCCCTCGCGTCCCGCGAGGTCGAGCCCGGCAAGCTCATCCACCATGCCGACCACGGCTGTCAGTACACATCCATCAAGCTCACAACTCGCCTGCTGCGGGCAGGAGTTGACGCGTCCATGGGCTCCGTCGGGGACAGCCACGACAACGCCCTCGCGGAGAACCTGTGGATGCTGATCAAGACCGAGTGCGTGCGCGGCCGCGTCTTCGCCACACGTGCCGAGGCGAACCTCGCGCTCTTCGAGTACACAGACGGCTTCTATAACTCCCGCCGCACCCAGGAACGACTCGGCTTCCTCAGCCCGATCGAATTCGAGGAGAAGTACTACGCCGAGCAGGCAACGGCCGAACGAGCGAACCTGAAACCCCGTCAACCCCTCCTGACCAGCTGATCAGCGCCTCCCGAACGACGGGGGAACCTCAGGCGGAGACCTGTTACGCCAGCGTGAAGGCGACCCTGCTGCACGGCCGGGTCCTGCGCTCCGGACACCCCACCGACCTGGAACAAGAGCTCTCGGGCATCCTCACCGTCTACCAAGCCCTGATCCGCACAGCCGCGGACACCGCGGCCACCCGCCCGGGCCTGGACATGGACCGCCTCAGCTTCACCGTCGCCCTCCACGCCGCCCGCGACCAGGTCGTCACCGCCGCCGGCGTCCTGCCCGACGGACCAGTCCGCCTGGTCGGAGCCATCGGCCGCGCGCTGCTGGACAACCTCCTGCCCGCCCGTCACCGCCAGCGCATGAAATCCAGGAACGTGAAGTCGGTCAGCAAGTACGCCGCCCACCACGGCAAACACCCCGCCACCGCGCGGAACTACACCCTCCACACCGAGATCAAGATCATGGAAAACGGACTTGCACCCTGCTCACCACGCTAAACGCAGCGGCGTTGAAAAACGCTCCGTGGTTCCATGAGCCGCGGGAAAGGAAGTGCTGCAGCCGGTACGGCCCGTCGTGGCCGAGCGCCTCGGCGAGCGTCCAGCAGTTGCGCCGCTCCAGCTCCATCAGCATCGCCTCCGTCATCTCCCGTGCCAGCTGTCGCGAATCACGGCGCGGGAACAGTCAGCCACCTCGGCCATCAGCGCCCCGAACGCCGTCCTCCACACTTGCTCGGCTATCGTGGCCTCCACGGCCACCTGATCGTTGAACGTCGTCACAAACGCTCATGATCACGGTGGCCGTTCCCATACCCGCAGCAACCTGCTGACCTGCACGGACGCCCCGAAGATCACGACTTACAGCTGCCGTGTCAGACACCGACGAGTTCATCGAGGTTGCCCAGCCAACGCTGCTCGTCTTGGTGCTCGGCGAGCAGCCGCGCACGATATACCCGGAGAGTAACGCCGAGTTCCCTTGCGACCACTGTAGGCGGTAGCCCGCACTCACGGGCGGCAGCCAGCTGCACCGCGCTCACAAGCTTACGCGCGGCCCACATTTCAGCGCCTCTTTCTTGAGCAACGGCAGCCACCGTCGTGGCGTCTTCGGTGGCGAGATAGGAACAACGGCGATGCTTCAGCGTGATATGAGCGACCTCATGCGTCAGCGCGCAACGCTTCTGCATTGGGCTCAGCCCGGTGCTGCAGTACACCTTGCCGCTCTCCGGATCCCACGTGGCTAGAACATCGTTGAGCTGGATGTATTGGATTGGGATGCCCAGCTTGTCGAGCTCCGATTCGGGGTCATAAAAAGAAGACATACAGGTATCCCTTCCTCGATCGGTTGAAGACCGGGCAATTCGCCTCAAGGTAAGCAAAGTCCTCTTAGTGGGAAGCAGGAAGTGGACGCGCGGTACAAAAGATTCCTATCACCCAAGTTGCGCATTTTTGCGAATTATTGAGCCTCGATCCGCCGTGTGGTGGTGGGTCAGGGCTGACGCAAGTTCCTGTTGATCATGTATCTGGGCTGGTGAGAGGCTCCGCAACCTGAAGAGCCGAAGTTCCGTTGGGTTCAGCTGAGACTCCAACTCGGCTGTCCGGAACGGAACTTCGGCGTTGTCGTATCTTGCCACATTCGTCTGCTTACCCTCCGCGACTGTTGACGGCGATCCGGAGATGTTCGATTCCCGCAGTCGCCGGGGCCGGCGTTGGTCGCTGCTTCCGGTTCTGCGTGCTGCGCAGGCCGCGGTGATTGCGGGCGCCAAGTCTTATGCGGCGATCGCCGACTGGTTGCGCCACAGTGAGCCTTTGCCAACCTGCTGGGCTTGATGGGGTGTTGGGGTGGGGCCCAGGTGCGTGACATGACGAAGCTCCTGGTAGACGAGTTCACGACCAAGATCGCTCGTCTGCTCCAGGAGCTTCGCGTGCTTGTCTACCCGTCCGCGCTCGACCTGTCCACTTCCCACCTGCGGTTTCTGACGGCTCAACTGGCTGCACACCGGGCCGGGCGGGGTACGCGCTGGCGCCGGCTGCCCGCTGGCCGACAGGCCCTGCTGGTGTTGGCGCACCTGCGCTGTGGGCACACGTATGCGCAGCTCGCAGCCGGGTTCAAGGTTGGTCTCAGCACCGTCTACCGATATGTCGCCGAAGCCGTGGAACTGCTGGCCGCCCTGGCGCCGGAGCTCGCGGCGGCGGTGAAGGCGGCACAGGGCAAGGCGTTCGTCATCTTGGACGGGACCCTGCTGCCGATCGACCGGATCGCCGCCGACCGACCCTTCTATTCGGGCAAGCATCGCAAGCACGGGATGAACGTGCAGGTCCTCACCGACCCGCACGGCCGACTGTTGTGGGCATCGCCCGCCCTGCCCGGCGCCGTCCACGACATCAAGGCCGCCCGCACTCACGGCATCATCAACGCCCTGTCTGATGCCGACCTGGCCTGCTGGGCGGACAAGGGATACCAGGGCGCCGGCGGGAGTGTCCGGGTGCCCTTCCGCGGCCGGCACAACAACCTCTCCGCAGGTCAGCAAGCTGTTAACGTCGCACATGCGCGCATTCGGGCTCTCGGAGAGCAGGCGATGGCCACGCTCAAAACGTGGCGCCTCCTGCGCAAACTCCGCTGCAGCACCACCCGCATCACCGGCGTCGTTCAAGCAGTGCTGACGCTTCACCTGAACTGCTCAAAGTGAGGTTGGCAAAGGCTCAGTACCCAGGATGCCCGCGCTCGCCTGGGCTTTCCCGGCCATGGCAGTCTCGGACTGCGCCCTGTCCCGGCCAAGGACACCGTCCGGCGCCTGCTGTTGATGACCTGCCCACAGGGGCTCGCGGCCCTGCTGACCGGCCGCGCCGCGCCGAAGGGGTGCCCGGAGCGTCTGGCAGTGGACGGCAAGAGCGCCCGCGGCTCGCGCACCCATACCGCATCCGCCGCTCACCTGCTGTCCGGCTGTGATGAGAACGCCCTGGTCACCGGGCAGATGCGCGTCCCGGACAAGACGAACGAAATCCCCTGCCTGCGTGAGCTGTACGCCACGTCCGGGGCCGGAGGAGATACCCGCGAAAGGGGCCATTGGTAGACGCTGAGTGACAGGGCAGGACGTTCTGTAGTGGTGTGTTCTTGGGACGTTTGCCTCTGGTGGCGGCTGTCGGCTTCTTGATCGGCTTCCTGGTGGACGGGCCGGGTAGCTGGGAGGGGCGGGTCGTGGCGTCAGTGGAGCGGACGGCGTATCCACGCTTCAAACGGATCATCTCGGAGCGGGAGCTGCGGGAGTTCTTCACCGTGGCGCCGGAGGAGAGGGTCTGGGTGGAGGGGCGGGCCCGGTGGCCGGGGCACCGGCTGGCGCTAGCGGTGATGCTGAAGTCCTGCGCCCGGCTGGGGTATTTCCCGCCGCTGGAGACGGTGCCGCAGCCGGTGGTGGCACATGTGCGGTCCGGTCTGGGGCTGGGGGATGCCGTGCTGGCGGAGACGGGGTCGCCGCGGACGGCCAAGCACCACCGCACCTGGGTGAGGGAACGCCTGGGGCTGGTGCGGGATCCTGTGCGGGCGAGGGAGGTTGCCGCGCGGGCGATGACGGCGGCGGCGCCGGTGAAGGCGCACTCTGCGGATCTGGTGAATGTGGCGTTGGAGGAGCTGGTCCGGGCGGGGCTGGAGCTGCCGGGGTTCTCCACCCTGGACCGCATGGCCGCCGCTATCCGGACCCGGGTGGAGGGGGAGATCTGTGCGGGGATCGTGTCCCGGATGAGCGAGGCGGCCCGTATCCGTCTCGCTGCTCTGCTGGAGGTGGCCGATGGTGAGCGCCGCAGCGTCTTCGACAGTCTGAAGGAGCCGGGGCGGCGGGCGACGTGGTCCAAGTTCCGCGCGCACGCCGAACGCATGGAACGCCTGGATGCTCTGGGGGATTCCGGCTGGTGGGTGGGCAAGACGGCGTCGGCGAAGGCGGCGTCGCTGGCTGCGCAGGCACGCGTTTTGAGTGTGGGGGAGATGAAGGACATCGCCGAGCCGCGCCGCACGGCGATGCTGGCCTGTCTGGTCGCGGAGCTGCGCTCGCGGGCGCGGGATGAGTTCGTGACGATGCTGTGCAAGCGCATGGCCCGGCACCTCAAGCGGGCGGAGGAGGAGCTCGCGGAGATCGAGAAGCGGCAGAAGGAGGTCACCGAGCAGCTGATCGCCGCCTACCGGGACGTCCTGGCCGCGCTGAAAGACCCCGTCGGCAACGGGGACGGTAGCACCGCAGGCTCGCTCGATGACGTCCTGGCTCTGAAGCTGGCGCGGGAGGCGGTGAAGCGGGCGGGCGGCTTCGATGCGCAGCTCGGCCAGATCGAGGCCCTCGCCGCGCATCACGGGAACAATTTCACGCCGCTGGTGGAGCGGTTCTTCCGCCCGGACCGGCCGACGATGTTCAAGCTAGCGCGCAGGCTCACGTTCGTGGCGACCTCGCAGGACCGCAGGGTGCTGGACGCGCTGGAGCACGCGCTCGCGCACCAGAACCTGACCTGTCCGCTGATCCCCGACACCCCGCCACCCACCGCCCTTTGCGAGGCAGCGGACGAGGCTCCGCGGGCGTTGGATTTGTCGTTCGCGTCGAAGAACTGGCTGAAGACTGTCTACGCCAAGGATGTCCCCGGGCAGCTGGTGCGCCGGCACTTCGAGACGATGGTCTTCACCTACCTGGTGGAGGATCTGCGGTGCGGGGACATCGCGGTGGTGGGCTGTGAGGAGTACGGCGACTGGACGACCATGCTCCTGCCCTGGGACGAGTGCGTGCCCAGGCTCGCGGCGTTCTGCGTGGAGGCCGGACTGCCGCCCACCGCTGCTGGCTTCACCGCCCGCCTCAGGCAGCAGCTCACCGAGGTGGCCCAGGAGGTGGACGACGGCTACCCCGACAACGCCGATCTGACCGTCGATCCGCTGACGGGGGTGCCCTCGCTCAAGGCGCGCAAGGGCACGGACCGTACCGCGTCCGCGGAGGCGGTAGATGCCGAGCTGTCGAGGCGGCTGCCGGCGCGCTCGGCGCTGGAACATCTGGCGCGGGCGGCGCACTGGACGGGGTGGTGGCACCGGCCGGGGCCGCTGTCGGGGTCGGACCCGAAACTGAAGGATCCGCTGTCCCGCTATGTGATCACCGCGTTCACCTACGGCTGCAACCTCGGCCCCGCGCAGGCCGCCCGCCATATGCGCGGTGCCGTCACCGCCCACGAACTCGGCGCGATCGCCCAGCGCCACTTCACCACCCGCACCCTCGGCAAAGCTGGCGCCGACGTCATCAGCACCTACACCGACCTCGAGCTCACCGCCGCGTGGGGTGACGGGTCGGTGGCGGCGGTGGACGGCACGATGATGGACACCGTCATCGACAACCTCCTCGCCGAAACGTCCATCCGGTACGGGGGTTTCGGCGGAATCGCGTACCATCTTGTCGCCGACACCTACATCGCGCTCTTCTCCCGGTTCATACCCTGCGGGGCCTGGGAGGCCGTCTATCTGATCGACGCGATGCTCGCCAACGAATCGGACGTGCAGCCCAGCACGGTGCATGCAGATACGCAAGGCCAGTCGTTCCCCGTCTTCGGACTCGCCCACACCCTCGGAATCGACCTGCTCCCCAGGATCCGCAACTTCCACGATCTCACCTTCCACCGCCCTGACCCTGGCCTGCGCTACCAGCACATCGACCCGCTGTTCTCCACCGACCCACGCACCGCCATTGACTGGCCACTGATCGAGAATCACTGGCCCGACCTCATCCAGGTCGCCCTGTCGGTGAAGGAGGGCACTGTCTCCTCGGTGACGCTGCTGCGCCGATTGAACAACCGGTCACGCAAGAACCAGATCTACAAGGTGTTCCGCGAGGTCGGACGTGCCGTCCGCACCATCGTGCTCCTGCGCTATCTGTCGGAACCCTCACTTCGCGAGCAGATCAGCAGGGCGACGAATAAGGCTGAGGCGTACAATGGGTTCACCAAATGGCTCGCTTTCGGAAACCACGGCCTCCTTAGCTCTCGCGACCCCGAACAGCAGGAAAAGGCCGTCAAATTCCTTGACCTGGTTGCCTCCAGCATCATCTTCTCTACCACCATCGACATGACCGGTACGCTGCGGCAGATGGTCAGTGAGGGCTGGACCGTGCTCCCCGAAGATCTCGCCGTGACCAGCCCCCACCGGCGCGAGAACGTCCTGCGCTTCGGGGACTACGACACCGATAGTCTCCACATCCCACCCGGCGACTACGACCCCACGCTCCCCTGAAGCCCAGCTACCCGCCCGGGCAGCAGTCGCAATGCGGTTCAGCAGTACGTGACAATGCCGTCAGGAGGCCAACAAGATGTACGCATCACTTCGCAAGGGGCAGGCCGAGCGACGTTCTTCGGTTGAGGTAATCCCAGCGCATCAAAAAACCCAGGGGCCACACCGCATCCCTGAATCGCTCTCCCCTGCGGTATTCCGAAAATCTATATACCCAGAAAACGGGACACCAAAATTTTCCGACATCAAGCAAGGGGCCCTGGGGAGTTGTGGACTTCTCGCAATGCTTGGCGCCGCCGTATACAGGGATCCGGAAATAATAAAGCGGCTGATAAGCCCCGCGGCAGGCGGGTTCTCCGTCAACTTTTCCGACGGGCCTGAAATCGTTTCGCCCGTTTTCCCTACAGGTGGGTCAGGTCTCTGGCTGTACGCGCAGGCCGATGTGCCCTGGGTTGCCATACTCGAGAAAGCTGTGGCGAAGCGGCAGTCCCAGTTAAAGGATGAGCCTCCAAGCTACTCCAGCATACACGGAGTCCAGGCATGGAAGCTTGCAGAGCTCTTCGGGTGGAAGGCTCGGGTGTATTTCAAGAGGGCCGCAGACGAATTCTCTAGGCTGATGATGGAGGCGAGCCAGAAAGGGGAATTCATGGTTGCCTCCTGGGAGGACCCAGGTGGCCGCCATGCACGCGCCATACTTCACGACAGGATCGACGGCAATACAGTAGGGATTTACGATCCTCACAGGAAGGAGGAGGTAATTCCATTTGCGGAGTTTGCGGCAAAAAAGGATCTTATATTGGTGTGTGTTGCTGCTTCCTGAATGGCGGTGGACCAGGAGGTGACGCGTCCTCACTGGCCGAGACCGAGCAGCGGGACCGTGTTGGCCAGGATGCGACCGGTAGTGGCCGCCGGCGGCGGTGCCGTCCCAACCGACCGTTGGTTCCGATGATGGTCAGCTCGCGGATGAGCGGACAGGGCGGCGAGAACGTGGAAGACGAGCTTGCCGCCGTGGGCGATGGTGTCCAGGTTCTCGTGCAGCGGGGTGGAGCCGACACCGCACTCAGGGAGCTCGGCAACCATGTTGATGTGCCGCACTGGGGCGTTGGAGGAGCTTGCCGCCACCTGATGGTCAAAAAGACAGACTCGACATCACCCGGCCCTACTCGACACCTACTGGTCCAGGCACGAGAAGCAGGAGTTCGCCCGTAAGCAGGCTCGAGACCAGCTCATACTCACGACCTGATCGACATACCCTCTTCAAATCTGCACCCAAAGGGGAATCGCATGTTCAAGATCCCGCCCCGACAGCAGCGGAGCCAAGAGCATCAGGTGGCCGGACATGGGGGAATTAAGTCCCTGCAGGGTGGCAGGATCCTCCAAAAGCCGACCAATGCCAGAGAATACGGATTATACGCCTTAATGCGGGCAGGGGAGTCACTGAAGGGTTTGGCCGCCGTCTCGCCCGTTTCGTACTCAGAACGCGATCCTCAACTCGGCCTTGCCGGCGAAGAAGCCGGAGTGCACGTTTTTCTTGAAAACATGACTCACGGTATGAAGAGTCCAAAAGTTCTGGACATCAAGATCGGCTTTAGGGCGGCAAGTAAGAGTGAACTACTGACACACGAAGAAGTGACCCCTGCAGCCGCACGCTGGAAGAAGGCGCGCCTGACTGCCGCAGACGTGCTTTCCACCTCAGCCTCGCTGGGCTTCGGAGTCGTCGGCGGAACGGGAGTCTCTGGTACACGTATTTCCCGGGGAAGGGACTCCATCCAGCACTTGCGGCAGTACTCAAGCGACTTTGAAGTATACGCCGCAATCCGGAGAGGGCTTGAGAGGATCAGAGAGGCAGTAAGAGAAGAATGGATGGCGCCACTCGGGGCAAGCGTCTTGATTGCTTTCGACGAAGCCTCCGACAATCGAGCCTCTTCCGTCAACGTAAAACTTATCGACCTGGCGCACACCTTCGGCATCAGAGAAGGACTGACCCAGGAGCAGGTGACAAAATACCAGGACAGATTCATACTCGGTATATCTAACCTCATATCGATAATCGCAGAGATCTCCTCCGAGAAGCACCTGTAGGCGTCATCTATAGCACCCACGGCTACCCTCGCGTCTGCCCGGCGAAGCGCTCCGATCCCCAGGGCGCCGGCAGGGCGCGATCTTTCTCAGAGGACGGGCTTGATGAGGTCGAGCGCGTGGTCGGGGTGTGACCGGTAGTGATCAACGGCGGCGGCATGGTTGTGCCAGCCGGCGAGCTCGGCCAGGGCGAGGGCGGTGTTGCGCAGGGCGGCCATGACGCGGGGCGCGTTGCCAATGCGGATCTTTGAGGCGTCCTCGCGCAGGGTCACGTCTCTCACGTGGTGCAGGGCTTCCACGCCCCAGTGCTCGCGGACGTGTTCGCCGAGGTGGGGGACGGTGGCCTGGTGCATGGTCAGGTCGGTGAGCGCGTAGACGCGTTCGAGGGTGAGTTTGCCGGTGGACAGTACGCGGCGGCGGCGCACGATCTGCAGGGCCTGAGCCGCGTGGGGAAAGGGCAGGTCGGGAACGGTGACTGCCTTGATCCTGCGGATCTCGTCACGGCCGTGCGCGGTGGCGCGGGTGTAGCCCATCAGCGGGACCTCCTTCCAGGGCAGCTGCTTCAACCGGGCGTGCAGCGTGGGGTGGTTGGCCTTGATCAGGGCGATGTAGTGCGCGTTCTTCTCCTCGACCAGGAAGCGGGCGTGGTCGTGCTGGGTGAGCAGGGCGTCGAAGGTGACCACCGTGTCGGTCAGATCGAGCTCTGCCAGCAGGGGCTGGAAGGCGGTGATTTCGTTGCTCTTGGTCTCGACCTGGCGCTGGGCGATCACGGCACGGGTGCCGTGCAGGCAGGCGGCCAGTAGGTGGACGGTGCGCTGATCGCGGGTGCGTGAGCCGCGGACCGTCTTGCCGTCCACCGCGACGGCCCCTCTCTTGCGTGGGCCGGTGCCCTGCGGGGTGGCGAGCGGATCGGCGTGCTGGAGCTGGACCCAGGCGCCGAGGGCGTCATCGAGCAGGTCGGCGTCCAGCCGACGCAGCAGCCGGGCCAGTGTGATCGCGCGGGGGACGCCGCGCGCCAGGCCGATGCGCTGCCGGTCCGCGAGGGACAGGCCGATGGCGAAGCGGGTGATGGTGGCCCAGCCGGTGGCCCCGGCAAGAACGGCGAGCGTGCACAGGGTCAGCAGGGCGCCGAGGGAGTAGCGCCGTCCGCGCCGACAGCGCGGGTCGGGCAACTGGTCGAGGAAGGCGGCCAGATCGGCCAGGCGCCAGGCGTCGTACGTGCCGCTGTCCGGCAACTGGTCATGGTGGCGGGTGACGGCAGAGATCAGGGAAGATGACATGTGGCTTCGTTCACTTCAAGCAGCAGCGTTTGTCCATCGGTTTGGGTGGCGATGAGCGGCCAGCGGGGCCGTGGATGTTCACGAGAAATGACGTCACTTCGTGGGACGGCCCGCCGCCCGTGAGGGCGGCGGGCCGTCGAGATGGGGCCTGCAGGTGTCAGCCGGCCTTGGCCGGTTCTTCCACCCGGGCCCGGGTGGAAGGGAGCCGGTAGGAGTCGGTGCCGGTCTCGATGATTGCGCCGTTGAAGGTCAGGCGGTCGACGATGGCCGCGCAGAGACGGGGATCGGTGAAGGTCTTTGTCCACCCGCCGAACGACTCGTTGGAGGCGATGGCGACGCTGTTCTTCTCCTCGCGTTCGGTCAGGACCTGGAACAGCAACTCGGCTCCGTGCCGGTCCAGTTCCATGTATCCGAGTTCGTCGATGCACAAAAGATCGACGCGGCCGTAGCGGGCGATGGTCTTGGTGAGCTGCTTCTCGTCGGCGGCTTCGACCAGCTCGTTCACCAGTTTCGTGGCGAGCGTGTAGCGGACCCGGTAGCCCTTCATCGCCGCCTCGGTGCCCAGGGCGATCAGCATGTGCGATTTGCCGGTGCCGGAGTCACCGATCAGGCAGAGCGGCTGCCCCTTCTTGATCCACTCGCAGCTGGCGAGCGTGTTGATGGTGGCCGCGTCGATGTTGGGGTTGGCGTCGAAGTCGAAGGTCCGCAGCGACTTTTCTCTCGGGAAGCCGGCGGCCTTGATCCTGCGTTCCGAGCGGCGGCGGGACCGGTCGTCGCACTCGGCCATCAGCATCTCGGCAAGGAAGCCGCGATAGGTCAGCTGGTCCTTCACCGCCCGGTCGGCGATGTCGGCGAACTCCTTGCGGATCGACGGCAGCCGCAGCATGCGGCAGGCGGTGTCGATGGCGGTGGTGGCGGCCTGCTCGGTCAAGCCTCGCTGGCGGGGCAGGGTCACTGGGCTTCTTCCTCTCGGTGGGCGCCGCCGCTGGCGCGACGACGTCGGAGCAACTGGTCATAGGGGGTCACCGAGGGCAGCGGCCTGGTGTCCGGCGGAAGGTGGGCGAGCTTCCACTCGTGCAGAAACGTCACGGTCCCCGACGGCTGTCCCGCTTCGGTGCCCGACGAGCCGGGGGCAGCTGGCTCGTCCTCGGCCTGGGCGGCCTTGCGGGCCTCCAGGGCGACCGCGTCCGCGGTCAGAGCCCCGGCCCGCAGGGCCGTGGCCAGCCCGGCGACCAGGTACTCGTGAGGGATGTGTCGGCCCAGCAGCAGCACCTCGATCAGGGCTCGGGTGCCGTCCCGCTCGCCGTGGACTTTGCGGGCCTGATCCCACCAGGCGTCATGGACCGGGGTGAACTTGCCTGCAGAGCGGGCTTGTTCGAGGGCGGTGGCGCCGGGGAAAGCGCCCGGCTTGCGGATCAGGGCCTCCAAGTAGTGGTCCAGATCCAGGCGGCAGCTGGCCTTGGCGATCAGCCGCTCGTGCCGGGCCACTTCCACGTTCTGGTCGTAAACCACCAGGTGGGAGGCGTGCAGGACGACGCGGACCCGTTTGCCGATCAGGCGGACCGGCACTGAGTAGCGGTTGGTGCGGACGGTGATCTGGCTGTAGCGGTCGACCCTGGGGGTGAACACCCGCCCGGTCTCGAAAGGTTCCTGCGGCAGTGGCAGCAGCAGCGGCTGTTCGACGGTGAAGTAGTCGTCGATGGTCTGCGAACGAGAGCCGATCCGGCGTCGGCCGTCGTGCAGGTCCCACTGCTCGACCATCTCGTTCAGCTCCGCCAGCGAGGAGACTTCCGGCACCGGGGTGAAGTGGTTTCGGCGGAAGTAGCCGATCTGTCCCTCGACACCGCCTTTCTCGTGGGCGCCGTCGATGCCCGGGCGGCAGTAGAAGCTCTCGATGCCGAAGTGCGATCTGAACGCGATCCACCGGTCGGTTTCCACCCTCGCCCGGCTCAGCCCCAGCACCTGGGCGACGGCGGCCTTGAGGTTGTCGTAGCGGACGCGGCCCCGCGGGACTCCACCCAGCGTCCGCAGCGCGTGCACGTGGCCCTCGAAGAAGGCTTCCTGGCCGGCGGAAGCGAACACCCGGTGGACGGCCTTGCCCGAATACGACAGGCGGAAGGAGAACAGGTAGCAGGTCACCAGCTCCCCTCCGAGCCGCACGGCCACGTCGCCGAAGTCGACCTCCGCCTCCATGCCGGGTGGGTGGGTCTGCGGGACGAACGCTTCGATGGGCGCCTTCCCCGCCTCCACCGCGATCTGCGGCTTCCGGTCGGCGACATAGCGCCTGACCATCGGATAGGACACGTTCGCACCATGCTCATCGAGCAGCCGATGGAAGATCCGGGTGACCGTGTGCCGCTGCTTGCGCGGCGCGCCCAGGTCCGCCCGCAGGATCCCGTCGATCAGCGTCTTGTACGGATCAAGCGCCGACGGCCGCGGCGGAAGCTGCTTGCGCGGCTCCGGCCAAGCCGAGTCCAGGGCCTTGCGCACCGTCCGCCAGGCGACGTTGTACTTGCGCTCCAGCTCCCGCATCGTCACGCCGGCTCGGTGGTCCCGACGAATCGCCGCGTACAGCTCGACCTTCGACATCTGCGGCATGACCAGGGCCTTTCACCGGGAACACCTCGATGCTGTCCTGGCAAGCCCCCCACTGCCTTCAAAACTCGTGAACATCACCCGACCGTGGAAACGGGCGCCTCCCAAACCCGTGTACAACCGCCGTCACGGCTCGTGAATAAAGCCAGTGGGGACGGGGGCGAACTGGAACAAGGCCGGCGCCACTGTCACCGGACTCATGCAAGGCGCCACCGCCAGCGTCGACTTCGGCACCGGCACCCCGGTGACCACGCCCGCAGCGGACGCGAGCGGAACAGCGGTCATTGCCGACAACACCTTCACCTACCCCGACAAGTCAGCCGCCTACAACGCCACCGCCACCGCCACCGGCCACCCCAGCGGAACCGCCACCGTCACCATCCGCAAGGCGCTCGGGTTGCAGGTGAATGTGGGGACGGGGGCGAACTGGAACAAGGCCGGCGCCACTGTCACCGGACTCATGCAAGGCGCCACCGCCAGCGTCGACTTCGGCACCGGCACCCCGGTGACCACGCCCGCAGCGGACGCGAGCGGAACAGCGGTCAATGCCGACAACACCTTCACCTACCCCGACAAGTCAGCCGCCTACAACGCCACCGCCACCGCCACCGGCCACCCCAGCGGAACCGCCACCGTCACCATCCGCAAGGCGCTCGGGTTGCAGGTGAATGTGGGGACGGGGGCGAACTGGAACAAGGCCGGCGCCACTGTCACCGGACTCATGCAAGGCGCCACCGCCAGCGTCGACTTCGGCACCGGCACCCCGGTGACCACGCCCGCAGCGGACGCGAGCGGAACAGCGGTCATTGCCGACAACACCTTCACCTACCCCGACAAGTCAGCCGCCTACAACGCCACCGCCACCGCCACCGGCCACGGCCAGGCGTTCCGCATTACTCCGGTTTATGCACCTCTGACCTACGTGACGCGAGACGAGGGCGACAGATCCTGGTCAAGTCCACAAATCGTTCCAGGGCCAACTACGGATCCCGCAAGTCCGCCGGCCCTCGCTGAGCACAATGGGAAACTCTACTGCGTATACTTTTCGACAGTGAGCCTTTGCCAACCTGCTGGGCTTGATGGGGTGTTGGGGTGGGGCCCAGGTGCGTGACATGACGAAGCTCCTGGTAGACGAGTTCACGACCAAGATCGCTCGTCTGCTCCAGGAGCTTCGCGTGCTTGTCTACCCGTCCGCGCTCGACCTGTCCACTTCCCACCTGCGGTTTCTGACGGCTCAACTGGCTGCACACCGGGCCGGGCGGGGTACGCGCTGGCGCCGGCTGCCCGCTGGCCGACAGGCCCTGCTGGTGTTGGCGCACCTGCGCTGTGGGCACACGTATGCGCAGCTCGCAGCCGGGTTCAAGGTTGGTCACAGCACCGTCTACCGATATGTCGCCGAAGCCGTGGAACTGCTGGCCGCCCTGGCGCCGGAGCTCGCGGCGGCGGTGAAGGCGGCACAGGGCAAGGCGTTCGTCATCTTGGACGGGACCCTGCTGCCGATCGACCGGATCGCCGCCGACCGACCCTTCTATTCGGGCAAGCATCGCAAGCACGGGATGAACGTGCAGGTCCTCACCGACCCGCACGGCCGACTGTTGTGGGCATCGCCCGCCCTGCCCCGCGCCGTCCACGACATCAAGGCCGCCCGCACTCACGGCATCATCAACGCCCTGTCTGATGCCGACCTGGCCTGCTGGGCGGACAAGGGATACCAGGGCGCCGGCGGGAGTGTCCGGGTGCCCTTCCGCGGCCGGCACAACAACCTCTCCGCAGGTCAGCAAGCTGTTAACGTCGCACATGCGCGCATTCGGGCTCTCGGAGAGCAGGCGATGGCCACGCTCAAAACGTGGCGCCTCCTGCGCAAACTCCGCTGCAGCACCACCCGCATCACCGGCGTCGTTCAAGCAGTGCTGACGCTTCACCTGAACTGCTCAAAGTGAGGTTGGCAAAGGCTCAGTGGATCAAAATCTCTATCTTCAGCACTTCGACGGCAGTACATGGTCCATGGCGTTAATGCTTGGCCAACCTGGAAATACCATGCCCGCCCTGGCTTCATTCAACGGCAAAATGCACCTGGTTTTCACTGACACCGAAGGAAGGCCAGTGCATTTTGCCAGCGAAAATCCAGAGTCGCCTATTTCGCGTTGGGATGCTATCGCATTTACCGAAGGGGCAGGCTGGCGTCCAGACGTTGCGGTAGCGCTGGCTGTTGCGTCAGAGAGTACCGGAGACGTACTGGAGCTCATATTTCATGAAGCGGATGGACAGTTCTACGCCTCCTCCTACACAGAAGGAATAGGGTGGAATCCGAGGCTCCCGCTATTTGGGGCTCTAAAATACCCCAACGCGAGTGCGCCGAGATACAATATAGGTTCGCGCGGGCTGATAGTGCGTTCAATAATTTTCAGGGACTCTGAAGGCAAGCTACTGATAAGCACTGCCGCAGGGATTCCGGAGCAGCCAGCCGGGCAAAACATCAGGACTCAGTGCGCCCCAGGCGTGTCGATCGTCGGTGGAAACGTGATGTATCTGTACTGGCGCGAGGGGGAGGCCGATGACATCGGTCCGGCGTTCGAATGCCAACGCCTTGTTCCGAGTCCAGCGCCTATTGGAGACGATATCTCTTGCGCCGAACTGACCGCGATCACCTACGGTGGCAAAATATACGTAATATACACTCGCTGACCGGAAAACTCGACGGCCAGATGGGCATGACGAAGTAGCCCCCGGTGGTGGTGTGTTGGGTGTGGGTCAGGCTCCGGTGGGGGTGAGGGTGACGTCGTGGCCGAGGGCGGTGAGCTGGCGGACGAGGTCGCGGGTCTTGCGGTCGGGATTTTGCTGGCGGGTGTGCCAGTCGCCTCCGAGGTCTCGGTAGCGGCTGGTGGGGTCGTTCATCAGGTGCCAGACGGAGACCAGGATGGAGCGGGCGACGGCGACCAGGGCTTTGAGGTGGCCCTTGCGTTTGACGATGCGGCGGTACCGGGCGCCGAGGAAGGTGTCGGTGCGGGCCGCGGATACGGCGGCCTCACCGAGCGCGCCCCGCAGCCAGGGATTTCCTTTCCCCGCGGGCCCGGAGGGGTTCTTCGGTCCGGACTGGAAGGTCCGTGGGGCCAGCCTCTGTCGCGGTTCGTTCGTTCTGATCGGCATCCGGGGCGTTGAACTGGGCTGATCAGTTGGCTGGTTGGGTCCGGCGGTGTGGTGTGTGCTGGCGAGATGTTGGGCGTTGCTTGCGGGCCCGGGCTGAGTGGGCTTGTGAGCTGCGGGTTTCCTGCTCTGGGTTGGTTTCGTGGGTGTTGATCAGTTTGGTTGGTTGGTCGGTCGGGTTCGCTGGGCGGCTGTTATAGCGGCATAGGGGTGTGGGCAGGGCGATGAACCTTCTCGGGGGGCGAGACGTCATGGTCCATCATGGATGGTCGAGTTGCCTGGTCTGCGGCGTTGGTGAAACGAGACGCGGCTCCGGATGATCAAGGTGTCGAAGCCGTTGATCACGTACCGGAGCCGCGTTCGCATGTCATCTTCCCTGATCTCTGCCGTCACCCGCCACCATGACCAGTTGCCGGACAGCGGCACGTACGACGCCTGGCGCCTGGCCGATCTGGCCGGCTTCCTCGACCAGTTGCCCGACCCGCGCTGTCGGCGCGGACGGCGCTACTCCCTCGGCGCCCTGCTGACCCTGTGCACGCTCGCCGTTCTTGCCGGGGCCACCGGCTGGGCCACCATCACCCGCTTCGCCATCGGCCTGTCCCTCGCGGACCGGCAGCGCATCGGCCTGGCGCGCGGCGTCCCCCGCGCGATCACACTGGCCCGGCTGCTGCGTCGGCTGGACGCCGACCTGCTCGATGACGCCCTCGGCGCCTGGGTCCAGCTCCAGCACGCCGATCCGCTCGCCACCCCGCAGGGCACCGGCCCACGCAAGAGAGGGGCCGTCGCGGTGGACGGCAAGACGGTCCGCGGCTCACGCACCCGCGATCAGCGCACCGTCCACCTACTGGCCGCCTGCCTGCACGGCACCCGTGCCGTGATCGCCCAGCGCCAGGTCGAGACCAAGAGCAACGAAATCACCGCCTTCCAGCCCCTGCTGGCAGAGCTCGATCTGACCGACACGGTGGTCACCTTCGACGCCCTGCTCACCCAGCACGACCACGCCCGCTTCCTGGTCGAGGAGAAGAACGCGCACTACATCGCCCTGATCAAGGCCAACCACCCCACGCTGCACGCCCGGTTGAAGCAGCTGCCCTGGAAGGAGGTCCCGCTGATGGGCTACACCCGCGCCACCGCGCACGGCCGTGACGAGATCCGCAGGATCAAGGCAGTCACCGTTCCCGACCTGCCCTTTCCCCACGCGGCTCAGGCCCTGCAGATCGTGCGCCGCCGCCGCGTACTGTCCACCGGCAAACTCACCCTCGAACGCGTCTACGCGCTCACCGACCTGACCATGCACCAGGCCACCGTCCCCCACCTCGGCGAACACGTCCGCGAGCACTGGGGCGTGGAAGCCCTGCACCACGTGAGAGACGT
The DNA here is from genome assembly GCF_028898845.1 of Streptomyces sp. WZ-12. Classification (NCBI taxonomy): domain Bacteria; kingdom Bacillati; phylum Actinomycetota; class Actinomycetes; order Kitasatosporales; family Streptomycetaceae; genus Streptomyces; species Streptomyces sp. WZ-12. Next base: position 167,317 of record NZ_CP118575.1, on the reverse strand, counting down.
GACCCTGCGCGAGGACGCCTCAAAGATCCGCATTGGCAACGCGCCCCGCGTCATGGCCGCCCTGCGCAACACCGCCCTCGCCCTGGCCGAGCTCGCCGGCTGGCACAACCATGCCGCCGCCGTTGATCACTACCGGTCACACCCCGACCACGCGCTCGACCTCATCAAGCCCGTCCTCTGAGAAAGATCGCGCCCTGAGGGCGCCGGGCCCCCTGAGAGGCCGTTGGGGGAGATATGCCCGAAGGGCGCCCCCATGGGGGCGCGCTTCGGGCATATCTCCCCCAACGGCCACGTCGACCTGACCGGCACCTGGGTGACCCTGGACGCGCTCCATACACAGACCGAGACCGCAAAGTTCCTGGTCGAGGCCAAGAAGGCGCACTTCATCATGACCGTGAAGGCCAACCAGCCGACACTGTATGCGGCGTGCCGGAGTCTGCCGCGGGAGAGGGCGACGGTCCGGCACAGCGAGCGGAATCGAGGGCACGGGCGACTGGAGCGGGGTCTCTCACCGTACTGTCGACCGACGACCTGGACTTTCCCCACCTCGCACAAGTGGCACGGATCTACCGCACTCGTACCGACCTCGCCACGGACAAACAGACCCGAGAGACCATCTACGTGATCACGGACCTGACGCCCAGGCAGGCAAACCACATCAACTCGCCACCGCCATGCGGGAGCACTGGGCGATCGAAAACAAGATCCACCTTGTTCGAGGCGAAGTGTGGCAGGAAGACCGTTCCCGCATCCGGACGGGCCACGGGCCGGAAACCATGGCCACGCTCCGCAACATAGCGATGAACCTCCTGCGGACAAACGGGGCCACCAACATCGCCCAGGCGGTCCGTGAGCAGTCCTACCACCCCTTCACCGCACCCCTGGACCTCCTCGGACTACCCACCCCGACCTCCGGAAACGCTCAGTAATTAACTTCTTGCGTCAGCCCTGACGCCGATGTTGAGGGGCCTCGCGTTTTCCGGACAGTCGTCTGGCGGTCTATTTCACGCGGCTATTCGCAGCTTCTGGTGCTCGGCGTGGACTTCGCGGGGAGGGTGGTACCCCACTGCCGAGTGAAGGCGCTTGCGATTGTACCAGAATTCTATGTATCGAGTGATGTCCTGTCGTGCGGCCTCGCGGGTCAAGTACGTGACGCGCGATACGCGTTCGTTCTTGAGGACTCCGAAGAATGATTCGGCCATCGCGTTGTCGAAACAGATCCCCGTGCGCCCGGCGGACTTTCGGAGTTGAAGCTTCTTGAGGACATCTGCGAACTCGGTGGACATGTAGTTGGACGGTCGCGCCATTCGTAGTAGCCGGATCTGCAAACGCCGAGTCTGCTGCACATGAACTCGACGCTGTAGACGTACTCCGCCGTATCAAGTCGCATCTCATCGATGAACTCGTACTTGCTCGCTACCGGGGATCCTTCGCGAAGTACGCTGCGGCTTTTTTCAGGAAGGCGTTCTCCATCTCGAGCTCGTGGTTGCGCCGTTCCAGCTCTTTCAGTCGCGCACGCTCACTGACGGGCAGGCCGGCATCGGCGGGCAACTCATTCCGCTTCTGGTGCTTCTTCACCCAGCCACGGAGCGTCTCCGGATTCATCTCGAGTTCCCGGCCGACCTCGGTGACCGTCTTGCTCGAACTCAAGGCAATCCGGACGGCTTCCTCACGGAACTCCGGGGAGTACTTTCTCGGTGCCACTGCTTGTTCCTCGTTCCCTGTTCCAGGCGATCCTATTGGACGCCTGTCCGGAAACCTCGAGGCACCTCAAGTGTCTCAAAACCTCCTGGATCGAGATCAGGTCGAGCCCGTTCAGATAGAGCTGAGACGCGCAGAAATGCCGCAGGACATGCGGCGTCAGCTTGTCGGTCCAGCTCGGCAGGTGGAGCTTGGTGGCCTCCGCGAGTCCGTTGCGCAGGGCATCGTCACCGACCCGCCGTGAGGAGCCGTCGGCGTTCTTGCGCTCTGAGGGCAGCAGCGGGGCACCGGGGCGGGTGTGGTCGTCGCCGAACTGGCCCCACACATCCTCGATGAACCACCGCAGGGTCCGGCCCGCACCGTTGATCAGCGGCACCATCCGCTCGCGTGGGCCCGATCCGCGCTTGCCCTTGCCATAGCGGATATGGAGCTTGCCGAACCGCCCGAGGTTCCACTTGATGTCGTCCAGGTCGAGCCTGCGGGCCTCGTTCACCCGCAGACCCACCTCGGACATCAGCTTCGAGGCGGTGTAATTCCTGGCCATCGGGGCGAACTTCCGGCAGGTGGCCAGCTCGCCGGCCCAGCCAGTGAACAGCTGCCCGACCTCCGGCTCCAGCGGCGGGATCCGCAGTTGGGCGTCCTTCGCCCCGCGCGGCCGGTCATCCGGTGCAGTTCGACCTTGTGCCGCAGCTCCAGGAACGTGAAGTACGTGGTCAGCGCCTGCGACCGGGCAAGCCGGGTGCCGCTGGGCGAGTTCCGCAGCACCTTCCCGAAGTACGGGTCCGCGTCGGCGGGCTCCATGTCCCACAGCGGCCGGCCGAACCACGTCCGCACCTGTTCCAGGTGACCGACGTCTCCGCGGATGGTGCCGTCCGTCAGCCCGGCCGACGCCCGCGCGAGCACGAAGTGCCGGCCAGCGCGTCGGTCTCGAACTGCTCCAGCTCCTCCGCCGAGACCGGAGCCCGCACATCGCGGAGGTCCCTCACGACCGCCAGCGCCGCCAACCCGAGCCCCCTCACCTTCACCCCGACCGCAGATCGATCGGACGAGATGAGAACGCTTCAAGAATCCCGAAGTTACGTCACCCGGTGGGAGAGCACACGAAGGAGGAAGAACCCCCTGGCTACAGGACTGGGGACTCGGCAGGGCTCAGGGGAACTCACGGGATGTCGCACATTCCGGTCTGCTCACGTACACTCGAACACCATCCGCACAGCCCGCTCACGGAGCTCGTCCGGGTACTTCCTCTTCGCTGGCATAGGTCCCAATCCTCCAGGATTCGAACCCTACGGGGCATTTCAGCCCCACCGACCTAACCAGTTACCCGGAAACTTCGGGGCGCCTCAACCCCCGCTGGCAAGGCCATTTCACCCTCCCGGCACAGGATGAAAGAGCTTCAATAAAGCCACTCCGGGTGAAGCATGGCCCAGTCAACGGTGCGTTTGAGTGACTCGTCCAGAGACAGCGGAGCAGTCCAGCCAGCATCGGCGATCTTCGACGCATCTAGGGCATAGCGCAGATCGTGGCCAGGGCGGCTTGAGTGAAAATCGACGAGATTCAGAAGCGGGTCCTCAACGCCCATGAGGCGAGCAAGCGTACGCACCATTTCGATGTTATCGACTTCTCGCTCTCCGGCGATATGAAACCGGCTGAGCAGATCATGATCATCGTACTTTTGCGGTCGATGATTTCGAGCGAGCCACAACCAGGCATCGGCGAGATTCTGAGCGTGGAGGTAGCACCGGGAGCCAGGCTGGCCGCTAGGCGAAACGTGCACAGTAACAGCCTGGCCACGCAAAATGGCTCCAATAGTCTTGGGTACGAACTTTTCCGAGTCTTGCTGCTCCCCTAAAAGATTCATCGTATTGGTAATGATGACAGGAATGCCATAGGTGCGCCAATATGAGAAGCAAATAGCTTCTTGGGCGGCTTTACTGGCGGAATAAGGATTCGAGGGGGCGATGGCATCCCATTCTCGATGCTTATAGTTGCCAGATGCCGGCCCATACACTTCGTCCGTGGACATATGCAACACCAATTTCGGTTGGGCGCGCAAAGCGAAATCCAGGACGCTAGTCATCAGTCGTATATTATTATCGATAAATGCGCCTGGAGTGCGAATGCTGCGATCAACATGCGACTCTGAGGCGACGTTGAAAATATAGTCGATCTGACCAAAGCGTGCGGCGGTCACAGCGTCGACTGGCGAACAGAGATCAAACCTGACGATATCGACACGATCCCACCAGCTGCCGTCGGTCTCCAAAACTGAGGCGATACGTTGAGGTATACCTTTATGCCGGAATGTCACAGGGCAAGATACGTACCATTCCGTGTTAGCCATAAGGTGACGCAGGATATGTGAGCCCACGAATCCGGCAGCACCAGTCAGCAAGACACGCGCGGTCATTGTAGGACCACCTTCTCCCATAGGGTCGCTAGGCGACTGATGGCATATTGTTCAGCTTGCGCTTTGGCCTCCGCCCCGAGCGCCGTGCGCAGGTCTGAATCATAGATGAGTGCATGTAGGTACTTACGCCAATCGTCGTTACTGCGCACGAGGTACCCGGTAATTCCATGTCGGACAGTGGCCTCGTAAGGCTCGACGGCAGAAGCAACCACAGGAATTCCAAGCGCGCCGCACTCGATGATCTTAAGTGCTGACTTTGAATGGTTGAATGCGTGATGCTTGAGTGGAGCAATGCCAACGTGAAAATCGATTGCGCGCAGGAAATTCTCAGGGTCAGTCGGAGGGGTAAATCTAATCCGTCTTCGCGGAACGTGCATATATGACGCATAGTCAGTCCCGATGCAGTGCAGCTCCGTGGTTACATTACTCAAGAAAAAGTCTCGCAATTGGCTAGCCGCCGACGCAAAATCCATAACGTGTGTAGGACTGCCGCCCCAGCCCACCGTAAGGATGCCGTCTCTTCGTTGAGGCGGATGGCGCTCCAATAGCCAATCAGGGATAGATATGGGCACGACATGAACGTTGGGATTCCATCGACTCGCTCGATCACGAAGAGGGGCAGTGGTTACTGTAACTGCTGCGGAGACTTCGATATTCTGTTGCAAATTACGCCGGATTCTAGGGTTCGTGAAGTACTTGTACGACGGGTTTGAAGTGTCGATATTCCAGAGGTCATCGTCAACTTCATAGATCAACCTACGGCCTTCGGCTGCAAGATGCTGCCATACGGCAGTGGAGTCTGGTCGGCAAACTCGTTGCCCAATAATGATAGTATTCGGGTTTTCCTCTACAATCTTAGGCAGTTGGGTAGAGGCAGCCGTAGCGTAACCGAGAGAGGATAGAGCCTTGAGGGGAAGCCAAACTCGGTAGTAACCGCACCCGGCCCTATCTCCTAGCCAGCCAAATATGCTGGGATTCTTCACAAGATCCACCTTTGGCTAATTTTTCATTTACGGGGCGTGTCAACTTATTGAACGCTTCTCATCCTGCGGCTCGCGGGCGATGACGGGTCCGTGACGTGGCAGGCCTCCTGGTCGTTCCGTTGGCGATCTCACTCATCAACGTCCGGACGCAGGAGTCCTGTTGGTCCCGTATCGTGCCATGCTCGATGTCCCGCACGAGGTCGTTGAGCATGTCTCGTGGCTGATCTACGCCCGAAGGTGTGAGCTGAACTCGAGCTGGCGCAGGCTCGGTTGCTTCCGCCAAGCCCTTCTCGCCCTGGTACACCTACGCAAGAACGAGACGCTCGCCCAGATCGGCGCTGGGTTCGGCGTCTCCACTGCGACCGCCGGCCGGTACCTCACCGAGACCGTCGACGTCCTGGCCGAGCACACGCCGAGCCTGCTGGACGCCCTCCAGGTACTACAGGAGTGCTTCCGTGTCTGTTGGTGGGTTGAGTCGTTGGCCTGTCTGTGGAGATGTTGCGTGATGTGGAGCGGTGGGCGGAGTGGTTCGATGATTTTCTTCGCCACGCTCGGGGCTTGTTGAGTCGGAAGGATCTGCGTGGGAAGGCGCGTGCGTTTGTGAAGGCGCTGCTGGGGCCGGTGGAGCGTAAGAATTCCTGGCACATCGCCGTGCATGCGGGGTATGTGACGCCGGACCGGGTGAAGGATCTGCTGCGGTGCACGAGGTGGGGGGCTGTCCAGCGCGAACACCGTCTACTTGGCTCTGTCTCACTTTCGGTGGTGACGGAGCGTCGTGAGGGGTCGTTGACATTGGTGTGAAGGATGTCAACGAGCTCGTGCAGACTGTGTTTTCGGGCCTGTCCCCGCTGGTCATCGAGGATGTGGTCGACGAAGGTGAGCGGATCGTGGTGCGGGCACGGACTCCGCAGGACACTGCGGTCTGCCCGGTGTGCGGGGCCCCGTCGGAACGCGTACACGGCTATCACTGGCGGACAGTCGTGGACGTGCCGGTCGATGGACGACGGGTAGTGGTCCGCGTGCGGGTGCGGCGCCTGGTGTGTCCCACGCGCGGCTGCCGCCACACCTTCCGTGAACAGGTGCCCGGCGTCCTGGACCGGTACCAGCGGCGTACGACCCGCCTGACCAGGCAAGTCAAGGCAGTGGTCAAGGAGTTGCGGGCCGGGCGGGGACACGGTTGCTGGCGATATTGGCGGTGAGCCTGTCGCGTCACACGGCCCTGCGCGCCCTGCTGCGGATCCCGTTATCCGCCGGGCGGCTGCCCCGCGTGATCGGCGACGACGATTTCGCTCTGCGCCGGCGGGATCGCTATGCCACCGTGATCATCGACGCCGAGACTCACGAGCGGATCGACGTGCTGCCCGGTCGCACGCCCGACACCCTACAGGCGTGGCTGAGCGAGCATCCGGGCATCGAGATCGTGTGCCGTGACGGCTCGGCAACCTATGTTGACGCGATCCGGCGTGCCTGAGGTTCCCCCGTCGTTCGGGAGGCGCTGATCAGCTGGTCAGGAGGGGTTGACGGGGTTTCAGGTTCGCTCGTTCGGCCGTTGCCTGCTCGGCGTAGTACTTCTCCTCGAATTCGATCGGGCTGGGGAAGCCGAGTCGTTCCTGGGTGCGGCGGGAGTTATAGAAGCCGTCTGTGTACTCGAAGAGCGCGAGGTTCGCCTCGGCACGTGTGGCGAAGACGCGGCCGCGCACGCACTCGGTCTTGATCAGCATCCACAGGTTCTCCGCGAGGGCGTTGTCGTGGCTGTCCGCGACGGAGCCCATGGACGCGTCAACTCCTGCCCGCAGCAGGCGAGTTGTGAGCTTGATGGATGTGTACTGACAGCCGTGGTCGGCATGGTGGATGAGCTTGCCGGGCTCGACCTCGCGGGACGCGAGGGCGTACTCCAGCGTGGTCAGGACCAGGACGGCGTCCGCGCGGGCGGAGGTCTCCCAGGCCACCACCCGGCGGGAGAACGCGTCCCGGATCGCCGACAGCCACAGCGGGCCCTCGCCGGTCGAGATCATCGTCAGGTCGGTGCCCCACAGCCGGTTCGGCGCCGGTGCGGTGAAGTCCCGGTTGACCAGGTCCGGGGCGAGTGTGGCCTTCGGATCCCGGCGCGTGAAGCCTGTGCGGCGCGGGCTGATGCCCGCCAGGTCGGCCTCGCGCATCAGGCGCTCGACCCGCTTGCGGTCCACGCGTGTGCCCTCGCGTTTCAGCACGGCATGCACGCGCGGAGAGCCGTAGATCCCGCCGGACTCGGTGTGGATCTCCTTGATCCGCTCGGTCAGCTCGACGTCGCGACGCCGCCGCTCGCACGGCTGCTTCTCGGCGCGGCGCCAGCGGTAGTAGGTGGAGGAGGCGATGTGCAGTTCCCGCAGGACGCACTCGGAGTACGAGGAAAAGTACTACGCCGAGCAGGCAACGACCGAACGAACGAACCTGAACACCCATCAACCCATCCCGACCTGCTGATCAGCACCTCCCGCACAGCGGGGGAAGCTCACTTCGGGTCGGAGGTCCGGTACATCCGCACCGCACGCTCGCGCAACTCCAGCGAGTACTTCCTGGGGGCAGCCATGGTCGATGTTCCTCTCATGAGAACCATCTGACCCTCTGTCACCATCCTCCGCATCTCGGGGGAACCTCCCTGTCCGCCCGTGGCCTGACACATGGGGAGATCTCCGCCCATCTCGCAGAGGTCTACGGCGCCAGGGCTCTGGCAAAGTCGTTGATCATGCAGCCAGGAGAAGGCTGATGGGGCGGTCGGTGTGGCGGGCGTGGTGTCGTAAGGCGGCGGCGATGTTGTGGTGGCCGTCGAGGCGTAGGAGGGTGATCGCGGTGTTGCCGACGCTCGCCATGACGCGGGGTGCGTTGCCGGTACGGACCTGGGAGCGGTCCTCGTCGTAGGTGACGTCGCGGACCCAGTGGAGGCGGTTCTCTATCTCCCAGTGCGACTGTACCCATGTGGCCAGGAGCTCCGGGGGCGCGGTGCGGGCATCCGCGCTGGTGATCAAGTGGACGATCTCGACCGTCCGTCTCCCCTTCCTGGTGATGGTGCGCCGCAGCTGCGCGACCTGTGTGGCCGAGGTGAAATCGATCCAGGCCGGTACGTCGACGGCTTTGACCGTGCGTGTGGCCCGGCGTCCGTGTCCGTGATCCGTCCTGGTCACAGCAGGTATCCGGCCCCAGGGCAGGGCCTTGAGCCATGTATACAACGACTTCTGATTGGCCTTCACGGTCAGGACGTAGTCGGCGCCGGCCTCGGTCACGAGCGCCGCGGTGGCGTGCTGGGTATGCAGCGCATCCAGCGTGACCACCGCTCTGTCCACATCGAGGACCTCCAGCAGGTTCCGGGCCGCGGGGAGCTCGTTGCTCTTCTCACGCACGGCGACCTGGCCGAGCACCGCTCCCCGACCCATGCGCGAGCGCGGCGACCAGGTGCGGGGCCACTGCATCACCGCCGCCCGCGCCCCGGACGGTCTTGCCGTCGATCGCGATCACCCGCCGTCCTGCGACCAGCGCGCACCGCGTGGCCGCCCAGGCCCCCAGAAGCATGTCGACACGGTCCGCGTCCAGCCTCGTGAACAGGCGTCGCAGCGTCGACTCGTCCACCGAACCCCGCTGCAGCCCCAGCCGTGCCAAGGCCGCCGCCCCGGCGTCCCCGGCCCACTCTCCGATCGCCGTGAAACCCCGCGCCCCGGCCATCACCGCGCACACCGCGACCGCAATCAGAGCCCCCACCGGATGACGAACTCCGCGCCGCCGGCGCGGATCAGGTATCCGCCCCAGCACCTCGACGAGGAACTCATGATCCGGGACGGACGTGCGAACAGGCGCGGGGATGCGAGACGATGACATGGCGCGGGCGTTGTTCCCTGGTCGGAAAGAAGGCGTAGGAACCTCCATCCAACCGGACCGGAACACGCCCGCGCACCCACATCCACCCACAAAACCCCACGTCACAGGACTACCGAACAACTTTGCCGGGGCCCTGGAACATGACCAGATCATCAAACACACCGTCAAAGATCAGCACACGCCCAAATAGGCAATTGAATAGTTCTATCTCGATAATGTCAATCCCCAGCGAGACACTCTTCTTCCGGCAGTTCGATGCGTAACCGCTTTAGACATCGACGCAGGATGCGCGAAACGTGCGATTGAGATATGGATAATTTGTTGCCAATCTGAGACTGGGTCATCTCTAGTCCAAATCGCATCCATAAGACGGCCTGTTCCCGTTTGTCAAATCGTGAGAGAATCGGCTTGAGGATGTGAGCGAGTTCAATGACATTGAATTGCGAGTCGCTGTCGCACGAAGGTTCGAGAAGTCCGACCTCGTCCACAGAGGTAAGTCTGTCAAGTGGAACGGTGTGGTAGGCGTTTGTGGCCCGTCGAACTTCCAGGAGTTCTTCACTGGTGACCTTTAGGCGATCGATCAGTTCCGCAGTTGTTGGTGCGCGATTTAATTGGCTCGTAAGTTCGTCAGTAGCATGAGTAAGGGCGCCTCGCAGTTCTCGCAGGCGACGGGGTACCTGGACACGCCATGAGGTGTCACGAAAGGAACGTCGAATCTCGCCGAGTACATAGGGAAAGGCCAAGCTTCGGAACTCGGCTTCGCGTAATGGATCGTAGCGATCTACCGCTTTAATTAGCCCGACCGAACCAGCTTGGATAATATCTCGCATATCTTGATCGTGCCCGTAGAATCTTCTAGCCACCTGCTCAACGATAGGTAGATTGAGCTCTATTAATAAGTTTCGTACGTGTAAATACTCGTCCGAGCCTACTTCGGTTTCCGCTAGGCGATTAAAGAGTCGCCGCATCATGTCGTTCGTGCCGCCCAGTCGCCCTGCATTTGAATCACCGGCAGACCCCAGCAAGGTGCGCGATAAGGGACGCCAATCTGGTGGCACCGAATGGCTGATGCGATAGTTGTCCACGGCATTGGGGTTAGTGTCCATAATGGTCTCCTGTACGGTACTGATCTTTGACGGCGCGTTTGATGATCTGACCTTGTTCGGCATACCGTGTGTATGGGGATTCTAACTCGCAGGCGGTTGGGGGCAGTTGAGGTCGAGCGGCGGCGTATGCGGGCAGCTGATTTATTCGAACAAGGGATACGGCAGAGCGGTGTTGATTGCCACTCAGGATGGTGATGTTGAGGGGCGGAGGGTGCCGCTCCGGATTAGCATGGGCATTTGATCGTTGCAGGTGGGTTGATCTTCGGGGTGCTGAGGGGCACGGTGACCATGAGCCCTTTCCAACCTGACGTTCCAGTCCGGCAGTTGGGCTGACAACATGGTGAGGCCCCTGGTAGATGGGTTTTCGACCAAGAGAACCGTCTCCACCAGAGGCTTCACGTGCTTGTTTACCCGTCGGGCGTCGACGTATCCAGCTCTGCCCTGCGCTTCCTCACCCAGCAGTTGCGACGGCATCGCCACGAAATCGGCTCGCGTTGGCGGCGCCTGAGCGCTGGCCGCCAGGCCCTGCTCACGCTCGCCCACCTGAAAGTGTGAGGTTCCCCCGTCGTTCGGGAGGCGCTGATCAGCTGGTCAGGAGGGGTTGATGGGTGTTCAGGTTCGTTCGTTCGGTCGTTGCCTGCTCGGCGTAGTACTTCTCCTCGAATTCGATCGGGCTGAGGAAGCCGAGTCGTTCCTGGGTGCGGCGGGGGTTGTTACTGACTTCGGCTCGTCAGGGTGATCTTTGGCGAAGTCGCTGGTGAGGCGGGCGCGTTGTCTGTATCTCGTGGTGTGTGAGATATGCAGATGGGGGCGGGCTTACCGCTGCGGGACGTCAGCGTCGCGAGGCTGTACGGATGCAGGCGGTCGAGCTGTTCGAGCAGAAGATCAAGCCGCCGGAGGTCGCACGGCGGCTGCGGGTGAGCGTGAAGTCGGCCTATCAGTGGCAGCAGCTGTGGCGTCAGGGCGGCGCCGATGCGCTTGGTTCACGAGGGCCCGGTGGCGGCCGGTGCCGGCTGTCGCCACGCTGCCTGGCGAAACTCGCCGTGTATCTCGACCAGGGTCCGGCCGCGCACGGGTGGGTGGAGGACCAGGTGTGGACCGCGGCGCGAGTGGTCACGCTGATCGGCAGGAAGTTCCACGTCTCCTACAGCGTCTCGGGTGCCACCCGGTTGATGCACCGGCTCGGCTTCTCCCCGCAGGTTCCCGCGCGGCGGGTGGCCGAGCGCGACGAGCAGGCCGTGAAGGTGTGGAAGGAGGCGACCTGGGCGGAGGTAAAAGAGCCCGGGCGGCCTGCGGGGGCTACCTCTGCTTCGAGGACGAAGCCGGGTTCACCCGCAAGCCGCCCAGGGGACGCACCTGGGGCCGGCGCGGTGTGACGCCGGTTGTGACGGTCAGCGGACGACGATCGGGACGCCTGTCGGTGGCCGGGCTGGTCGCCATGCGGCCCGGCTCGCGGACCCGCCTGTGCCACCGGCTGATCGCCCACCCGGCGGGCAAGGGTAAGCGCCGCAGCATGAGCGAGCGCGACTTCATCGCGCTGATCGACGGCGCCCATCAGCTCGTCAAGGCACCGATCGTCCTGGTGTGGGACCGGCTGAACACGCATGTCTCCCGCAGGATGCGGAAGTTGATCGACGAACGGGAATGGCTGACGGTATTCCTGCTGCCGGCCTACTCACCCGATCTGAACCCGGTCGAGTGGGTGTGGGCACACGTCAAACGCAGCCTGGCCAACCTCGCCGTCGTGGCCCTGGACCGCCTCGAGGCACTCGTCCGCAACCGGCTCAAGCGCCTCCAGTACCGGCCCGACACCCTCGACGGCTTCATCGCCGGAACCGGCCTCACCCTCGATGACCCAACATCACCCTGACGAGCCGAGGTCAGTATAGAAGCCGTCTGTGTACTCGAAGAGCGCGAGGTTCGCCTCGGCACGTGTGGCGAAGACGCGGCCGCGCACGCACTCGGTCTTGATCAGCATCCACAGGTTCTCCGCGAGGGCGTTGTCGTGGCTGTCCCCGACGGAGCCCATGGACGCGTCAACTCCTGCCCGCAGCAGGCGAGTTGGGAGCTTGATGGATGTGTACTGACAGCCGTGGTCGGCATGGTGGATGAGCTTGCCGGGCTCGACCTCGCGGGACGCGAGGGCGTACTCCAGCGTGGTCAGGACCAGGTCGGCGTCCGCGCGGGCGGAGGTCTCCCAGGCCACCACCCCGCGGGAGAACGCGTCCCGGATCGCCGACAGCCACAGCGGGCCCTCGCCGGTCGAGATCATCGTCAGGTCGGTGACCCACAGCCGGTTCGGCGCCGGTGCGGTGAAGTCCCGGTTGACCAGGTCCGGGGCGAGTGTGGCCTTCGGATCCCGGCGCGGGAAGCCTGTGCGGCGCGGGCTGATGCCCGCCAGGTCGGCCTCGCGCATCAGGCGCTCGTCCCGCTTGCGGCCCACGCGTGTGCCCTCGCGTTTCAGCACGGCATGCACGCGCGGAGAGCCGTAGATCCCGCCGGACTCGGTGTGGATCTCCTTGATCCGCTCGGTCAGCTCGACGTCGCGACGCCGCCGCTCGCACGGCTGCTTCTCGGCGCGGCGCCAGCGGTAGTAGGTGGAGGAGGCGATGTGCAGTTCCCGCAGGACGCACTCCACTCCCAGGTCAGGGTGCTCGTCGAGGAGCCCCGTCACCTGGGCCGGGTCGGGTCGAGTTGCGCCGCGAAAAAAGCCGAGGCCGTCCGCAGAACTTCGTTCGCGCGCTTGAGCTGGGCGTTCTCCTTGCGAAGCGCGGCGAGTTCGTCGCGTTCGTCGCTGGTCAGCCGGTCGTCCCGCTCGCCGGCATCGGCCTCGGCCTGCCGGATCCAGCCGCGCAGGGCCTCGGGATGCACGCCGAGCTCGATAGCCAGTCGCTTGATCTGGGGCTTCGGGTCGGAGGTCCGGTACATCCGCACCGCACGCTCGCGCAACTCCAGCGAGTACTTCCTGGGGGCAGCCATGGTCGACGTTCCTCTCATGAGAACCATCTGACCCTCTGTCACCATCCTCCGCATCTCGGGGGAACCTCACGTCCCAACATCAATCGCAGGTCAACCCGTTAGATGAGACCCTGCCGTATGACATAGGAAACGATGTGGGTTCGATTACGCAAACCGAATCGTGTCTGCAGAGAATTAAGGACACCCTTCACGGTGCGCTCTGAATAGCCGACGTGTCGGGCTATCTCTCGGGTAGAGCATCCGTCGGCAGCATGTTCTAAAATGCGACTTTCACGTTCAGTCAGTCCTGTCATGGTCAGCCCGTTGGGGTGCAAGACTTGCTGCTGTAAATCGGCAACACGGTTTAGCAGTTGATGAAGGAGGTCACCAGGAAGACACGCTTCACCCTCAGCCACCTGAGTTAACATCGCGATTACGCGTTCCGGAGTAGCTTGCCTGCGGTAGAGTAATGCCGATACTCGGCACTCGATTACTCGCGGGATCTCTGACTCGCTAATCCTGCTTATGAGTAATGCGGTGCGCGTCGGCGGGGTATGCCGCAAGCGCCGGAGTTGGATTACAGTTGCATTGTCAAATTCTTCGCTCACTACCAAGGCAACCTGTGCTTGAGAGTCGTCACTTTCACATAATATTTGAATTTCAGGATGCGGCCTCAGTTGACTGACGACCCCCGATTCGAGGATTGGATCTGCTGCGTAAATCCGGACGGGTATGCGATGTTTGGTGTGCGCAAAAGTCGGCCAGATATCATCACCATTCAAGGGAGTTACTTCCTCTCCTCTTTGCATAATACCCTCCGAAGTTTCATTTCGCATCGGGCGTTATTTGTGATTATTTCGCAAAAGTGTAGGGGGGGCGAAGGTGGCCTGGGTCGCCTGTTCTAAGCTTGTTTTTTGAGACCCAGTCTCGAACGTGCCTCGAACTTTAGCAGCGTTTTCGCAGTTCAGAGGAAATGGGGGCGGCCTTCGTCTGATCCTTTGCTTCGTCACAAGGCACAGGAAGAGCACGAAGGCCGTAGTCATGAGTGTGGGGGATCAGCACGTCCTGCGGGATGCGTTCGCGGAACTGTCATGCTTCCGGACGGAGTTGTACACGTGTCTGACCGCGTGGGGCGACGCGTTGTTCGAGTTGTGCGACGCCATGCTGTGCACCGACGGCCCCGTCAGATCGCTCGTCGAGCTTGCGCTGGCCCCTGAACACCGCCGTGGTCATGGCTCGCTGTACGGCGGGCTCAATGGCGGCTGCCTCGACGTCGCCCGGCTCCGTCGGGCTCTGGCCGGGCTGCCATTGCCGCGGGCGGCGGATGGCCGCCTGGTCCTGGCGGTGGATGTCTCGCCGTGGTTGCGGCCGGATGCGGGGACCTGCCCGGACCGCTCGTTTTGCCACACCTACGGACGCGGCGAGGCCAAGCACCAGATGATGCCCGGCTGGCCCTACTCGATCGTGGCGGCCCTGGAGACGGGTCGGACCTCCTGGACGGCGATTCTTGACGCCGTCCGCCTGGAACCCGGTGCTGACCTCGCCGCCATCACCACCGCCCAGGTCCGGGAGGTGGTCCAGCGACTGATCGCCGCCGGCCAGTGGCAGGAGGGCGACCCGGAGATCCTGGTGGTCTTGGACGCCGGTTACGACGCACCCCGCATCGCACATCTCCTGGCGGACCTGCCGGTTCAGATCCTCGGCCGGCTCCGCTCAGATCGGGTGATGCGGCGGCCGACGCCTCCCCGGATCTACGACCCCAAAGGCGGCCGACCGCCCAAGCACGGCGGTGAGTTCGTCTTCGGCGACCCGGCCACTGAGGTGCCTCGAGGTTTCCGGACAGGCGTCCAATAGGATCGCCTGGAACAGGGAACGAGGAACAAGCAGTGGCACCGAGAAAGTACTCCCCGGAGTTCCGTGAGGAAGCCGTCCGGATTGCCTTGAGTTCGAGCAAGACGGTCACCGAGGTCGGCCGGGAACTCGAGATGAATCCGGAGACGCTCCGTGGCTGGATGAAGAAACACCAGAAGCGGAATGAGTTGCCCGCCGATGCCGGCCTGCCCGTCAGTGAGCGTGCGCGACTGAAAGAGCTGGAACGGCGCAACCACGAGCTCGAGATGGAGAACGCCTTCCTGAAAAAAGCCGCAGCGTACTTCGCGAAGGATCCCCGGTAGCGAGCAAGTACGAGTTCATCGATGAGATGCGACTTGATACGGCGGAGTACGTCTACAGCGTCGAGTTCATGTGCAGCAGACTCGGCGTTTCCAGATCCGGCTACTACGAATGGCGCGACCGTCCAGAATCCGCAACAGCCAAGCGGCGCGAGGAACTGAAAATGCTCATCAAGAAGGCATTCGAGGAATCCGACAGCACCTATGGCTACCGGCGCGTCCACGCCCAGCTGGCCCGCTGGGGCCGCGCCGTCGGCCCGGAGCTGGTCCGCCGCCTCATGCGCGAGATGGGCCTGGAACCCTGCCAGCCGAGGCCGAATCGTTTCGGCCTCACCCAAGCCACGGCCAGCCTGGTGCCAGACCTTGTCGGCCGCGACTTCACCGCCGACACACCCGGCGAAAAACTTGTCGGCGACATCACCTACATACCGACGACAGAGGGCTGGCTTTATCTCGCGACCATTATCGACTGCTGCAGCAAGGAAGTTATCGGCTACGCAATGGATGACCACTACCGGACGCCGCTCATCGTCCGGGCTATCCGTAACGCGGCACGAAACCGCAAGCTCACCAAGGGCGCGATATTTCATAGCGATCGCGGCAGCAACTCCATGTCCACCGAGTTCGCAGATGTCCTCAAGAAGCTTCAACTCCGAAAGTCCGCCGGGCGCACGGGGATCTGTTTCGACAACGCGATGGCCGAATCATTCTTCGGAGTCCTCAAGAACGAACGCGTATCGCGCGTCACGTACTTGACCCGCGAGGCCGCACGACAGGACATCACTCGATACATAGAATTCTGGTACAATCGCAAGCGCCTTCACTCGGCAGTGGGGTACCACCCTCCCCGCGAAGTCCACGCCGAGCACCAGAAGCTGCGAATAGCCGCGTGAAATAGACCGCCAGACGACTGTCCGGAAAACGCGAGGCCCCTCAGTAACCAGCTGGCAGAACCGTCCCCTGGACGAGTGCTATTCGATCCTCTACATCGACGCCATCCGCAGCAAGGTCCGTGACAACGGACACGTCGTCAACAAGGCCGCCCACCTGGTCATCGGCGTCGATGTCGACGGCGTCAAGAATGTGCTGGGCATCTGGCTCCAGGACAACGAAGGCGGGAAATTCTGGCTCCACGTCCTGACCCAGCTCAAGCACCGCGGCCTGGCCGATGCCCTCATCGACTGTTGCGACGGGCTCAAGGGCCTGCCCGAGGCCATCGAGGCCGTCTGGCCCCAAGCGATCACCCAGACCTGTGTCGTCCACCTGATCAGGTCCGCACTGAAATACGTCAACTCCACCGACCGCAAGAAGGTCGCCGCGGCGCTGAAGCCGGTCTACACCGCAGTCGACGAGACCACCGCCCTCGAAGCTGTCCGCGAGGACTTCGGACGGCAATACCCCGGCACGATCAGTGTGTCCGAGAACGCCTGGGCCCAGTTCATCCCGTTCCTCGACTTCGACCCCGACATCCGCCGCGTCATCTACACGACCAACGCGATCGAGTCGATGAACCGCAACCTGCGCAAACTCGCCAAGACCAGCGGGCACTTCCCCTCCGACGACGCCGCCATGAAAATGCTCTACCTCGGCATCCGCACCATCGAGGGCCGGCACATCGACGGCAACGGTCACGTTCCCCAAGGCCGTGTCCGCGGCACCGGGACCCTCGGCTGGACCCGCGCCATGAACCAGTTCAAGATCCGGTTCGGCGACCGACTCCCGCTCTGACCAACATCAACCGAAAGTAACCACGGCAGGAACCAGGACCACAGAGCACAACACCCATCACACACAGACCGGCTCTGTTCCGTAGTCGGTGGTGACGCTGGGTTCTGCTTATGGGAGGAGGATGCGGTGGCGGAGGAGGGCGAAGCCTGCTCGTCCGTGCATCTGCCTCATGATCCTCTTGGTGCGGGTGTTGACGCCCTCGGTGCGTCCGTTGTGGTAGGGCAGGGTGAGGCCGGCGTCCACGGCGGCGCGGTCGAGTTCAAGGCCGTTGCAGAAGGTCTGCAGGTGGGGCAGGTCGGCGGCCCGGACTGCGGTGATCCATTCGGTGAGCCGGGCGTCGTTGCCCGCGGCCGGGGCCAGCAGCTCGGCGAACTCGCGGACGAGCCGGGCGAGTTCGGTCATCTCAGGACAAGCAGCGGTGAGAGCTTCCAGGAGGGTGGTCTCCTTGGTGCGCAGGTGTTCAGGGCGGGTGAGCAGGAGTCGGGTGGCGCGTCGCGGGGTGGTGACCGGGCGGTCGCCTTCGGCGCGGCCGTGGTTGAGGTAGCGGACCAGCAGGTTGGCGCTGCCGGTGTAGCCCAACTCCCGTATCTCCCGCAGCAGGTGGGTGACAGGGACTGCGGGATCGGCCGCGCGGCGGGCGCGCAGATGGTCGCGGTAGGGGTCGACCAGGGTGGGCCGGTACTGGGGAGCGATGCGCAAGGCCGTCGGCTCGGGGATGCGGGCGTAGCGTTTGACGGTGTTCAGGGCCAGTCCCAGACGGCGGGAGCAGTCGAGCAGGCCGACGCCCTGGCTGAGGAGGCCGTGGATTTTGTGCCAGCGCTCGCGGGTGGTCTGCTCACGGACCCCGCCGGGGCGGGGCGGGTTGACGGTGGCCCAGCAGGGAGCATGGGCGCGGACCTCGGCCAGGACCTTGTCGCACACGTTGCGGAACAGGTGCCAGCGGTCGCTGACCTGCACCGCGTCCGGCAGTGCCCGCCGGATCGCCTCGGCGTAGGTGACCGATCCGTCCCGGCACACGACCTCGATTCCCCTCTTCCCGCGCAGCCAGGTCTCCAAAGTGGCGGCCTCGCGGTCGGGGAGAACCTCGACGCGCTGGCCGGTCTCGGCGTCGATGACGATCGTGGCATAGCGGTGCCGGCGGCGCAGGGCGAAGTCGTCGACCCCGATCACCCGTGGAACGCGGACCTGCGGCGCGGGGATGCGTCGCAGCAGGCGCAGGGCGGTGGCATACGAGACCGGTGTGGCCAGCCACCGGGTGAGCCGGGCTGCCGCCCGGCCGCATAACTCCTTGACCACCTTGGAGATCTGGCCGGTCAGACGCGTGGTGCGGCGTTGATGGCGTTCCAGCAGCCCCGGTATCTGTTCGCGGAAGGTCTGCCGCCGGCAGCCCAGGACAGGGCAGACCAGACGCCGGACCCGGACCACGACCCGGCGGCCATCCACCGGCACATCCGCCACCGTCCGGTGGTGGTACCCGTGCACCTTCGCCGTCGGCACCCCGCACACCGGGCAGGGCACCGGAACATCCCGGGTCCGGGCGGTGACCCGGACCGCCTCGCCGTCGCCCGCAACATCCTCGATGACCAGCGCTGACAACCCCGAAAACACCACAGCCACAAGCTCGTTGACATCCCGCATGAGATGTCAACGACACACATCACCCTTCGTCACCACCAACTACGGAACAGAGCCCAGTACATCCCTCCTGCTTCATGCATTCTGCCAGGGCGTTCGGCCCCGGACCACAGGGTGCGGCCCGCCTCGTCGCTGATCGTGGTGGTCTTGATCGTGTTCTGTTTCCGCTTGCCCGACACGAACGCGCGCCGTCCGGGCCTGCCCGCTTTGGGGCGCCTCACCTGGGTTTCCATCCCGTCGATCCGCAGCGTCACGTTCTCCGCTTCGGCATAGGCGAACACGTCCTCGAGCGTACGCAGCCGCAGGCCGGGCCGTTCGGGGACGGCGAACCCCCGCTCGGCGAGCAGCGGGCGGATCTCCCTCACCGCCCGGCCGATGGTGGACGAGCCCACCTCGTAGATCACCCCCAGAGCCTGGTGGGTGAGCCCGGTCCGCAGGTGCACCAGCGTCACCAGCAGCCGGTCGAGGAACACGAACTCGCACTTCGACCCGGCCCCCGCCTACCGCTTCCGAGCCCCCTGGCGACGGCCGTGCCGCTCGGACTCGCACCGCGCCTCCCAGCGCGGCGCGAGCTCGGCCACCAACTCACCCAGGAACTGCTCCGGAACACCACGGAAGGCGGGATGGGACATAGCTACACGGGCCTGGCGGATCATCACACTCAGGACAACTCCCGTGACCCTCCCCATGTCCCCACACGTGACCAAGATCATCAATCGCGGGTCAACCCGTAAGAATCCCCATACACACGGTATGCCGAACAAGGCCAGATCATCAAACGCGCCGTCAAAGATCAGCACAACCCCCGACGCCGCCACTCGGCGAAACGAGCAGCTCAGCCCAGCCGAGTACGAACGTCATCACACCGCGAAAGACACCACATAGCGTGCTCTACGCAGCCGCATAGCCCACAAGCCCATCAGTGCCTGTCAGACCGAGGCGACTCCGCGGCACGGTTCACCCTATTTCCGTGTCAGACGCCGTTCGCAGGGGATTGATATCTCGGCATGCCTAACGATTGTCTTTTCATGGTGTGACAAGAACCCGTCGACGTCAACCGAGCTTCTCGGTTCGGCAGGCTATCAGGCATTGAGCCTTTGCCAACCTCACTTTGAGCAGTTCAGGTGAAGCGTCAGCACTGCTTGAACGACGCCGGTGATGCGGGTGGTGCTGCAGCGGAGTTTGCGCAGGAGGCGCCACGTTTTGAGCGTGGCCATCGCCTGCTCTCCGAGAGCCCGAATGCGCGCATGTGCGACGTTAACAGCTTGCTGACCTGCGGAGAGGTTGTTGTGCCGGCCGCGGAAGGGCACCCGGACACTCCCGCCGGCGCCCTGGTATCCCTTGTCCGCCCAGCAGGCCAGGTCGGCATCAGACAGGGCGTTGATGATGCCGTGAGTGCGGGCGGCCTTGATGTCGTGGACGGCGCCGGGCAGGGCGGGCGATGCCCACAACAGTCGGCCGTGCGGGTCGGTGAGGACCTGCACGTTCATCCCGTGCTTGCGATGCTTGCCCGAATAGAAGGGTCGGTCGGCGGCGATCCGGTCGATCGGCAGCAGGGTCCCGTCCAAGATGACGAACGCCTTGCCCTGTGCCGCCTTCACCGCCGCCGCGAGCTCCGGCGCCAGGGCGGCCAGCAGTTCCACGGCTTCGGCGACATATCGGTAGACGGTGCTGAGACCAACCTTGAACCCGGCTGCGAGCTGCGCATACGTGTGCCCACAGCGCAGGTGCGCCAACACCAGCAGGGCCTGTCGGCCAGCGGGCAGCCGGCGCCAGCGCGTACCCCGCCCGGCCCGGTGTGCAGCCAGTTGAGCCGTCAGAAACCGCAGGTGGGAAGTGGACAGGTCGAGCGCGGACGGGTAGACAAGCACGCGAAGCTCCTGGAGCAGACGAGCGATCTTGGTCGTGAACTCGTCTACCAGGAGCTTCGTCATGTCACGCACCTGGGCCCCACCCCAACACCCCATCAAGCCCAGCAGGTTGGCAAAGGCTCATTGTCACCTTCCGCGAAGAGCACTCAAGGCAGCTGAGGATTTCCGAAGGGATGCTGTCAAGTTGCTGGTGTGGGTGGTGAGTTGGGGGGTGTGGTTGTGCTGGTGCCGGGCACCTTGGTCAGCCGGTGATAGCCATGGTGGTGGTGGTCTTCCAGACGGTGAAGCGTTCGGTCATCTCGGTGCGATAGTCACTGGCTGTGAGCAGGAGCCGCCGGGGTCGGAAGTGTGAGGAGATCCGGGAGAAGGGAGCGAGGAATCTCTGGGCCGCTCCGACGGAGCGGTGATGTTGCCCCGGTTTGATGGACAACCTTCCGCTTTGGGGCATTGGGTCCCGCAAGGAGGACTTCATCGTGCCGAGGACGCGTCCGGCCTACCCGCCGGAGTTCCGTCGCCAGATAGTCGAGCTCTGTGCTTGTTTTTTGAGACCCAGTCTCGAACGTGAGGGGCCTCGCGTTTTCCGGACAGTCGTCTGGCGGTCTATTTCACGCGGCTATTCGCAGCTTCTGGTGCTCGGCGTGGACTTCGCGGGGAGGGTGGTACCCCACTGCCGAGTGAAGGCGCTTGCGATTGTACCAGAATTCTATGTATCGAGTGATGTCCTGTCGTGCGGCCTCGCGGGTCAAGTACGTGACGCGCGATACGCGTTCGTTCTTGAGGACTCCGAAGAATGATTCGGCCATCGCGTTGTCGAAACAGATCCCCGTGCGCCCGGCGGACTTTCGGAGTTGAAGCTTCTTGAGGACATCTGCGAACTCGGTGGACATGGAGTTGCTGCCGCGATCGCTATGAAATATCGCGCCCTTGGTGAGCTTGCGGTTTCGTGCCGCGTTACGGATAGCCCGGACGATGAGCGGCGTCCGGTAGTGGTCATCCATTGCGTAGCCGATAACTTCCTTGCTGCAGCAGTCGATAATGGTCGCGAGATAAAGCCAGCCCTCTGTCGTCGGTATGTAGGTGATGTCGCCGACAAGTTTTTCGCCGGGTGTGTCGGCGGTGAAGTCGCGGCCGACAAGGTCTGGCACCAGGCTGGCCGTGGCTTGGGTGAGGCCGAAACGATTCGGCCTCGGCTGGCAGGGTTCCAGGCCCATCTCGCGCATGAGGCGGCGGACCAGCTCCGGGCCGACGGCGCGGCCCCAGCGGGCCAGCTGGGCGTGGACGCGCCGGTAGCCATAGGTGCTGTCGGATTCCTCGAATGCCTTCTTGATGAGCATTTTCAGTTCCTCGCGCCGCTTGGCTGTTGCGGATTCTGGACGGTCGCGCCATTCGTAGTAGCCGGATCTGCAAACGCCGAGTCTGCTGCACATGAACTCGACGCTGTAGACGTACTCCGCCGTATCAAGTCGCATCTCATCGATGAACTCGTACTTGCTCGCTACCGGGGATCCTTCGCGAAGTACGCTGCGGCTTTTTGTCAGGAAGGCGTTCTCCATCTCGAGCTCGTGGTTGCGCCGTTCCAGCTCTTTCAGTCGCGCACGCTCACTGACGGGCAGGCCGGCATCGGCGGGCAACTCATTCCGCTTCTGGTGCTTCTTCATCCAGCCACGGAGCGTCTCCGGATTCATCTCGAGTTCCCGGCCGACCTCGGTGACCGTCTTGCTCGAACTCAAGGCAATCCGGACGGCTTCCTCACGGAACTCCGGGGAGTACTTTCTCGGTGCCACTGCTTGTTCCTCGTTCCCTGTTCCAGGCGATCCTATTGGACGCCTGTCCGGAAACCTCGAGGCACCTCAAACCTCCCGCAAGCGCCGAACTACTTATCAGAGAGTCCCCAACACCCCAGCTCAAGCAGCCCTCACCACACCAACTACGAACCTCAGAATCACAGGTCACGACCAGGCGTCATAGTCCGGGTCGGCCGCCCACCCACCAGGCGGCGGAGAGTACGGGGGAGCATGTCCCGCACGTCGCGCACGTCCACCAGCCGTGGAGCCCGTGAACCTCCGTGTCACAACCGCTACAACGATGCGACGTGTAGTAGGTGCTGCTGTCCGGGGTGGCGTCCGCCTGCTCCACAACCTGCGGATCAGGAGTCCCGTGGTCGTTGGTGCTGGCCACCTGGGGCACTACTCCCTCTCCACCCTCGACTCAATGAATCATCCAGTATGCCTGGCTTGACCTACTTTGACAGAGAGGGGTCTGATCGGCTCCACGCAGGTGGACACGGGATTGTGGAGCACGCCTTCGCCCGGATGAAGAGCTGGGAACCCGGGTGCAGCGCCACGCACAGCCGTTCCAGTGGAAGTTCACCACCTCCGACACGGCAGCTGTAAGTCGTGATCTTCGTCGTGAGGTCATGTTGTTGCTTCTACGGTGCCGTTGTTCCATCGGTGGTGGGCTTGGACGGCTTGGTGCTGGTGATGGCGGCGCCTGGCCCATCAAGGACATGAGCGTTAGAGTGTAGGCAGTGGTGGCGTTTTTACCGAATAGACGTCTCTGTTGTACTCATCGGTGAAGCTGCCGATACTGGTTCCGCTGTCGAATCAGCGGTACCCCGCCTCAGTCTCAGGAGGGGCCATGGCTACAGGGACAGTCAAGTGGTTCAACGCCGAGAAGGGATTCGGGTTCATCGCACCGGAAGATGGTGGCCCCGATGTCTTTGTTCACTACTCGGCGATCAAAGCCTCGGGGTTCCGCTCCCTGGAGGAGAACCAAACGGTGTCGTTTGATGTCGTCCAAGGCCCGAAGGGCCCACAGGCTGAAAACGTCACGCCCATCCCCCTTGGCCGCGCGACGTGAGCTGATGCAAGAGGCCGGGAGGACATGATGACCGATCGGCATACTCTTAGCGTGCTGGACTGGCACGATGACGGATCCTCTACGTCCTCCGTATGGGTTGTTAGCGCAGGCGAGCGCGAACAGGTACAAGATTTCCTGGGGCGTCCTCCAGACGTGGAGGGTGTCGTCACACCAGACCAGGCAGACGAAGCGAAAACGATCACTCGAAGTTGGCTGACCTGTGTTAACTCTCCGAAGTGACCTGCGTGGGAAGTAAGGGGCACAGTCGGCTATAGCCGTAGCGAAAACTCACGGTCAGGATCCCCCAGACCTCCTGCTCGAGCAGGTCTGAGAGGTCATCCGCTTACCGCTCGAGGAGCCTGATCATTGGAACGGTGTTCTGGATCGGGTGATCGCCGTGGTGCAGGCGCATAAGAGCAGGGCCTCTCGGTAGCTCGGGGTTGCGAACGCTCGAGCATCCAGGAGGCCCTGTTGTCGCAGTCTTGCGTGATCGCCCCTGGGGAGTCCAACTGCCGTGTGTCGGTGTGCGATTGTCTCGCGCATCGGTTCGGGAACGCGGCCGACGGACCGATCAGGACGCCGTGTTACGGCTCGGACATGACGGACGTCGAGTGGCGGGTCGTGCGGGCTTCGCTGCCGATTCCGGCGTGGCTGGAGGTCGGGGCGGACGTCCGGAGAAGTACTGCCACCGGATCATGATCGACGCGGTCCGCTTCGTCGTGGACAACGGTGTGAAGTGGGCGAACCTGCCGGTGGACTTCCCGCCGTTCCGGCGGGTGCACGACTTCGCCCGCCGTTGGCAGGTCCAGGGCCTGCTGGCCGAGCTCCACGACCGGTTGCGCGACCGCGTGCGGGCGAAGGCAGGCCGGTCACCGGATCCGACGGCCCGCGATCATCGATTCGCAGTCGGTGCGGGCCGCCGCCAACATCCCCCGGACCACGTCCGGGTGGGACGGCGGGAAGAAAGTCGGCGGACGCAAGCGTCATCTGATCGTCGACTGCCTCGGCTTGGTGCTGGCGGTGCTGGTCACCGCGGCCGGCGTGCAGGACCGTGACGCCGCTGTCCCGCTGCTTCAGCGGCTCCGAAGCTGGTACTTCGCGCTCAAGCTCGTCTGGGCGGACGGCGGTTATGCCGGGCGTCTGGTCGACTGGGCGACCGAGAAACTCCAGCTCACACTTGAGATCGTCAAGCGCAGCGACGACTGTGCGGGGTTCGTGGTTCTGCCCAGGCGGTGGGTGGTGGAGAGAACGCTGAGCTGGCTGATGCGTTCGCGCCGGCTGGTGCGCGACTACGAGACGCTGCCCGTGATGCACGAGGCGATGGTGCTGTGGTCGATGACCATGCTGATGACCGGACGCCTCGCGGGCCGCCGCACAAGCGGCTTCACCCCGCGGCCGACGCCGACCCTGCCGGGCTGAGGGCGGCGAACACGTTCGGCGAAACCTCACGCACCCAGCCCCGCGCCGCCAGCCGCTTCACCCGCGAGCGCACCCCTTCGATGCGGGCCGGCGCGTCTCCCGGCCCAGCCTCACCGCGATCGGCTTCACCCGCAGCCCGTCCGCGGTGTCTGGAGCGGCCAGCACGGACAGGATCTGCCGGTATTCAGGCGCGAGCACCTCTGCCCCGACGCCCTCGGACCGGTTGGGCACCACCGAGCGCGGCACCGCATCGCGGACCACCCCGTCCTGGTCTGCGGGCAGTTCGGTCATGACCTCGGCGACGGTCTCGCGCGCGGCGGACAGCCGGTCGAGTGCCGCCTGAGCCGCATCGAGCGCGGTCTGCACCCGCTCGGCCTCCTCGCGCAACCGCGCCACCTCTTCGCGAACCTTCTTCTCCCGGGCCTCCAGCAGACCGAGCACCGACGGCACAGCCACCTCCACGAGCGAGACGAACGAATCGTCTTAACTCTCCCTCCATGAGCCAGAGTTCACACCCGACCAGCCCGAACCAGCCGATCACGTTCGGAAAGCGGATGACGTCTGAGCGCCCCGAGCGCGGGATCCGCCTGTCCAGCAGCGTTGCTTTCACACTGGCGTTGCCGTTCAACGCCGTTGTGAACGGGGCATCCCGCTGGTTTGGAGAGTCGCCAAACGTAGCTTCACCTGTGGAGATGCCCCGTCTTCCTCTATCTTGCCGCGTGCGACCTCGACGAAGAGCTCCTCGAACTGAACCGCACTGGGTTCGTTGGGGAGTGTGATGTGTGGTTTTCAGCGGGTCTGTGTGGCTTGGTGTGAACGGTAGTGCATCGCCTCGTACTCGGTGGGTGGGAGGTTGCCGATGCTGTTGTGGAGGCGCTGCAGGTTGTACCAATCGACCCAGGTCAGCGTGGCGATCTCGACGTCGTCGAGGGTCCGCCAGGGGCCGCCGGGCTTGATGGTCTCGGTCTTGAACAGGCCGATTGTGGACTCCATGAGTGCGTTGTCGTGGGCGTCGCCGACGGTCCCGACGCGGGTGGCGCCGGCTTCGTGGAGGCGGTCGGTGTAGCGGATAGACACATACTGGGCGGATTCAGTGCGGCTTTTCAGGCCGGCGTCCGCCGCTGCGGTCGCCGGGTCGCCCGCCGGTCAACCGGCGGGCGGAGAAACAGCAGTTCTGGCGGAAGATCGCTGAAGGGCTGTCGAGCGAGGAGGCTGCCGTCGCCTGTGGTGTGTCGCAGCCACTGGGGCCTCGGTGGTTTCGTGAGGGTGGCGGCATGCCGCCACTCAGCCTGAATTCGCCTTCGGGACGCTACCTGTCCTTCGTTGAGCGCGAGGAGATCGCGCTGCTGAGAGCCAAGAATTGCGGGGTGCGTGACATCGCCCGTCAGATGGACCGTTCCCCTTCGACGATCTCGCGGGAGCCGCGATGCAACGCGGCCGCCCGCGGTGGCCGTCTGGGCTACCGAGCCTCGGTTGCTCAGTGGCACGCCGATCGGCAGGCTTGCCGCCCCAAGACCTCCAAGCTCGCCAACAACGAGCGGCTCCAGCAGTACGTGCAGGAACGGCTCGCCGGGACGGTCACCGCGGCAGACGGCAACGAGATCCCCGGGCCGCCCACACGCTGGATCGGACGACGGCACGGTCCACGCAAGGACCGTCGCTGGGCGAGCTCTTGGAGTCCGGAGCAGATCGCTCGCCGGCCGCCCGCAAGTTCCTGTTGATCATGTATCTGGGCTGGTGAGAGGCTCCGCAACCTGAAGAGCCGAAGTTCCGTTGGGTTCAGCTGAGACTCCAACTCGGCTGTCCGGAACGGAACTTCGGCGTTGTCGTATCTTGCCACATTCGTCTGCTTACCCTCCGCGACTGTTGACGGCGATCCGGAGATGTTCGATTCCCGCAGTCGCCGGGGCCGGCGTTGGTCGCTGCTTCCGGTTCTGCGTGCTGCGCAGGCCGCGGTGATTGCGGGCGCCAAGTCTTATGCGGCGATCGCCGACTGGTTGCGCCACAGTACCCAGGATGCCCGCGCTCGCCTGGGCTTTCCCGGCCATGGCAGTCTCGGACTGCGCCCTGTCCCGGCCAAGGACACCGTCCGGCGCCTGCTGTTGATGACCTGCCCACAGGGGCTCGCGGCCCTGCTGACCGGCCGCGCCGCGCCGAAGGGGTGCCCGGAGCGTCTGGCAGTGGACGGCAAGAGCGCCCGCGGCTCGCGCACCCATACCGCATCCGCCGCTCACCTGCTGTCCGGCTGTGATGAGAACGCCCTGGTCACCGGGCAGATGCGCGTCCCGGACAAGACGAACGAAATCCCCTGCCTGCGTGAGCTGTACGCCACGTCGACCTGACCGGCACCTGGGTGACCCTGGACGCGCTCCATACACAGACCGAGACCGCAAAGTTCCTGGTCGAGGCCAAGAAGGCGCACTTCATCATGACCGTGAAGGCCAACCAGCCGACACTCTATGCGGCGTGCCGGAGTCTGCCGCGGGAGAGGGCGACGGTCCGGCACAGCGAGCGGAATCGAGGGCACGGGCGACTGGAGCGGGGTCTCTCGCCAGCCCAGATGCATGATCAACAGGAACTTGCGTCAGCCCTGGATCGCATACCCTCAACGAGCGAGGCAGTCAGGCGATTTCGGCTAAATAACTACGCAGGCTCACCCTTACGAGTGCGGCGGTCACGTTCAGCTAACAATACATGATCCTCCCGGTAGAGCGGGATGTTCCCTCGACGATAGTGGGCAATTGGTTGCAGGTATCCACGCCTCACCCACTGGCGGATGCAGGCTGGTGAAACACCAGCCATGCGGGCGGCTTCGGCTGTGGTCAGCAGCCTATGACGCGGGTCAGCTGTCAATGCTTTGCGACGCATGGTAGCTCTCAGGGGCTAAATGGTTGGCGATACGTTGTGAATGTCTCTTCGCGTTCCCCCTGCCAGGGTATTCACGGCTAGTGTCCTGCGCCAGAGATCCGTCGGCAGAAGTGGGCAAGGGAGTGAGGATTTCCTCGGCTGTCTTGGCCCAGATGTGAAGTTGCCCCGGATTGATGGACAACCTTCCGTTTTGGGACACTGGTACTACTGATCTTTGACGGCGCGTTTGATGATCTGGCCTTGTTCGGCATACCGTGTGTATGGGGATTCTAACTCGCAGGCGGTTGGGGGCAGTTGAGGTCGAGCGGCGGCGTATGCGGGCAGCTGATTTATTCGAACAAGGGATACGGCAGAGCGGGGTCGCGGGCATGCTCGGGGTGACGCCGCAGGCGGTCAGCCTGTGGCGTCGGGTCTGGGCCGAGGGCGGTCGGGAGGCTCTGCTGTCGAAGGGTCGGGCGGCAGCTCGTACTTGAGCGCCGGGCAGGAAACGGAGCTGGAGGACCAGCGGTGGACGCTGGCGCGGATCGGCCGGCTGATCGAGGAGCGGTTCCACGTCACGTATGAGATCTCCGGGGTGTGGCGGCTGCTGGACCGCCTTGGCTGGTCCTGGCAGGTACCGAAGGTGCGGGCTGTGGAGCGCGATGAGGAGGCGATGGCCGCATGGCGCAGGGAGACGTGGCCGGCGGCTTCCCATCTGCGCAGGTCACCGCAGGTGGAGGGTGGGTGAGGTGCCTCGAGGTTTCCGGACAGGCGTCCAATAGGATCGCCTGGAACAGGGAACGAGGAACAAGCAGTGGCACCGAGAAAGTACTCCCCGGAGTTCCGTGAGGAAGCCGTCCGGATTGCCTTGAGTTCGAGCAAGACGGTCACCGAGGTCGGCCGGGAACTCGAGATGAATCCGGAGACGCTCCGTGGCTGGGTGAAGAAGCACCAGAAGCGGAATGAGTTGCCCGCCGATGCCGGCCTGCCCGTCAGTGAGCGTGCGCGACTGAAAGAGCTGGAACGGCGCAACCACGAGCTCGAGATGGAGAACGCCTTCCTGACAAAAAGCCGCAGCGTACTTCGCGAAGGATCCCCGGTAGCGAGCAAGTACGAGTTCATCGATGAGATGCGACTTGATACGGCGGAGTACGTCTACAGCGTCGAGTTCATGTGCAGCAGACTCGGCGTTTGCAGATCCGGCTACTACGAATGGCGCGACCGTCCAGAATCCGCAACAGCCAAGCGGCGCGAGGAACTGAAAATGCTCATCAAGAAGGCATTCGAGGAATCCGACAGCACCTATGGCTACCGGCGCGTCCACGCCCAGCTGGCCCGCTGGGGCCGCGCCGTCGGCCCGGAGCTGGTCCGCCGCCTCATGCGCGAGATGGGCCTGGAACCCTGCCAGCCGAGGCCGAATCGTTTCGGCCTCACCCAAGCCACGGCCAGCCTGGTGCCAGACCTTGTCGGCCGCGACTTCACCGCCGACACACCCGGCGAAAAACTTGTCGGCGACATCACCTACATACCGACGACAGAGGGCTGGCTTTATCTCGCGACCATTATCGACTGCTGCAGCAAGGAAGTTATCGGCTACGCAATGGATGACCACTACCGGACGCCGCTCATCGTCCGGGCTATCCGTAACGCGGCACGAAACCGCAAGCTCACCAAGGGCGCGATATTTCATAGCGATCGCTCCCACCCTCGCCTGACCTGCGCACTGTTCTGGAACCGTGACGAGTTCGCCCAACTGCTCGACACCTGGCCCGAGATGGCCGACCACTACGGAGACGAACACCACCAGCACATCCACCACGTCCAGCAGACGCTGCAACGCCTATCCAACGAGGGGGCAACCCACCTCGGCATCGCGCACGGCACCATGAGCGACTTCGAGTCCTTCACCCAAGGAGAGAACCTTCCCCCACCTCGCCGCCCGCGGCCACGCCACCCCCTGGCCCCCACCCCGCAACACCCCCTGCTGGTGCGGCTCGGCACGCAAGTACAAGAAGTGCTGCGGCAACCCCGCCCACACCTAAATCCGTGCAAAGACCCCTTGAGTACACTCGCGCCAGATCCCCTCATGCCTGCCATAGCGTGTGAGAGCCGTCGCTGGTTGAGACCGTCATCGCCCCCAGGATGTTCGGCCGTATCGCGGCGACGGTTGTTACTCACCGGATGAACATGAGCCGGCCAGCGCCTTGCCCGAGCCTTCCTGTTACTCAGCGGGCGGGGTGGGAATAGATGGTGCGGCGTTGGGCAAGCCGACGCCGCACCATCGTGGAGGCACTGTGCGAGGCGACCCCGACGTCGTCGACGAACTGACAGCGGATCACCGCATCTTCGACGCACTTCTCGCGCAGTTCAACAACGCGCCCCCGGGGACTGCGGACCGCAAACGACTAGTCAACGTACTCACGATCGAACTGAAGAGGCACTTGGCTTTCCAAGAGCAGCACCTGCCTCTAGCGTTGCCCAAACACCTGGACCACAGCGACGCACTCGCGACTCAGAAAAACGCCGACCACAGCCGGATGCGACACCTCCTCGAACAACTGCAGGAACGCGAACCCGACGACGCCGACTTCGACCATCTCGTGGACCAAGTACACACCCAGCTCCGCACGCACATCGACACCGAAGAGAACCACCTCTTCCCCCAACTACGCCTATGCTTCCACCCCTATGTACTGGACAACCTGGCCAAGAAATATCGCAGGGGCGACCATTGAGCACCGCCGTACGTCATGAACACCGTGATCATGAGCGGCTTAGCAGCCGTGGCCATCGCGTAATTGGGTCGCCGCGGACCACAGAAGCGTCGCGCTGCGACCGGTCGCGTCCTTGCGTGTGGGCGCGCGCGAATACCACGCAGCACTGACAGTGACGCGTCGGCTGATCAACTCGACGCACCAGCCGGGCCGAGAACACCCCTCTCACGCACGCGGGGCGGGCAGCCATCCGCACCCCCTCGAAGGCGTCGTGCAAGCAGCCCCAGCACCAGACACGTTCTTCCCAGCGCCGGCAAGAACGCTGCCATCGCGTGAGCCTCGAAACCTTCTTTAAGCCGTCGCCGGGCCGCAGCCGGCGCCCGGGAATCGAACAGTCACGGCCGACGACGACATGTGTGACCTTCGCACCACAACCCATACAATTCCACGGGCCACGCCGCCCCGTGTGAACGATCACGTAATTCGGCTCTGTCGCGGATCTTGTGATCGGGCGGGTCAGGGTCTGTACAGGATGAGGGTGCGGAGAAGCTCGAAGTTGGCCCGGCCGTACCCGTCCCTTTTGATCCGTTTAGAAGTTACGTGGAATCTGCCGGGGTGATCATGTCTCTCCGGTGCAACCACGGACTTGGGAGATGGCTTGAGCGGCACGACGGTGCTCACGGAGAAGTGGCCGGTGTTCGGCCGGCACGAGCAGGCAGCGGCCTGGCTGACGGTCTGGACGGATCTCGGACGTGCACCCCGCACGATCGACGCCTACGGCCGGGGACTGGCCGAGTACCTGCTGATGTGCGAGCGGGAGGGTGTCGACCCGGTCGCCGCGAACCGTTCCCATATCGCCGTCTACGTACGGGAGTTGACCTCGCGGCCGCACCGCCGGGGTGCGAACGTGATCTCGATCGACTCGGGGGCGGGGCTGGCGAACGCGACGATCCAGCAGCGGCTCGTGCCGGTCCGCCTGTTCTACGACTTCCTCATGGAAGAGGGGCTGCGGGAGTCCAACCCCGTCGGCCGGGGGCGCTACACCCCCGGCCGACGGAACGGCGGTCCGCAGCGCGGCCTGGTGCCCCGACTGACGAAGCTGCCGTGGATTCCCGGCGAACAGCAGTGGCTGAACGTCCTGGAGGTCGCCAAGCGCGAGCCGGTACGCAACCGCGTGATGCTCGCCCTGGCCTACGACGCCGCCCTGCGCCGCGAGGAACTGTGCTCACTGCGGACCGACGACGTCGATCCGGCCCACCGCACGCTGCGGATACGAGCGGAAACGACGAAGAACCGGCTGGAGCGGGTGGTGCCCTACTCGGCACCGACCGGGGTACTGCTGTCGGACTACCTCGCCCACCGCGCCCGGATCAGCCGGGCCCGGGGACCGCTGTTCCTGTCGGAATCGCGGCGCAATCACGCCCAGCCGCTGAGCCTGTGGACCTGGTCAAAAGTGGTCCGCAAACTCGCGCTGACCTCCGGTGTCGAGCGGTTCTCCACGCATACCACCCGGCACCTGTGTCTGACCGATCTGGCCCGCATGGGCTGGGAGTTGCACGCGATCGCGTCCTTCGCCGGACACCGTCACACCGACTCGACCCTTCAGTACATCCACCTCTCCGGCCGGGACCTGGCCGACAAGCTGGCCCGCGGCATGGACCACATTCATGCCTGGCGAATACAGATGCTCACCGCCCCGGCCGGCGCGACGGCGGAGGTGTCGCGGTGATCGCATCGTCGCTGGCCATCGTCCCCGAGGACGTCGGCGGTCGCTGGTCCTGGCCGATCATCCCGGACCGCTACGACACGACCGTCAAGGTCCGCCCCGCGGAGACACAGGCCGTCCTCGAACTCGGTGTGCGCAATCTGCGCCGGCTGCAGTACCACGACCCGGCCGCACCGGGCTGGCGCATGATCGCACGGCTGCTGGGTCCGCTGGAGGCGGTCAACTCGGCACTCGACTCACCTCCCACTCCGCACCGCCGAAGGGCCATGCTCGACGTCGTTGCCCTTCTGCTGACGCACAGCGCGCAGACCAGACGGGCCTACTGGGGGTGGACCACGCAGGAGTGGGCCCATCTACTCGGCCGCACCCAGGCCGAGTTCCGGCAGAACGCACCCGCCTGGGCCGGGGACGAAGTCCGCCCCTACCTTGCGGCGCACGCCTACCTGCTCGGCTCCTTCAACGAGTTCCACCAGCTCGGCAGCTTCCAACGCCTCACGCTGTCCTGGAGGATCTTCGGACGCGACCGCGTCACCAGCGAGATCGCCCGCCTCCGCACGGTCCTTGGCGCCTGGGGCTATCAACTGGGCCAGGACGACGACACACTGCTGCCGGCGGTCGCCTGCCAGCTGTTCCTGCTCAACCGCAGCCCGCACCTCGAGGACATGGACACCGCACTGTTCGACAGGGTCCGCCGCGACCGGCTGCTGGAGGGCGCCCGGCTGAACACCCTGCACGCCCTGCAGCGGGCGGTCGCCGCGCTCGGCTTCTGCGATCCACCCCTGCAGAGCACCGGCCGTCACTCGGCGCGGGCCACTGGCGGCGCCAAGATCTGGGAACAGTGGGCCGACCGCTGGCACGACACCTCCACCCTCACCCCGCGCGTCCGCGGCAGCATCCGCTCCACCCTCCTGCGGGTCGGCCGGTGGATCGCCGCCGAACAGCCCGACGCCGCCGATCCCACCGACTGGACCCGGCAGACCTGCGCGACCTGGATCGGCGCACTGGACCGGATGAAAGTCGGCGACTACGTCCAGCGCACGGTCGGCCTCAAGGACCGGCTCGGCAAGCCGCTTGAGGCACCCACCAAGGCCGGACAGATCACTGCGCTGCGGACCTTCTTTCGGGACTGCCAGGAGTGGGAGTGGCTGCCCCGCCGCTTCGACCCACTACGCGCTCTGGCGATCCCCCGCAGCATCACCGCCCTCCTCGGCCCCGACCCACGGGTGATCGCCGACGAGGTCTGGGCGAAGCTGTTGTGGGCCGGCCTCAACCTCGACCCCGCGGATCTTCCACAG
The DNA here is from genome assembly GCF_028898845.1 of Streptomyces sp. WZ-12. NCBI lineage: Bacteria > Bacillati > Actinomycetota > Actinomycetes > Kitasatosporales > Streptomycetaceae > Streptomyces > Streptomyces sp. WZ-12. Next base: position 134,045 of record NZ_CP118575.1, on the reverse strand, counting down.
ACCCGCTCCGGACACTTCTACCCCTTCGAACTGGTCCGCGCGGTCACGCTGACCTGGCTGTTCTCCGGTCAACGCAGCAACGAGATCGCCCGGCTGAGACTGGGCTGCATCCGCTGGCAGCACGACGGGAACTCGATCGCAGGCGACTCGCAACAGGTGCTGGCCCGCGATGCGGTCTGCCTGCTCGACGTCCCGACCCACAAGACCGGCACCGCCTTCACCAAGCCGGTCGACCCGATCCTCGGCCAGGCCATCGACGTCTGGCAGGCCGTCCGCCCGGACCAGCCGAAGTTCACCGACCGCCGCACCGGCGAGCACGTCGAGCTGCTGTTCGCCGTCCGCGCCCGCCGCGTCTCCACCAGCTACATCAACAACACGATCATCCCGATGCTCTGCCGCAAGGCCGGCGTCCCGGACGCCGACGTCCGAGGGAACATCACCAGCCACCGGGCCCGGTCCACCATCGCCAGCCAGCTCTACAACGCCAAGGAACCGATGACGCTGTTCGAGCTGCAAGCCTGGCTCGGACATCGATCGCCACAATCCACCCAGTACTACGCGAAGATCACCCCGAACACTCTGTCCAAGGCGTACTCCGAGGCGGGCTACTTCGAGCGGAACGTCCGCACCATCGAGGTCCTGGTCGACCGCGACGCGGTCACCTCCGGCGCCGCCGCGACCGGCGAACCCTGGCAGCACTACGACCTCGGACACGGCTACTGCACCTACACCTTCTTCGAGCAGTGCCAGCACCGCATGGCCTGCGCACGCTGCGACTTCTACACCCCCAAGGACTCCACGAGAGCCCAACTACTCGAAGCCAGGGGAAACTTGCAGAAAATGGCCGTCTCGATCCCACTCACCGAAGATGAACAAGCAGCCGTCACCGACGGCCAGAGCGCGCTCGACCGCCTCCTCGACAGACTCGCCGACACCCCCACCCCGGCCGGACCGACACCCCGCCAACTCGACGTCCCACCGAACACGCCCCTCCTTCCGATCCTCGACGTCCGCCAGGGCAAACCGCAGCAAGCTTGACAATTCTGATTCCACAGAATGGCTCTCGTATTCTGACCCTCGACCTGGCCGGAGCTCCAGGAGCTGGACAGGCCGGCGATGACGGCGTCTTGATCCTGAGGTTCCCCCGAGATGCGGAGGATGGTGACAGAGGGTCAGATGGTTCTCATGAGAGGAACATCGACCATGGCTGCCCCCAGGAAGTACTCGCTGGAGTTGCGCGAGCGTGCGGTGCGGATGTACCGGACCTCCGACCCGAAGCCCCAGATCAAGCGACTGGCTATCGAGCTCGGCGTGCATCCCGAGGCCCTGCGCGGCTGGATCCGGCAGGCCGAGGCCGATGCCGGCGAGCGGGACGACCGGCTGACCAGCGACGAACGCGTCGAACTCGCCGCGCTTCGCAAGGAGAACGCCCAGCTCAAGCGCGCGAACGAAGTTCTGCGGACGGCCTCGGCTTTTTTCGCGGCGCAACTCGACCCGACCCGGCCCAGGTGACGGGGCTCCTCGACGAGCACCCTGACCTGGGAGTCGAGTGCGTCCTGCGGGAACTGCACATCGCCTCCTCCACCTACTACCGCTGGCGCCGCGCCGAGAAGCAGCCGTGCGAGCGGCGGCGTCGCGACGTCGAGCTGACCGAGCGGATCAAGGAGATCCACACCGAGTCCGGCGGGATCTACGGCTCTCCGCGCGTGCATGCCGTGCTGAAACGCGAGGGCACACGCGTGGGCCGCAAGCGGGTCGAGCGCCTGATGCGCGAGGCCGACCTGGCGGGCATCAGCCCGCGCCGCACAGGCTTCACGCGCCGGGATCCGAAGGCCACACTCGCCCCGGACCTGGTCAACCGGGACTTCACCGCACCGGCGCCGAACCGGCTGTGGGTCACCGACCTGACGATGATCTCGACCGGCGAGGGCCCGCTGTGGCTGTCGGCGATCCGGGACGCGTTCTCCCGCCGGGTGGTGGCCTGGGAGACCTCCGCCCGCGCGGACGCCGACCTGGTCCTGACCACGCTGGAGTACGCCCTCGCGGGACGCGAAGGCGCCGTCCTCCACACTTGCTCGGCTATCGTTGCCTCCACGGCCACTTGATCGTTGGACGTCGTCACAAACGCTCATGATCACGGTGGCCGTTCCCATACCCGCAGCAACCTGCTGACCTGCACGGACGCCCCGAAGATCACGACTTAAAGATGCCGTGAGAGACGGAAAAGGCTCCGGCAACTTGACAGCATCCTGGAACAACATCACGGCAGCCGCAGCGACCTGAGCCCACCATACCGATCAAGAACTACAGCTGCTGGGACAGTTCCATAGAAGCCGCCAAGTAAGTTCGCATGGATAGCCGTTGGCTGCCCTTCCTCTCCATCCTAGTGCGCGCTGAAATTCTTTACACGATTCACGAAGTTGATCATCCCAAGAAGATGCTTCTCGGTTAAGGAGATTCTTGCAGAAAGGTGCTCGTGGTCGCGAACCATAACCATAGCACAGGAGCCCGATCCGGAGCATTAGGACCCACGCATTGTCATGGCCGGGGCCAAATGCAGAACGGCCAGGGTAGCTCAGCGGGCGAGTATTAGGGAACACGGCCGTGGTCGTGTTCGGGTGTAACGGGAGGTAATGGATTTTAGGTAGCCTAAAGTTATTTACCCAGCACCGAGCAAGCAGCCCCCAGGTTTTCGAATCCAACACGCCATCACTTCTCTTTATGCACCATCCAAAAGTCCGCTGAAATCTTTCGCATGCTCGGATGTCGATGTTTGACCATCCTTTAAAGGTGGAGTCGCGATAGAGGTCAGCCATGCCACATTGCATAAACATGTATCGGGCGCATGTAACGTAGGCATTTTCCTCTCCCCAGCGGAAATACCTTTCACCTGGATAGGTAAATAATGGGGCGGATGCGAGATTGGCGACTGGCGTGGGAATGACTTGCTTCCGGAATGCAAGGCGAATGCGAAAAATGAGTCGACCAGTCAACAAGGTCATGGATTCTCTGCTCCTATTCGTTGGAAACCTTCGTAGCAACTTGCGCAGTTGAACGGAGGTGGCGGCATTGGGCAAGCCCAGTTGTGACGTAGTCCCCATCAGATGCGGATGAGTACTGTAGTATAAGCGGAATCTTTCCAGGCGTCGCAAGTTCTGAGTGGGTGTTTCGGTACCCTTCTGCTGCATCGCTGTCATCTGACGGAGAGAAATACCGCAAGCTCCATTGTTCGGACTCCTTCGCAATCTTGAAGGGCTCCGCTTTCAGGTGAGAAACCCCAAGACCAGGCGCTGGAACCGCACCTGTCCGGTACTGTCAGGCGCCTTCGGCCTGTTTAGTAAAGTTCGCCCACGATAATATCCGGCAGTTCACGGCCTTGGCGAGATGCGCCCGGCAAGACTGCGATTGAGCTGCTAAGCCATAAGCCAGTAGGGGCCAGGATCGTGCCTCATGCATGGAACATGGATGCATAAGCGGCCACGACGACTTCGGCAACAACAGGCATGATCTTTCGGTGAGGCGTGTCCTGCAGAAGCTTCATGCCTTCTCCCGATTTGACCCCGCGAACCCGACTAATGCGTCGAGGTAGCCTTACTGGACAGCTTACTGCGGAAATCGAAATTCCTCAAACATGCCTTACGTGACGAGAACCATGCTCATCTCCAACGTGAGCATACAGGCCAGGCACGCCAGCCCTGCACTTTGAGGACATTTTCAGCGATCGCAATCTGCGCTGCCCGGGAAGCTTGATGCGCAAGGGGGGCGTAACGTCGGCCTCCAAATTCTCTCCAGGTTTCCGCGGAGAACTGCAGTCCACCGTAGTAGCCATTTCCTGTGGCGATGCTCCAACCGCCACCGCTCTCACAAGCAGCTACGGCGTCCCATTTGGAGCTGACGGCGGTCTGCGCTGCATAACTCACCTGATGAAGGCACGTGATACAAGCTGCCAGCAGCAAGCAGGAGAGCATGCGAAGCACGGAGAGAGCCGGCGTACGAATCATGAACAGCTCCGATGTTTGGGGGCAGGGTAGTTGTCAGCGTTGCCGGCAGGCAGCAAAAGAGCTCCTGCTGCAAAGAGCCAGAACTCCAGCTGACCGCTGGCTACGTTCAGAGCCCTGCCCGTATCGCCAATTAGCGTGGAACAGGCAGGTATTGGCTTTGACGCCCTCACTGACTCCGTTGCCCAATTCGCAGGAGCTGCAGATCTGGCCGACTCTGGTCGCTCGGCAAATAGCGTCGGTGCAGGTCGTGGCAGCCGAGCCGGCTAGCCCCAGGGATTGAGCAACGGAGTCCTCACTGTTCCCTCTGTCATCGGGTCACGCCACCCTTGACACGCGAAACGGGTAACGTATGTCACCGATTGGCCCAACTGCTCATCTGATTACCAGATGACGGTGCTGCGGCAAACGGGGGTTGAACCGTTCCTGCCTTGGGTCCGTATCCGACTCTGACGCGTAAATAACCGCAGGTGTCGGCGCTATCGGGTTGTTGTGGGTGGCGTGAGGTGATCTTGATGTTGGGTCGTTGTGGGAGGGGTCGGTCGTGGGGTCCGAGGGGGCGTCGTCGTACAAGGGGTACTGCTTCCCGGCCGAGGTGATCGCTCACGCGGTGTGGCTGTATCACCGTTTTCCGCTCTCGTACCGGGAGGTCGAGGAGCTCCTCTTCGAGCGTGGCGTCGTCGTCTCGTACGAGTCGATCCGCGCCTGGTGCACCACGTTCGGCCCGGCCTACGCCAGACAACTGCGTCGCCGCCGGCCTCGCCCGGGCGACAAGTGGCACCTGGACGAGGTGTTCATCAAGGTCAACGGCCGGATGCGCTACCTCTGGCGCGCGGTGGACCAGGACGGCAACGTCCTCGACATTCTCGTCACGGACAAGCGGGACACCACGGCGGCGAAGCGGTTCTTCCGCAAGCTCCTCAAGGAGTACGCGTACCTGCCCCGCGTGATCGTCACCGACAAACTCCGCTCCTACGACGCCACCCACCGCCAGGTCATGCCCTCGGTCGAGCACCGCACCTCGAAGTACCTAAACAACCGGGCCGAGAACAGCCAACAGCCCACCAGACAACGCGAACGCGCCATGAAGAACTTCCCCCCGTCGGAGCGGCCCAGACATCCCTTGCCTGCTTCTCCCAGATCTCCTCACACTTCCGACCCCGGCGGCACCTGCTCACAGCCAGTGACTACCGCACCGAAATGACCGAACACTTCACCGTCTGGAAGACCGTCACCGCCGCGACCGTGGCCGGCTGACCAAGGCGCCACCGCGAACACACCCGCACCCTCATCACACCCCAACTCACCACCCACACCAACAACTCGACAACGCCTTTGGCGGTGATCCCTGAGAAAACTTCACTACGAGGCTGTCATCGCATCAGGTGATTCACTGCATCGATAAAGCGCGTTTGAAAATCGACTCTCCTTCGCGAATCGTTGAGGGCGGGACAAGCCGAACGCCTGACGAGGGGTCTTCTGGGCCGGGGCGGCGGTCACGCCGTTGAGCTGTGGAAGCAGTTCCTTGCTTTTGGGGCAATGTGGGCGATGTCATCTCCGCCCTGGTAGGTGGGCCTTGGCAGTCTGCTCGGCTATTCAGTTCCGTCGCCTGATGAGTACCCAGGGAGAGGCATGTCAGCTGGTTCCAGTCCGCCTGGTATCGATGAGGTCAGAGATTTTCTCCTTTCTCGGCTCGTGAATCTGTTGGATGTAACCGAGGACGAGGTGGACCGGTGGGTGCCACTGCACCGGTATGGGCTGGACTCGCTGAAATCCGCCACCCTTGTCCTGGCGTTGTCGGAATTCCTGGCACGGCCGGTACCAGTCACCATGGTGTGGGACCATCCGACGCTGGAGGGCCTGTGCCGTGCACTGGCCCACGGTCCCCACGCTGATGGGGAAGGACGCGGAACGGACCGGCGGTATGCGGCGGTTGCGCACAGCGCGCAGGAGCCGATTGCCCTCGTGGGGATTAGCTGCAGGCTTCCCGGCGCGGCAGACCCGTCGGCGTACTGGCAACTGCTCGAGGATGGGCGCGACGCCGTGGGCACGGTGCACCCTTCGCGGCGGAAGCTTCTTGAACAGGGCGGTACCGCAGATTCGTTCAGGTGGGGCGGGTTCCTCGACGACGTCGACTTCTTCGATCCTCTCTTCTTCGGGATCTCACCGCGCGAGGCGGTCGCCATGGATCCCCAGCAGCGGCTGGTGCTGGAGCTGGCGTGGGAGGCACTGGAGGACGCGGGCATTGCGCCCGGCGGGCTCCAGGGGAGTGACACTGGTGTCTTCATGGGCTCCAGTTGGAGCGACTACGCCGCGATGGCGCATCAGAGCGGCTCGCAGCACGACGTCGGGCCTCACACAGCAACCGGGACGCTGGACAGCATTATCGCCAACCGTGTCTCCTATGTCCTCGGGCTGCAGGGGCCCAGCATGGCCCTCGACACGGCCTGTTCATCCTCGCTGGTCGCCGTCCACCTCGCCTGCCAGTCGCTGCGCGACGGCGAGAGCGGGCTGGCCCTGGCCGGCGGGGTCAACCTGAACCTGATCACCGACCACTTCCTGGCCATGGAGCGAGCCGGGGCGCTGTCACCAGACGGCAGGATCAAAGCTTTCGACGCCCGCGCCAACGGCTATGTGCGCGCCGAGGGCGCAGCAGTGGTCGTCCTCGCGCCGCTGCGGGTCGTGCTCGAGCGCGGACTGCCCATGTACTGCCTGATTCGTGGCAGCGCGGTCAATAACGACGGTCTGAGCAACGGTCTCACCGCTCCGAATCCGCGTGCCCAGGAGTCCCTGCTGCGCGCCGCCTACCGGCGGGCGGGTGTGTCGCCGTCCCTGGTGGACTACGTGGAGTGCCATGGCACCGGCACTCCGTTGGGAGATCCGATCGAGGCCAAGGCTCTGGCGGCTGTGCTGGGTCGGGGCCGCGAGCCCGGGGACGCCTTGCGGATCGGTTCGGTGAAGACGAATATCGGCCACCTCGAACCGGCCGCGGGTGTCGCGGGTCTCGTCAAGGTTGCCCTCGCTCTGCGCAACGGCGTCCTACCCGCCAGTTTGCACTACAGCAGCGCCAACCGGCAGATCTCCTTCACCGAGGCGCATCTGCGGGTTCAGGAGCGGACCACTGTGTGGCCACGGCGCTCAGGCGCGCGCCGGGCGGGTGTCAGCGCCTTCGGTATCGGCGGCACCAACTGCCACGTTGTTGCCGAGGAGTTGCCTCATCCGGACAGTTCTCTGCTGCTGCTGGGCGAGGACTGCGAGCGAGAACTGTCCGACCGGGTTGCCGCACTGCGCACCGCACTTGCGCAAGGCATTGCGGCGGATCTGCCAGCCCTGTGCCGGCAGGCAGCTGACCCGGTCCCCACTGACCGGTTCCGGCTCGCCGCCGCAGCCCGCGACCGGGACGAATTGGTTGCGCAGCTCGACGCATTCACCGATGGCCGGCCCCACCCAGGGCTCGCCACCGGGGCAAGCGGGCCGGGGAAGCCGCGGGTGGCCTTTTTGTGTTCGGGCACCGGCAGTCAGTGGCTGGGCATGGCCAGGCGGCTGCTCGTGGGGATGCCCGTGTTCCGCCGCTGCCTAATGCGCGCGGATGAACGCATCGGGGAGCTGTCCCACTTCTCTGTGGTCGACCAGTTGCTCGCTGCCCCGGAACGTTCCCGGCTCGACGACATGGAGGTCGTTCAGCCGCTTCTGTTCTCCATCCAGACCGCCCTGGCGGAAACCTGGCGCTCGCTTGGGGTGGAACCCGATCTCGTACTCGGACAGAGCATCGGCGAGTTCGCCGCCGCTCACATCGCCGGAGCACTCGATTTCGACGACGCCGCGTTGCTGACTGCGCACCACGCCCGCCTCGTACAACAGCTCGCTGTGGGTCGCGGCAACGCGATGGTGGTCGAGGCCGGCGAGGACCGTGTGGCCCCGTATCTCACTGCCGCGGGTGATCGCCTCACGGTGGCTGGTCACAACGGGCCCGCGTCTTTGCTGCTCTCGGGCGAGACGGCGGAACTCGAAGCACTGGCCGAGCGGCTCGCGGCGGACGGGATCTCCAGCCACCGGGTCCGGATGGGGTACGCGGCGCACTCGCGCTCGGTGGAACCGGTGCTCGCTCCGCTACGAGCCGCGCTCGAGGGGATCAACCCGACTGAGACCCGGATCCCCATGATCTCCACCGTCACCGGGGAGGAGGTCAGCGGCGGCGATCTGGGGCCCGACTACTGGGTGGAGAACGTCCGGCGGCCGAGCCAGCTCACCAGCGCCCTGCAGACCATGGAGCGGCGGGGTGTCGACACCGTCGTCGAGCTCAGCCCGCACCCCGTGCTGTTGAAGCCGATACGCGAGGCTTTCGCGGATCGTGCGGTGAGCTGCCTTCCCTCGCTCCAGCGAGGCACGGACGACGATTGGAGACTGCTCTCCTCGCTCGGCGCGCTGCACGCTGACGGACTGGCCGTCACCGCCGGCTCCTTCGTCTCCGGGATGAGGGGGCGCCATCTCGGGCCGAGCCATCAGGGGGACCTCACGCCGGTTCACCACACGTCTGAGCCGCCGGAGCGGACGCACCTGATGCCCGTCACCGCCCACTCCGCGGAGGCCTTGCTGGACACCTGCCGTGAACTGTCCAATCACATCGAGCGCGATGCCCGTCTGTGGGTTCCCGATCTCGCGCACACCCTGGCGAACCGGCGCACCCACCACAAACACCGGGTCACGATCCTGGCACGCGACCGTCAGGACGTACTTGACGGGCTGGCGCGGGTCAGCGACGGGGAGCCGCACCGTGACATCGTGCAGGGCACGGTCGCTGCGAGCAAGGGCGAGGGGCGGATCGCGTTCGTCTTCAATGGGGGTGGAACCCAGTGGCCGGGTATGGGCCGCGACTTGCTGCGTTGGCACGCCGGCTTCCGCGAGCAGATGGAAAACTGCGATGCCGTCGTGCGCGACCTGGCCGGCTGGTCGGTGCTCGAGGCGATGACGGCGCCCCCGGAGAAGTCGCGCTTGGACGACTTGGACGTCATGCAGCCGGTGCTGTTCTCCTTCCAGGTCTCACTGGCGCGGGTGTGGACGGATCTCGGTGTGCGCCCAGCGGCACTCGTCGGGCACAGTCTCGGCGAGGTAGCCGCGGCTTGCGTGGGCGGCGCGCTGTCCCTGGAGGATGCGGCTCGGGTCGCGGTGACCCGATCGCACCTGATGCAGCACGAGGTCGGAGTGGGTGCCGTGATCGCTGTGGAGTTCTCGGGAGACGTCCTTGCGTACCTCACCCCCTACGGGGAGTGCGTGTCGCTCGCGGCGGTCAACAGTCCCACCAGCGTGACCGTTTCCGGTGAGCCCGACGCGATCCGCGCACTGGAGGAGGATCTGCGGGGCGCGGGGATAGCGACGCGGCGGCTGCGGCTCGAGCGGGCGGCGCACAGCACGTCCATGACACCGATCGCACCGGTGCTGCGCGAGGCGCTCCAGGACATTGTTCCCCGGTCGTTCGAGGTGGCGCTGCGCTCCACGACGCTCGGCGGTGTGCTCAGCCCCGTCGTCGACGCGGACTACTGGGCGCACAATCTCCGAGACTGCGTGCGGTTCGCCCCGGCCGTCAAGGGGCTCATCGAGGACGGCATCGACACCTTCGTCGAGATCGGTCCGCACGGCGTGCTGCGCGGTGCCGTCGAGGAGACGGCGCTGGCCGACGGGGTGCACGTTCATGTGGTCAACTCCCTGCAGCGGGGGGAGAGCGACATGCGAAACCTACTGGGGGCTGTCGCCTCCCTGTTCGTGCGCGGCGTGCCCCTGTCGCTTGAGGCGCTGTCCCCGGCGGGTGCGCAGGTGGTCGGGACACCGCTGGTCCGCTGGCAGAAGGACCGGTACTGGCTGGAGGCGGCACCGCGTGAGGGGGCGCCCGGGACCAACGCCGCGCCTTCCGCCACCGATGCCTCGCACCCTGCCCCGCAGGGTACCGCGCTGGCTGAGACCGCTCCGGCTGACGGGACCGGGCGCCTGGTTCCCCGGGAGGTCATCCTCGGGGAAATCTCCGAGGTACTCGGGGTTCCGCCCGAAAAATTCGGCCCCACCACCCGGCTGAGAGACTTCGGGTTGGACTCCATGCTGGCCATCCGCCTGACCAACAGGATGCAGTCGCTGTTCGGGCACCGGTTGTCCCCGGCGGAGTTCCTGGACGACCGCACTGTGGCCGACCTTCTGCAACGGCTGCTCGAACTTGTCGGGGACGGAAAGGAAACGGCAGCGAACGACGGTACGCCGCCGCCTGCGAGGGCGGAATCGGCGTACGTCGTCGACGGCCTGTTGGACGAGGACGCGCAAGAGCTGCTGGACGAACTTGCCGCGCGGCAATTGCTGGAGCAGCCTGCGGACGATGGTCTGCCGGCGGTCGAGAGACTGCGGACTGCGCTGGAGCTTACGTCGGCCTTCGAGCTGGCGCCCGCCGGACACGGGCAGACCTCGATCTGGTTCATGCAGCAGTTGTCGCCCGACGGCGTGCCGTACAACCTCATGTTCTCCGCACGCATCCCCACCGAGGTGGACGAGCAGGCGCTGGAGGATGCTGTACGGGCGGTGGTGGAGCGGCACCCGGTGCTGCGGACGGTCTTCGTCGAGGCGGGCGGACGGCCCTACCAGCTGATCCTGGACCAGCCGGTCTACGAGTTCCTGACGGAGGACGGCTCGGGGCTCGAGGACAAAGAGGTGCATGACCTGCTCGTGGAACGGGGGCACTGCCCGCTCGACCTCGATCAAGGCCCCATCCTTCGGGCGGCGCTGGTCTCTCGCGGCCCCGAAGACCACTTCCTGCTGCTGGTCATGCACCATGTTGCCGTCGACGCGGCGTCCGTGGACACCGTCGTACGCGATCTGCGGATGTACTACGAACGGGCGCTGTGCGCAGACCTGGTGCCCCAGCAACCGGCCGCCCCCTACACGGACTTTGTCGAGTGGGAGCGCGCCTGGCTGGGCGGTCCCGAGGCCGAGGCGGCGCTGCGCTGGTGGGCGGAGCGCCTGGCGGCACCACCGGCCAACCTCGATTTGCCCCCATCGGCCGGGGCGGCGGCCCTGGTCAAGGAACGGCTGCCCGTGGTCACTTACGAGGGGGCGGACCTGATCTTCCGCTGGAACGCGGACGAAACGGGCCGGTTGAAGGCGTTCGCGGTGCGGGAGGGCGTCTCGCTCAGCACCCTGGTGCTGGCAGGCTTCTTCGCGGCACTGAACCGGCTGACCGGTGCCGAGGACACCGTCGTCGCCACTGCCATCGCCCAGCGCGGCGAACCGGGTTGGGAGTCTGCTGTGGGCTACTACCTCAACACCGTGCTCGTACGGGCCCGGCCGAGCGGCGCCAACAGCTTCCGAGAGCTGCTCCGCGAGGTCCATGCCTTCTCGCTCGGTGTGCTGGAGCACATGAATTATCCCCTGGACCAGCTGGTGGCGGAACTCAATCCGCCCCGGGCCGAAGGGCGTGCGCCGTGGTCTGACTTCGCCGTCAACTGGCTCTCCGGCAACGCCTTCACTCACGTCACCACACTCTTCCACGGTGTCGGTGAGGCCGAGGAGCCCACTGGGGCGCTGTCCCTGGTCCCGTTCCCGATGCGGCGGGACATCGCGAAATTCGATCTGGAAATCACGTTGGCGGACATCGCCGACGAAGTGGTCGGCCAGGTCCAGTACAAACCTAGCTTCGTGGAAAGGGAGATCGTGACGACGCTGCTGAAGGAATTCCGCTCCGTGCTCTTGCAGGGGATGGATAGCCCCGATCTGCCCCTAGACCACCTGTCACCCGGCTCCCGGCCGGAAGAGAGGGAACTGTGATGCGCACCGACACCACCTTGCACGGCGGTTTCCTCGAGCACGCGGCGAAGAGCCCGGAAGCGACCGCGATCTTCTGCGACGAGGGTGTAATGACCTACGGAGAGCTGGAGCGGCGTTCGGCGCTGCTGGCCGAACAGCTGGTGGCCGAGGGTGCGCGCCCGGGCGTACCTGTCGGCATCTGCGCCGAACGCGGTGTGAGTCTGCTCGTCGGCCTGCTGGCGATCCTCCGCTCCGGCGCCTGCTACCTGCCGCTCGACCCCAAATATCCCGACGAGCGGCTGGACTTCATGGTGCGGGACAGCGGCACCGCTCTGCTGCTGACCACGCCTGGGGCGCGGGGCCGGTGCCCGCAGGGGCCCACGGTGATGGTGCTCGGTGACACCGTGGAGACCGAACCCGGGGCGAGACCCGATGTCTCGGTTCCGAAGGACTCCGCCTATGTGATCTACACCTCCGGATCGACAGGACAGCCGAAGGGCGTGCCGATCCGGCACCGCAGCTGCGCGGCGATGCTGTCCGAGGCCCAACGCATCTTTGAAGACTGTGACCTGAGCGGTGTGGCGGCCGTCAGCTCCATCTGCTTCGACCTGGCAGTCATGGAGATCTTCGCCCCGCTTTCCCAGGGCGGGGCCGTGGTCCTGCTCGAGAGCGCGCTCCACCTCCCGGAGAGCCCGTACCGGCACCGGGTAACACATCTCAATACCGTTCCTTCCACCATGACGAGCCTGCTCGACGCCGGGGATCTGGCGCCCGGGCTGCGCTCGGTCGTCCTCGGTGGGGAAGCGGTACGACGCCGGCTCGTCGACCGGGTGTACCGCGAGACGAAGGTGACCCGCGTCTTCAACGGGTACGGCCCGACCGAAGGAACGGTCTTCTGTACCTTCAAAATGGTCCCGCCGGACGAGTCCGGCGAGCCGTCGATCGGTATGCCCTCCTCCACCGCCCTGCTCTACGTCCTGGACGAGAACCTGCGGCCGGTACCGGAAGGAGAACCGGGCGAGCTGTACCTTAGCGGCGCGGGCCTGGCCTGGGGCTACGTCAACCGGCCGCGACTGACTGCGGAACGCTTCGTGCCGGATCCGCACCTGGTCGGCGAACGCATGTACCGCACGGGTGACATCGCCCGTTTCGTGCCGGGCGGCGAGCTGGAGTTCATCGGGCGTGCCGACCACCAGGTGAAGGTGCGCGGGTACCGCATCGAACTGGAGGAGGCCGAAGGATGGCTGTCCGGATGCCCGGAGGTGCGGGAGGGGGCCGTCGCGGTACCTTCGGCGGCCGGGCAGCCCGGTGCCACTTCGCTGGTCGCCTATGTCGTGCCGCAGGACGGCAGCAAGACGTCGGCAAGGGGCGACAGTCCGTGGCTTGATGCCGAGTTGCAGTCCCGGATCACCCGGCGGCTGGAGCAGATGCTGCCCGACTATATGGTCCCCGAGACGGTGGTATTCCTGGCCACGCTCCCCGTCTCGCCCAACGGCAAGCTCGACCGGTCGGCCCTGCCGGAGCCTCCCTCGCCTGACTCTCCGAGGACAACCGAACCGGCCCGCACCGCGGGCGAAGCGGCACTGGCCGAGCTGTGGGGCGAACTCCTCAGCCGGGATCCCCAAACCATCGGTGTGCGTGACGCCTTCTATGACCTGGGGGGCAACTCGCTGCTGCTGGTGCGCCTTGCCAAACGGATGAGCCAGCGGTTCGGCAGGCGGGTGGGTGTGTCGGACCTCTTCCGGTTCCGTGACATCGCCTCGCAAGCCAAGTGGCTGGACGACGTCGAGAACGGTGCCACGCCCACCGCAGTCACCGACGCCAGGCGCCGCGCCGAGGCCCGACGGTCCGCCGTACTCGGCCGAGGCCGCCCATCCGACGCTTGAGACGTCGTGAACCACCCTGCGTATTGGAGGCTTTCACACCGATGAACCAAACCCCTGAGCTGCAGTACGACGAGAGCGACATCGCGATCACCGGTATCGCGTGCCGCTTCCCCGGAGCGGACGGCAAGGAGCAGTTGTGGGACAACCTCGTCAACGGACGGGAATCCATCACGTTCCTCCAGAAGGAGGACCTCGAGGTGGACCAGGCACTGGTCAACAACCCGTTCTACGTTCGGGCATGCGCCACGCTCGACGGCTACGACGAGTTCGACCCCTCGGTCTTCGGCATCTCGGACCGTCTCGCGAGATTGATGTCCCCTGAGCACCGCCTGTTCATGGAGAGTGTCTGGGACGTCCTGGAGGACGCCGGCTACGACCCGGATCGCGTCGCCGGTGAAGTGGGTATCTACGCGGCGGCCAACCCCCAGACCCCGGCGTTGTACAGCTCCGCCCCCGACTGGGTTTCCGTCGGACCCGAGGTGATGGAGCTCAGCAACGCCTGGTTCACGGACACGATGTCCTCCAACGCCCTCTTCTACACCGGGCTGACGGGCGAGGCGATGACCCTGACGGCGGTGTGCACCGGCTTCCACTACTCGGTGCACCTCGCCTGCCAGTCGCTGCTGTTGGGCCAGACGGATATGGCCATCGCCAGCGGAGTCATGGTGCGACTGCCGCATCGCCGTGGATACCTGTGGGAAGAGGGCCGCATCATGTCCCGGGACGGGCACTGCCGCCCGTTCGACGCCAACGGCACCGGGACCAGGCTGGCTAGCGGTGTCGCGACGTTCCTCCTCAAACCGCTCCGCAAGGCCGTCGCCGACCGCGATCACATCTACGCGAAGGTGAAGGGCTCCGCCGTCAACAACAACGGCGCAAGCGCGGTGTCGTACGGGTTCGCCCAGCCCGACCGGCTCAGCGCCTGCATCGCCAACGCCATGCATGTGGGCGGCGTGGCCCCGGACACCGTGTCCATGTACGAGGGCAACTTCTTCGGCTTGCCGATCACCGACGGGCTGGAGGTCCGCGCGGCGCAGATGGCGTTCGGCAAGCAGACCAGTACCACATCCATCGGTTCGGTCAAGGCGAACATCGGCCACGCGGGAGTGGCGGCCGGCGGGTCCGGTGCCGTCAAGGCGGCGCTCGCGCTCTACCACCGTAAGCTGGTGCCGACGATCAACCTGACCGAGGTCAACGAGGACCTTGACTTCCCCAACACGCCTTTCGTGCCCCAAGTGGAGGGTGCGGACTGGGAGGCGGAGGCCGGTGTCCGGCGTGCCGGTGTCACCGCGCTCGGCGGGGGCGGCTACAACGCCCATCTCGTGTTGGAGGAACCGCCGGCCCTGCCCGCCCGGGCTCCCGAGACCGGGGCACCGCGGCTCGTCACGGTCTCTGCCCTGGACGAGCGGGGGCTGGCCGCGCGGCTCGGGGCGCTGCGGGAGTGGATCACCTCGCATCCCCAGGCACGGCTCGATGACATCACTCTCAGCCTCAACCTCGGGCGCAAGATGATGGGCCGGCGCTGGGCGGCCGTGGTCCGGACCAAGGCCGAGCTGGCCGAGGCCCTGGCCGTCGAGGCCGGCGAGCGGGTGACCTCCGGCGGCTCGGCGCGGCACACCGACCTGTCCGGGCTCAGGCGTACCGACGACGGTCTCGTGCCGGACACGGCCGAGGCACTGCACGAGGAGCATGCGCTCTTCCGGCTCGCCGAGGCCTGGGTACAAGGCCAGCGGGTGGACTTCGCTGCCTTGCACGAGGGCGAGCGCAGCCACCGGATCCCGCTGCCGGGCTATCCCTTCGCACGCCGGCGCTTCTGGCGGACCGACTGGTGACGGTCAGTGCTTCTCCTCCTACCCCGACCCGATCAGCCGGAGCACCGCAATGAACCCCACCACGGTCATCGCCGAGGCAGGCGACCCCAAGGCGACCGCCTCTCATGCGAGCGATCCCGAGACGATCGACCTGTCCGACCCAGCCACCTTCGCGGACCAGGACCTGAACGCCTTCTGGCGCGACCTGAGGGACACCAGACCCGTTCACTGGAACCGGCCGACCAGCCAGCGGCGCGGATTTTGGGTGCTCTCACGCCACGAGGACATCATTGCGGTCCATCGCGACGACGAGAACTTCACCTCGGAGCGGGGCAACGTCTTGGTGACCCTGCTCGAGGGCGGCGATGCGGGAGCAGGCAAGATGCTCGCGGTCACGGACGGGCCACGGCACGAGCAGCTGCGCAAGATCCTGCTGCGGGCGCTGGGCCCCCGAGTGCTCAGGCCCGTGGCAGAGGCGGTGCGCGCCAATACCCGTCCGCTGGTCCGGGAAGCCGTCGCAGGAGATGGCTGCGACTTCGCCCTGGAGATAGCCAGCCGCATTCCGATGAATACCATCTCGAACCTGCTGGGCGTGCCCGAGAGTGACCGCGACTACCTCCTGACACTGAACAAGACCGCACTGAGCACGGATGACGACGAGGTCGACGAGGAGGAGTCGGCGATGGCGCGCAACGAAATCCTCCTCTACTTCCAGGACTTGGTGGAGGAGAGGCGCAAGACGCCGGGTGAAGACCTCGTCAGCACACTGGCGCACAGCACGGTCGACGGGGTCCGGCTGACCGACGAGGACGTGGTCCTCAACTGCTACAGCCTGATCATCGGCGGTGACGAGACCAGTCGGCTCACCATGATCGACAGTGTGCACTCGCTGGCCACGCATCCGGACCAGTGGCAGCGGCTGAAGAACGGCGAGGTCGCCATCAACACGGCCGTCGACGAAGTGCTGCGCTGGGCGTCCCCGTCGATGCACTTCGGCCGCACCGCGGTGCAGGACACACAGATCAACGGCGTTACCATCCGCCGGAACGACATCGTGACGCTGTGGCACTACTCGGCCAACCGGGACGAGCGCGTCTTCGACCGGCCCGAGGTGTTCGACCTGGGACGGACACCGAACCAGCAGATCTCGTTCGGCTACGGCCCCCACTACTGCGTCGGCGCGCATCTCGCCAAGATCGAGATATCGGAACTCCTCATGGCCCTGCGGGACTTCACCACAGGCCTTGAGTGGACCGGCCATGCGCCCCGTCTGCGATCCAACCTGCTGAACGGATTCTCCAGCCTTCCGGTCCGGTTCTTCCCCGACCGTGCAGGACTGGCCCACGACGACGAGATGAGCGGAGAGACGCGATGACCGGCAGTCCTTTCGACGCGGGTGACGGCACGTGGCTCGTGGTCGTCAACGACCACGAGCAGCACGCCCTGTGGCGGCCGTTCCTGGACCTCCCGGCTGGCTGGCGTGCCGCCTTCACCGACGTCGACCGGGAGACTGCGCTGGAGTACATCGAACGGAACTGGACGGGAGGACCAGGACCGGCAAAGCCGACCGGGAACGCTCCCGGAACCAGTGAGATCCTCCGGCTTCCGGGAGACTGATGGCGGGCAAGCACGGGAACACCCACGGGCGCCCCCGCGGACCACCCGAAGGCCGGCATTCGCCTCGGGCCCGGTGCATCGGCTCCTTCGGTCCACAGCACCGGAAGACTGCGGTTGCACGCTCCTGAAGGAATCGAACATGACCGCTCCGAAGGAATTCACCACACTCCATTCCGCGGGGATCGGCAATACAGCCGGAAAAACCCCTTGTTCACTGACGGGCAACCGGACTGCGACGCGCTGGGACACCAGCGTGAGGATGGCACCCCGTTGCCTCGCCGCATCGACCAAATCGCACACGGCCCCACATACCTCCCGTTGAACGGAAACCGCGCGCGACCGGAAATCAGCTGGGGCCTCGTGCGTGAAAGAAAACGGTGATCACGCATATCGCTCTCTTCAAACTGAAGGACGGCTTCGAGCGCACCTCGCCCTCCGTGGTCGAGGCCGAGAAGTTCGCCAAGCAGGTCGGCCGCAACGTCCCGGAGCTGCTCACCTGGCGGGTGGGATGGAACACCGTCAAGCGCGACATCTCCTACGACTTCGCCGTCATCGGGGTGCTGCCCGACCTGACCGCGCTGGATAAGTACCAGACCAACAAATTTCACCAAGAGGCCATCCAGAAGTGGCGGTCGATCTCCGACTGGGTAGTCGCAGATCTGATCGACGACTGACCTTCTCCAGGCCTCCCGTACGGGAGGCAACAGATCCCTGATTGGGGGCTCCACCGAATGTTCACGCAATACGACCCGGAATCCGCCTCTCTCACCTGCGAGTTGCGCGACCAATTCGACGCGTTCACGGCCGGCGAGTGGGACAATGACGCACTGGCCGCCCATCAGACGCGCAAACTCCGCGAGGTCGCCGCATACGTACGCGCCAACTCCCCGTTCTACCGGGAGAAGTTGGAGGGAATAGGCGACGGCGAAATATCGGCACTGCGAAGCGACGACCTGCGGCGCCTTCCTTTCACGACCAAGAAAGACCTGAGGCAGACTCAACTCGGCATCCTGTCATGTCCGGTCTCCGATGCCTGGATCTTCTACGAGACCACCGGCACCACCGGTGCAGCGACCCCGTGTCCGCGCACCAACGCAGACACCATCCACAACAACACCGTCCTTACCACCTATTACCGCGATGTCCTGGCCGCTCACGGTGACTGTCAGGTCATCGGGGTCTCCGGACCCACCGAGCTGCACGCCACCGGTGACACCTTCGGGGACGTGTGCCGCAACCTGGGGCACGCGGTGGCCAAGATGTGGCCGCACTCGCCGGTCATCGGCTTCGACCGCGCCCTGGAGGTCGTGCGTCTCCTGCCGATCACGGGGTTGTTCTGCACCCCGGGCATGGCGATGCGGCTCGCCCAGAAGGCGACCGAGGCGGGCCTCGACCCCCAGAAGGACTTCTGCCTCGACATCCTCATGCTCACCGGCGAGCTGATGTCTCCCAGCCTGCTGGCGAACATCGGCGCGCTGTGGGGAGCCGAAGCCCGCAACGCCCTCTACGCCTCACAGGAGGCCTCGGTTCTCGCGGCGGCCACTTCCGATGGCTCGCTCCGTACCGCACCGCTGATCAACCTCTACGAGGTGATCGATCCGGACACCCTGGAGCCGGTGGCAGCCGACTCCGCAGGCGTACGGTACGGCGAACTCGTCGTGACGAACCTCTACACCGGTGCGAAGCCGCTCATCAGGTACCGCACCGGGGACATGGTGCGGATGACCGACCCCGCGCCCGGCGCCACGGTGCCGGCCCCCGCTCTGGAGGCGGTCGGCCGCGTACGCGACCGGCTTCTGCTCAACGGTCACCTCATCAACGGCTACGACCTGGAGAACCTGCTGCTCCGCCACTTCCGCGGCTACCAGGACTACCAGATCACCGTCGCCCGTGACGACCACGGCAAGGACCTGCTCTCCCTGACCCTGAAGGCCGACCCGGACAGCCGGCAAGAGGCAGTCAAGAAGGCCGCCGAGGAATGCCTCGACACACTCGATACCCCGCTCAGCATCGGGTTCGGCGCCCCCGGCCCCATCACCAGCACCGGAGCCATGGTGAGCTGGAAAGCCGCACGGGTGGTGGACCTACGCACCGAGTCCTCCATCGAAAACGCCTCCGCCGAACGGATCGCGGGAACGAGGGCATGACGGACACACAGAACAACTTCACACGATCCTCGATGGGGCTCGGCGAATGGGCCTACGACCGAGGGGAGTTCGTCTCGGCGACGGCTCCACGGCTGACGCTCTCCACACAGGGCCTGCACTACGGGACCGGCGCCTTCGAAGGAATCCGCGCACACCACTGTGACGACGGACTCTTGCTGTTCCGGGCACGAGACCACTACGCACGCATGCTGCGCGCCTGCCGGATCCTGCACATCACTGGCATACCCGACAACATCGACGACCTCATCGACATCACCGGGGAACTGCTCAGGCGCAACGGTCATCAAGAGGACGCCTACGTACGGCCGCTGGTGCACAAGCTCGTCCTGACGCCGCACACGCCCCCCGGCGTCTCGCTCACCGGAGTTTCCGACGCGCTGTCCATCACCACGTTCGGCTTTCCCGCATCCCGGACCCCACCGGGCATACGCTGCCTGATCAGCTCGTGGCGGCGTCCGCCCCGTGACGCATTCCCGGCGCAGGCAAAGCTCACCGGCGGCTATGTGAACTGCGCCCTGGCCAGCGACGAAGCCCGTGCCGCCGGCTTCGACGACGCCATCCTGCTGGACCAGGCGGGCAACGTCGCCGAGGCGAGCACCGCCAACGTCTTCGCCGTGCACAACGGACGCATCACCACACCGCCCGCTACGGGTGACCTGCTGCCCGGAATCACCAGGGACACCGTGATGACACTGTGCCGGGAGGCGGGCATGGAAGTCCTGGAACGCCGGCTCAGCCCCGCAGACCTCTTCACCGCTGACGAAATATTCCTGTCCTCCACCGGCAAGGGCGTGGTCTCCGTGGTCTCCCTTTCCGGCAGGGACATCGGAAACGGCACAGTCGGCCCGCTCGCGACCCGGGCCGCCGCGCTCTACGACGCAGCCAAGCGCTCCGCCGACGGGGCGCACCCCGAGTGGCTGACCCCCATCACCCCCGGCTGACCCGGGCCGCCTGTACACCGAACCACCGGATGGGCGCCCGCCACCGCCCAACGCAAACCTTAGGAAAGCCTGGATGATGCTGCTCAGTTTCACCACACTTCGGACCGACTCGAACGAGCTGTCAGCCGTGGGCACACTCGGGCCGCACGGCACCAGCAGCGAGGTGGCCGCGGCACGGTTCGCAGGCCGAGTCCGCGACAGCGACGGCCCGCCAGCCGCCCTCCGCCTCTTCAACAGCTACGAACAGGCAGGTGAGGCACTGCGTGCCCGCGAAGTGACGCACGTCGTGGTGGCCAACGCCTACAAGGCGATACACCACTTCTACATGGACCCCGCACTCGAGCTGAGCAACGTGTTCGTGATGGACACACCGCTCTACGGCATCGCCAGGCGCCGCGACAGCGGACCAGCACCGGAGTGCCCCACCATCGCCAGCCATCCCTCACCGGAACCCATCATCGCGCAACTCCTGCCGCCCGGGCACACCACGCACACGGTGCTCCCGTCCGCCTCGACCAGCGCGGCCGCCCGTGCCGCTCAGGACGGCAGCGCCGACCTTGCGCTCACCACGGTTCCCTCCGCGGAGCTGTACGGGCTGGAGTTCATCTCGGCCACCAGACCGATCCGCATGGTGTGGTCGGTGTTCACCGCCGACCACACCCACCAGCCCACGGACCGTGCATCCCATGAAACCGACGAAGAAAAGAAAGGCGCATAGCCCATGCTGCTGTTGAACGGAGACGAAGTACGAAAGGCCTTCCCGGTCACGGAAGCGTACCGCGTGGTGGCCGAGGTCATGCGCCGTTACAGCGCGGGCGACGTCGTCCAGCCGGTGCGCACCGTACTGGGACCGGGCTGCGACGGGTCGCTGTTCGCCGCCATGCCGTGCCATGTCACCGGTGAGTCCGACTCGGGCTACGGCCTCAAAGCGGTACTGCACGCCCCCGGCAACACCAACCGCGACCTGCCCACTCACGTCGGCGTGGTGGTGGTCTTCGACCCCGAGACCGGGCAGCCGCTGGCCATGATGGAGGGGGCGGCGGTGACCGCGCTGCGCACGGCCGCGGCATCGGCCGTGGCGACCGACGCCCTGGCCCTGCCCGACGCCGGCGACCTGGCCCTGATCGGTGCCGGAACCCAAGCACGCAGCCATCTGCTCGCGCTGCGCGAGATCAGGCGCCTGCGACGGGTGCGCTTGTGGAATCGCGGCAACGCGCGGGCCAAGGAGTTCCTGCAGTGGGCACGTACCCATACCGACATCGACATCGAACGGATGAACAGCCCCGCCGAGGCACTCTGCGGCGCCGACCTGGTGTGCACGACGGTGGACACCACCGAACCGCTGGTGTCGGCGAAGGACCTGGCCGAAGGGGCACACGTCAACGCGGTCGGTTCCTCCGTCCCCGGCAAACGGGAACTCTCCGCGGACGCCGTGGCGTCCTGCTCCGCCTTCGTGGACAGCAGGGAAGGGGCCCAACGGGAGTCCTCCGAACTCGCCGCGCCGATCGAGCAGGGCTTGCTCCCTGCCGACCGGCCCCTCCCCGAAATCGGCGAGGTACTGCTCGGACGGCACCCCGGCCGTTCCGGCACCTCCGAACGCACACTCTACAAATCGCTGGGAATGGCGGCACAGGACGTCGCATCCGGATTCGCCATTGTTCAATCCGCCCAACGCCTCGGCATCGGCACCATGACCGACTTCACCGGCTGACCTCTCCACAACCCACGAGAACCAGCAAGACACACCGGAAGCAGCGGGAGCGGAGCCCCTCGCATGACAGCACTATTGATCGGCAACGTCGGAGTCATAGGTGACCAGCAGCGCATGGCGGAGTACCGCGCGAAAGTGCTCCAGACACTCGCACTGTACGGCGGCGGATTCATGATCCGTGGCGGCCGGTTCGAGACTCTGGAAGGCAACTGGAAGCCCACACACCTCTCAGTGATGGTGTTCCCGACAGCCGACCACGCCCGTCGCTGGTACTCCTCGCCCGAGTACCGCGCCATCCTCCCGCTCCGCGGGGACACCCACATGGACCTGATCCTGGTGGAGGGCGAATGACACCGCAGCCCGCCCCCGAGCGGCGCATGCGATCCTTCGCCCAGGTCGATGTGTTCGCCGAAACGCCCTACCTCGGCAATCCCGTGGCGGTCGTCCTCAACGGCGACGGACTGTCCGACGAGGACATGGCCCGGCTCGCGACATGGACCAACCTCTCCGAAACAACCTTCGTCGTCCCGCCGGAATCCGGCGAAGCGGACTACGCACTGCGCATCTTCACCCCGGGTGGGGAGATCCCGTTCGCAGGCCACCCCACCCTCGGCTCCGCCCACGCATGGCTCGAAGCCGGTGGCGTCCCGAAATCACCCGGGAAACTCACCCAGGAGTGCCGTCTCGGGCTGGTGGACGTGCGGCGGTCCGGCACCAGCCTGAGTTTCCGCGCCCCGGATCCCCGGCAGGTCGGCCCGTTGGACCCCTCGCACCTCGACCGTATCGCCCGGGGCCTGCGCATCAGCCGCGAGCAGATCACCGCGCACCAGTGGGTAGACAACGGCCCCGGCTGGGCAGCGGTCCAGCTCTCCTCCGCCGAGGAGGTCTTGGCCCTGAGACCGGACGCCCGGCACATGAACGACCTCATGCTCGGCGTCGTCGGCGCCTACCCCGAAGGCTCACAACTGTGCTTCGAAGTCCGCGCCTTCGGCGCACCAGCCGGCGTGCGCGAGGACCCGGTCACCGGAAGCCTCAACGCGAGCATCGCCCAGTGGCTCATCGGCAACGGCACCGCCCCACGCTCCTACAAAGTAGGTCAAGGCACCCGCCTGGGGCGGCAGGGCGTACTCACCGTGGAGGCACACGGCGAAGAAGTCTGGATCGGCGGCAACAGCATCACATGCCTGCGCGGCACCATTCACCTGTGACTGCAGAGCGCCGATAGTCAGCCGAAAGCAAACTTCGCGATCTTCTACAGACCGCGAGGCGGATATTTTCGATCCCGTCAGTAATCGCAGAAGGCGGCTTCGATCGACTGCCGGAAGAGAAGACGGAGTGGCTCGGTCTCGAGTCTCGGCGACGGTCGAACTCGGACCCTCTGACGGCACATCAAAACTGACCCACTTGGTGATCTTCGTCTGATCCTGGCCTTGGTGATCAAGGGCAGGAGGAAGGGTGATCCTCGTGGAGGACTGGGCAGAGATCCGTCGCCTGCACCGGGCCGAGCAGATGCCGATCCGGGCGATCGCGCGACACCTGGGCATCTCGAAGAACACGGTCAAGCGGGCCCTGGCCAGCGACCGGCCGCCGAAGTATGAGCGACCGCCGAAGGGTTCGGTGGTGGACGCGGTCGAGGTGCAGATCCGTGAGCTGTTGCGGGAGACACCGACGATGCCCGCGACCGTGATCGCCGAGCGGATCGGTTGGGAGCGGGGAATGACGATCCTTAAGGACCGGATCCGCGAACTGCGACCGGCCTACGTTCCCGTCGATCCGGTCTCCCGCACGACCTATCGGCCCGGTGAACTGGCCCAGTGCGACCTGTGGTTCCCCGAAGCGCAGATCCCGCTGGGCTATGGCCAGACCGGCCGGCCTCCGGTGCTGGTGATGGTGTCGGGGTATTCACGCGTGATCGCCGCGCGGATGCTGCCCTCGCGAAGGACCGGCGACCTGATCCACGGTCACTGGCACCTGCTGTCGCAATGGCAGGCCGTCCCCAAGACGCTGGTCTGGGACAACGAGGCCGGCGTCGGCCGCGGACGCCCCACCAGCGAATTCGCCGCGTTCGCGGGCCTGCTCGCCACCAAGATCTACCTCTGCCGACCACGGGATCCCGAGGCGAAAGGGCTGGTGGAGCGGGCCAACGGCTATCTGGAGACCTCGTTCCTGCCCGGCCGTCACTTCAGCGGCCCGGACGACTTCAACACCCAACTCGACGCCTGGCTCAAGGTCGCCAACCGGCGCGTCCACCGAACCCTCGGAGCCCGTCCGGTCGATCGGTGGGAGGCGGACCGGGCCCAGATGCTCACCCTGCCGGCGGTGGATCCGCCGACCTGGTGGCGGTTTGCCACCCGGCTCGGCCGGGACCACTACGTCCGCGTCGACACCTGCGACTACTCCGTCGACCCCGCCGCCATCGGCCACCACGTCACCGTGCTCACCGACAACGACGAGGTCATCGTCCTAACCACCGGCGGAGAGATCGTCGCCCGGCACGTTCGCTGCTGGGCCCGCCACCAGACCCTCACCGATCCCGAACACGCCGAGACCTCAGCGATGATGCGGCATCAAGCACGGTGTCGTCCGACGGGCCAGATCCAGGCCGTCGGCACCGGATCCGGCCCGCTGGTCGAGGTCGAACAGAGAGAACTGGGCGCCTATGACCGGCTGTTCACCGTCATCGACGGCGGCGTCAACAAGGAGGCCGGCTGATGTCCCGCACTCCCACCGCAGGCGGCGAGTCAATGTTGACCCAGCCCGCAGCCGGGCCCGCGGCCGCCGGCCGTCGCACCAGCCAGCAGACCACCTCCGACCTAGCTTTCCTCGCCCGGGCCCTCAAAGCCCCGGCCCTGCTGGCCGCCGCCGACCGCCTGGCCGAACGGGCCCGCAAGGAGTCCTGGACCCACCCGGAATACCTCGTCGCCTGCCTCCAACGCGAGGTCGCCGCCCGCGAATCCCACGGCGGTGAAGCACGAGTCCGCGCCGCCCGCTTCCCCGCGGACAAGACGATCGAAGAACTCGACGTCGCCTATCTGCGCGGCCTGACGCGCGAACAACTCTCCCACCTGGGAACCTTGGACTTCATCGCAGGCAAGGAGAACGTCGTCTTCCTGGGCCCGCCGGGCACGGGCAAGACCCACCTGGCCATCGGCCTGGGCGTCCGGGCCTGCCAGGCCGGCCACCGCGTCGCCTTCGCCACCGCCGCGGAATGGGTCGACCACCTCGCCGCCGCCCACCAGGCCGGCAACCTCGCCGCCGAACTCACCCGCCTCGCACGCTACCCGCTCATCGTGGTGGACGAAGTCGGCTACATCCCCTTCGAATCGGAGGCCGCCACACCGCGTGAGCGATCACCTCGGCCGGGAAGCAGTACCCCTTGTACGACGACGCCCCCTCGGACCCCACGACCGACCCCTCCCACAACGACCCAACATCAAGATCACCTCACGCCACCCACAACAACCCGATAGCGCCCTTCTCCGCGCTCCGTCATCCACAGGTCCATCACCACGCGGTGGATCGAGGGTCAGTCCGTTGGGACTTCGCGCTTCCGGTAGTTCTCGTAGCGCACTTTCCACTGCACCCCTTTGTCCGTCAGAAGCCATTCGCTCAATGAGAAGTCGGATGCTTTCAGGCGGGCCCGTTCGCTGGCTGTGGCAGCTTTCATCTTCTTTATACAGTACGCCGTAAGCTCTTTGTAGAGGTCATTGACTAGCTCGTCCGAAGGGTTCCGAGTCGTTACGAACGGATCCGAATGTTCAAACGGAACCGCCTTCAAGAGGTCGGCACTGATTTCATCTTTGCTGTACTGACTCAACTCCTTGGGGATTATAGCCGGAAGGTCCATTTTGAGCAAGCCTTGGACAATGACACCCGAACTCACAGCTTCGGCCGTTGTGTGCCATAGCCTTGCGATTTCAGTGGAAGAAGTTCCCGCTTTATACTGTTTTTGATGATAGGTGACCCGCTCATCCCCGAGCGCCTTGCGGTGGATCTCCGTAAGCTTTTCGCCGAGATTCGATACGAACTGAGACGGCACCTGAGCTCGCTTTCCCCATTGGTAAAGCATGTCGGCGACCCCCGGCAAGGCCATCGCTACGCCTACGGGGCCAGCAACGGCTGCCAAGGTGGAAGAGAACAAACCTACGATCCCGGCGACGTCAGCTATGAGGCCCATGATGTCGAAGCCCGCAGCCTTCCAGTCGCCCTTGATTACGTTATTCAAGAGCGAAGCCGCATTTGCCACCGCCGATATGAATGGAGCGAGTTTTCCAGTGAACTCTGCCTTAAATTCATCTCCAAATAATTCTTGGACGTTCTGGACGAACGGAACAGCGACTGCAACGCTCGAAAGCGCCGCTACCACTTCGTCTCCCCATTCTCCTTGTACTCTGAAATCTCCCGTACCCGCGGGGAGAAGGATGTTGCCGTATACGGAGAGCAGAAGGTTCGCCCCGCTCAGCAAAGTAAATGTGAGACTGAAGAAGGTGTTCATCCCCGGCCCCGTAGGGGCGGGTTGTGGCATCACCTCGGGCACGCCGCCAAGCGCAGCCTGCGCGTCGCGGACTCTCTTCCGCAAGTGCTCTGAGGATCGAAACTCTCTGTCGGCAATGGGCTTGGTTTCCGCGTAGCGCCTTTTCGCCGCCTCCCAGTGCCTATCCTGGCTCGTACCCCAACGGCCGAATCCTTTGCGTACTTCATCAGGCACCGGACTATTGCGGTACCTCTCCGCGAACCTCATGATTTCATCTTTAAGTTGAATCCGCTCCTTGGAGCTCAGGCGTTCGCGGCTGGGTGGGCCTTCCACTGTCTGGGCGTAAAACGGGGCGAACCGCCGGACCGCTTCATCAAGGTCTTCCAATGCGACCCGCAATTTGTTCGCTGCAGCCTGCGCGTCTTTCGCGGCAGTCAGCAACTCTCTATGATCCTGCGGCAGTGCCGGGCCCTCCACTGTTACAGGAGGAATGGTCAACTGACTCTTGATTAGGCCCAGGATCGGATCTGCGGACCGTGCGATGCCTCTATAGTCCAGAGTCGCCTCATCCAGCTCAGGAAAATCCTTCTTCAGGTCCTCAAAATACTTGTCTGATGCGGCTTCTCGTACAGCCGCCCGCTTGCTCCTCGGCCTTTCCGGAAGGTCGGCAAGGGACGGGTACGGCTCGAGTCGTTTGCCTTTCACGCCGCCAGGCAAGCTGCTTTTTTCGGACTGGGTGGTCACGATGGCGCTGATGATGGTTGCCGATTTTTGTGCGACGCGATCTAGGTCAATCGACAGCTGGTGCCATTTGTCATCCATTGAGATGACGTCTATCAGGGAGGTGGTGGCATCAGGGTCTCGTTGGAAAATTGCCAGGATAGGCAGGCGGTCACCCGCCTCTGAGAGAGGTGGAGGGCACTTTACCTGTGCCGATCCTCCCGCCTCCTTTTTGAATTCTCCGTACGGAGGGAGGTAAATGAAGGACGTAGGCGGATCATTCAATGCAAAGGCCACACCCGCGCCCCGCCTAGCCTCGATTTCTAGTCCGCCACCGTGTGCTACATTCTCATCGGACCATCCGACGAATGTGGTCTGCAGCTTATAGAAGAGGTCCCGTTTCCACTGACGATATTTTTCCCTAGATGCAGTCGCTTCCGCGCTTGGCCGTGCATTCCAGTCAACGGCTCTGGCGTGAGCGAGGTATACCCAATTGATGGGGCCACTGCGGGTAACTTCAGGAACACTCGAAATACGTGTCCTCTGTTCCCGGACTTGGCGCTTGAGCTTCCAGTACTTATCGGTGGCGACCATATCAGGGCTATAGAGGGAAAAAGATGACCCCTCATCGAATGACTCATCATTATTCCGCACGTCGCTCAAAGTGAGCGTTTCACTGCTCCCGCTCTTGACGTACTTTAATTCTTGGTTTAGCTCGTAGCGGTCCGGTTCGACTCTTTTGCTGCGATCATCGTATGGCCTATATCTCACCATTATCTGATATTGCTTCTGGTCAGGCGAAGGGGGAATGGTGACAGTGACCGTATTTCCCTTGCGGGGGATGTGTACCGTGGTGCCCGCAGGGGCGTCTGTCATGGCAACGGGGACGGTGATTCCCGTGAAGCTGATGCCCATCATAGGCATGATAAGTCGCGCTTTAAAAAACAAGGACGGCGTATTGATGACTGGTCCCATTTTAAGCCAAGAGCCCGAATGGGTGACGACTTTCCTTTCACTTAAGTCTACCAGTTCAAATTGCTTACCTGAAGCGAGGGCTTGATCGCCGCTGAATTTAGAATTTTCGAAGGCCCTCACAAGGAACTGCGTTGCCTTGGATTTCTCTCCTAGTGTTATATATCCGTCCTTGTCGACATTCCAGTATGCAGAGGTGTGGGCACCCAATATGCTTTCGATGAGGAACTCCGAGAGAAGCGAATGTGTGCGATGAAGACGGAGAGCCGCCGCGCTTCCACGTTCGGCGAGGGCGACGTATTCAATAGTTCCGCTGGTTTTATTTGAGACTTCGCCAAGGCTTTCAGGGGTGGCGGTGAAAAATGCGGTGCGCGTAAGACTGGCAAGACTGGGTCGTATATCTTCTACGCTGAGGGTAGGGGTGACTTCGATGTCTCCTGTGGTGGGTTGCATGATTTCGTAGAATGTGGCGTGTGTCTGGGCGTGGAGGTTGATGGTGTGGGGTTGTCCGTCGGCGGGTATGGTGCCGAGGTGGTATGTGCCGTGGTGGTGCCAGTTGAGTGTGATGTTGTATTCTATTGTTGTGTCGTGTGTGTCGGGCTGGCCGGTGATTTGGAGTATCTTTCCGCTGAATTCTGTTGCGAGGCTGACGGTGTCGGGGAGGTCCAGGTAGGATGTTCCGTTGAGTGAGATCCTCTCGCCCTGGTACGGCCGGGCGGGGGCAGTTTCCATTCCTGCGGCCGGCCTCTGGGTGAATTCCTTCTTCTCTGTCCCAGCTGCTTTTTCTATGATTCTGGCCAGGCCGATGCCTTCCCCCATCATCAGTCCCTGGACGAGTCCCTCCTTTTCTTTCCCGGTCGCCTTTTCTATTATTCTGACCAGTTCGCGGATGTTGATGAAGGTTTCCTGTGGTTCTGCGAGTTCCGTTCCGGACGGGGCCTGGACCAGGGCCGGCTCCAGTACTCTCAGGACCTTTTCTGCTGCCTCTAGCTGCTGCTGGGTCAGGAGGAGGGGGGCGGCGAATCCGGTGAGGGGAAAGATGTCGGCGCTGCCGGGGATGCTGAGCGGGGTGAGGTCGGGCAGGGCGGGAACGGCGTTCTTGACGAGGGTTTTGATGATGTCAGGGATATTGAGGAGGCCGGGGGTTTTCCAGAGGTTCTGGTGCTGGTTGCTGATGGGTGAGATAACGGTGAGGGTATGGGGAGTGAGGTCCAGGGGGAGGTACACGGTGTGGTCGCGTTCGGGGTCGTCGGTGAAGTGTTCCGTGGAGACTGTGGTGGTGTGGCCGGGGCTGATGGTGGTAACGCACACCAGGTCGGAGAGGTAGCCTTCGGGGAGGGGGGAAGCGGTGGTGATGCGGGGGACACCGTTGTGGAAGGTGATGTCCATCCAGTCGGGGGTGAAGAAGGAGGCCCCGCCCAGAGTGTGGTGGATGCCGTCGGCGCCGCTGGAGCGCATGCCGCTGTAACGGGGATGGGATTTGTTACTGCGGACAAGGGCGGGGGCGCCGTTGACGGTGTCAGCTTTGAGGTAGCCAGTACCGACCCGGCGTGTGGTGGTGGGGGGCTGTCCGGGGCGGGGCGTGTCGGACGGGCTGGTGAACAAGCGCCCGAGCAGGCTCCGGTGCCCTTCGAGGACGAAGCCTGAGCGCTGGGGCTTGGTGGTCACCTTTTCGGGTGTGCCGAGGGCGATGCGGGCGATGTTGCGTAGGGACTCGCTGCCAGGGGTGTAGTAAGCGGTGTGGGGTGCGACGGGGCCGGTGACCGGGAAGTCTTCGTCCTCGGTCCTGATGCGGGTGACATCGCCGTACTTCATGTGGGTGGGGTCGATGCTGAACCAGTTGAGTTTGCTGACGATGTCCTCCTTGTTGGCACCGGTGTAGATATGGGAGGCGGGGATATTGAGATGCCGGGCGCGGCGGCCGGTGCCGGGACTGCCCAAGAGGACCAGGTAGTCCGCATTCCCCCCGCCCACCGGCTGCCGATAGTAGGCCTCGTGTGCGGCGGCGAGAGTGCGGGCCCCGATGGTCTTCGCAGCATCCATTGCAGTGCCGACGCCACCGCCCGCCGCGATGTCGGCGGCTGTCGTCCCGACTCTCGCAGCGGATTTCGCAGCCTCGACTGCGATCTCGGCCGCCCCGCCGCCCGCCTGCCACGACTTGGCGGCAGGGCCCACAACGCTGTAGCCGACGGCCTCGGCTCCAGCGCCTTTCACCGCGCCAGTGACAGCGGCCCGCGCGGCGGCAGTGACACTGGTGCCGCCAGGGACGGGTTTCATCATGGCGTGACCGGCAACAACACTGCCGTAGCTGTAACCGACCACAGTGATCACCGGCTGCTCCGGCAGCCCCTTCCCCGCCCTGACAGCGGCATCCCCCCGCCACAGGGCACGCCACTGGGCGAGATCGAGGTTCAAAAGCTGTGACCCCGCCTGGGCCAAGGCTTCGTTGCTGACCTCGCCCTTTACCGCCCACAGGTTTCGGGGAGCCTTATATCCCTGCCATGCCACGACCGCGACCGGCACCTTGCCTGCGCCCGTGTCCTCGACCTGGATTTCTTTCAGGCAGGCCCGGCGGACGTTGCAGGCACTGCGCACCAGCTCATGGAAGTTCTCCGGGGCACTGCCCATACCAGGCACCAGGACCACCACATACCGCGCGGATTCGATCGGCCCGACTGCCACCGCCATCCGCCCAACACCGCCAAAACTGGGATCGTAGGACAGCACGCTGGCCGGGACACCTGCATCGACCTCCCCCAGAGCCCGCCACAGATACCCCGCAGCCTCCTTACGACGGCCCTCAGGCGAATCCCCCGGATCCTCCACAGTGAGTTCGGGGCGCCCGGCGGCCCCACCGAGACCGATACGCAAACCACCACCCTCCGGCCCCGCCTCGCGGGCCAGCGTCTCACCCATCTCGGGTGCCTTCCTCACCCCCTTGACCAGCCGGGACACGCCCTCCCGCGGCAGCACCCTCTTCGGCACCACCGACTTCCCCCCCAGCAACGCCCGCCCCATGTCCCCCCACATCCGATCGCGGCACTCCTGGTCCAGCCCCCCAAACCCCCCAGACACCACCCCCGCAAACCCCCGCCACACACCCGGCCCCTCCGGGCCCCCGGATACCCCCATCGGATACTGCGCCGCGACGACAGCGCGAACGACTTGGGCCTTCTGGGCATCGCTCAGAGAAGGACGCCGCCGCTCTTTCTTCTTCTCACCACTGCTCCTCTGGCTGCCCCCACTCGTCCGGGGCTCCTGTTGAGATTTTTTGGAGGGGGACATCGTCATGGAACAGCTCCAGACCAGTAGAAGGGGGCAGTGCGCTTCCCTTCGTAATAGGGAGATGTCCCGTATGAAGAAGTTTGATGTCAGAGGTCATCCTCTTACGGGTTGACCCGCGATTGATGATCTTGGTCACGTGTGGGGACATGGAGAGGGTCACGGGAGTTGTCCTGAGTGTGATGATCCGCCAGGCCCGTGTAGCTATGCCCCATCCTGCATTCTGTGGTGTTCCGGAGCAGTTCCTGGGTGAGTTGGTGGCCCAGGGCTCTGGCAAAGTCGTTGATCATGCAGCCAGGAGAAGGCTGATGGGGCGGTGTGAGGTTCCCCCGTCGTTCGGGAGGCGCTGATCAGCTGGTCAGGAGGGGTTGACGGGGTTTCAGGTTCGCTCGTTCGGCCGTTGCCTGCTCGGCGTAGTACTTCTCCTCGAATTCGATCGGGCTGGGAAGCCGAGTCGTTCCTGGGTGCGGCGGGAGTTATAGAAGCCGTCTGTGTACTCGAAGAGCGCGAGGTTCGCCTCGGCACGTGTGGCGAAGACGCGGCCGCGCACGCACTCGGTCTTGATCAGCATCCACAGGTTCTCCGCGAGGGCGTTGTCGTGGCTGTCCCCGACGGAGCCCATGGACGCGTCAACTCCTGCCCGCAGCAGGCGAGTTGTGAGCTTGATGGATGTGTACTGACAGCCGTGGTCGGCATGGTGGATGAGCTTGCCGGGCTCGACCTCGCGGGACGCGAGGGCGTACTCCAGCGTGGTCAGGACCAGGTCGGCGTCCGCGCGGGCGGAGGTCTCCCAGGCCACCACCCGGCGGGAGAACGCGTCCCGGATCGCCGACAGCCACAGCGGGCCCTCGCCGGTCGAGATCATCGTCAGGTCGGTGACCCACAGCCGGTTCGGCGCCGGTGCGGTGAAGTCCCGGTTGACCAGGTCCGGGGCGAGTGTGGCCTTCGGATCCCGGCGCGTGAAGCCTGTGCGGCGCGGGCTGATGCCCGCCAGGTCGGCCTCGCGCATCAGGCGCTCGACCCGCTTGCGGCCCACGCGTGTGCCCTCGCGTTTCAGCACGGCATGCACGCGCGGAGAGCCGTAGATCCCGCCGGACTCGGTGTGGATCTCCTTGATCCGCTCGGTCAGCTCGACGTCGCGACGCCGCCGCTCGCACGGCTGCTTCTCGGCGCGGCGCCAGCGGTAGTAGGTGGAGGAGGCGATGTGCAGTTCCCGCAGGACGCACTCGACTCCCAGGTCAGGGTGCTCGTCGAGGAGCCCCGTCACCTGGGCCGGGTCGGGTCGAGTTGCGCCGCGAAAAAAGCCGAGGCCGTCCGCAGAACTTCGTTCGCGCGCTTGAGCTGGGCGTTCTCCTTGCGAAGCGCGGCGAGTTCGACGCGTTCGTCGCTGGTCAGCCGGTCGTCCCGCTCGCCGGCATCGGCCTCGGCCTGCCGGATCCAGCCGCGCAGGGCCTCGGGATGCACGCCGAGCTCGATAGCCAGTCGCTTGATCTGGGGCTTCGGGTCGGAGGTCCGGTACATCCACACCGCACGCTCGCGCAACTCCAGCGAGTACTTCCTGGGGGCAGCCATGGTCGATGTTCCTCTCATGAGAACCATCTGACCCTCTGTCACCATCCTCCGCATCTCGGGGGAACCTCACACCGGGCACGAACCCGGCCGCAATCGCCGGCTCCACGTACCGGCGGATCGTCCCGCGGGCCACGCCCAACGAGCCCGCGACATCATGCTGAGACCGCCCGGCATACCAGTGCACCAGGATCTCGGTTATATCGACCACGTGGAACGTCCTCCTCGCCATCCGCTCCCCAGCTACCAGGGCCGCTGGGAAAGGATCTTGGACAGGGAAGAGGAAGGATCTTCACAACTGCAGCCGAACGCTCGCCGTATCCACGACGAACATCACGAGCGCGCCACCGGGTCATGACGAGCAGCGAGTGGGTCAATTACGTGAGCGAATCCCGCCTCAACGGGTCGATTTCGTGAGCGCCGACACTTTCCGAGTCCAAGACCGTGATCACCCACGCCACCAGCCAGGCGGCGCACTTCCTCGGCTATGAGATCCGGGCCCAGCACTCCGACACGAAGATCACCCGGAACCGTCGGGCGGTCAACGGAGCGATCGGCCTGTTCGTGCCACGGCAGGTGATCAGGCAGAAGCGCGCGCTCTACATGAGCAAGGGGCAACCGGCGCAACGCGGCATGCTGCTTCACGACGAGGACTTCACGATCGTCGCGAAGTACCAAGCCGAGTACCGGGGTTTGGTCCAGTACTACCTTCTTGCCCAGGACGTGTTCCGCCTGGGCAGGCTCCAGTGGGTCATGGAGACCTCGCTGCTGAAGACGCTGGCCGGGAAGCACCGGTCGACGGTCACGAAGATGGCTCGGAAGTACAAGAGCATCGTCGAGACACCTGAGGGACCGCGAACCTGTCTGACCGTCACCGTTCTACGCGACCGGGGGAGGAAACCGCTGGTCGCCCGCTTCGGCGGGATACCGCTCAAACGACAGCGCAAGGCCGTCCTCACCGACAGGCGGCCGGTCATGGCCAGTGCGAAGCGAAACGAGCTGATCCACCGGCTCATCGCCGAGTGCTGCGAGATCTGCGAAGCCCGGACGAATCTTGAGGTCCACCACGTCCGCAAGCTCGCCGACCTCAACCGGCCCGGACGTCGGGACAAGCCCGACTGGGTGCACCTCATGGCTACTGACCTCGGCTCGTCAGGGTGATGTTGGGTCATCGAGGGTGAGGCCGGTTCCGGCGATGAAGCCGTCGAGGGTGTCGGGCCGGTACTGGAGGCGCTTGAGCCGGTTGCGGACGAGTGCCTCGAGGCGGTCCAGGGCCACGACGGCGAGGTTGGCCAGGCTGCGTTTGACGTGTGCCCACACCCACTCGACCGGGTTCAGATCGGGTGAGTAGGCCGGCAGCAGGAATACCGTCAGCCATTCCCGTTCGTCGATCAACTTCCGCATCCTGCGGGAGACATGCGTGTTCAGCCGGTCCCACACCAGGACGATCGGTGCCTTGACGAGCTGATGGGCGCCGTCGATCAGCGCGATGAAGTCGCGCTCGCTCATGCTGCGGCGCTTACCCTTGCCCGCCGGGTGGGCGATCAGCCGGTGGCACAGGCGGGTCCGCGAGCCGGGCCGCATGGCGACCAGCCCGGCCACCGACAGGCGTCCCGATCGTCGTCCGCTGACCGTCACAACCGGCGTCACACCGCGCCGGCCCCAGGTGCGTCCCCTGGGCGGCTTGCGGGTGAACCCGGCTTCGTCCTCGAAGCAGAGGTAGCCCCCGCAGGCC
The DNA here is from genome assembly GCF_028898845.1 of Streptomyces sp. WZ-12. Lineage (NCBI taxonomy): Bacteria > Bacillati > Actinomycetota > Actinomycetes > Kitasatosporales > Streptomycetaceae > Streptomyces > Streptomyces sp. WZ-12. The sequence continues at coordinate 99,382 of NZ_CP118575.1, read as the reverse complement.
GCCCGGGCTCTTTTACCTCCGCCCAGGTCGCCTCCTTCCACACCTTCACGGCCTGCTCGTCGCGCTCGGCCACCCGCCGCGCGGGAACCTGCGGGGAGAAGCCGAGCCGGTGCATCAACCGGGTGGCACCCGAGACGCTGTAGGAGACGTGGAACTTCCTGCCGATCAGCGTGACCACTCGCGCCGCGGTCCACACCTGGTCCTCCACCCACCCGTGCGCGGCCGGACCCTGGTCGAGATACACGGCGAGTTTCGCCAGGCAGCGTGGCGACAGCCGGCACCGGCCGCCACCGGGCCCTCGTGAACCAAGCGCATCGGCGCCGCCCTGACGCCACAGCTGCTGCCACTGATAGGCCGACTTCACGCTCACCCGCAGCCGCCGTGCGACCTCCGGCGGCTTGATCTTCTGCTCGAACAGCTCGACCGCCTGCATCCGTACAGCCTCGCGACGCTGACGTCCCGCAGCGGTAAGCCCGCCCCCATCTGCATATCTCACACACCACGAGATACAGACAACGCGCCCGCCTCACCAGCGACTTCGCCAAAGATCACCCTGACGAGCCGAAGTCAGTAAACGACGGCGCAAGACCCTGGTGATCTGCCGTCGCTGCCACGAGGACATCCATGCCGGGCGGGGCACCGCGCCACCACGGAAGTGATCACTGGAGAGCGGGATGCCGGGAAACTGGCCTGTCCCGTTCGGGAAGGGGCCGTCGGAAAAGGACCCGAACCACGGGCACCTCGTCGGCGGCCTACTTCACTCGGGTCGGCGGCTCGGGGAAACGGAACGACGGCAACGTCGTCACCGCGCCCCGAGCCGACCGCACAAGGTCGGTACCCCTTGTACGACGGCGCCCCCTCGGACCCCACGACCGACCCCTCCCACAACGACCCAACATCAAGATCACCTCACGCCACCCACAACAACCCGATAGCGCCGATCGGAACCGGAAGGGATGTCCGTTGACACGACACATTCCTGATGTGCGCGATACGGGTAAGTCGTGCAATATGGCACATGTCTCAGAGGATATGTGCCATTCACGCAGCTACCCGAAAGGACAAAGGGATGACTGACCCGATCGCAGTCAAGCTCGGTCAACTCTTCGAAGCCGTCGACACGAACCACAAAGGCAGCATCGACTGGGCGAACTACCAGCGCCTTCTCGACCGCATCGCCGTCGGCTTCCAGCTCGACGACCGCGACCGCCGATTCCAAACACTGCACGCCGCTTACCAGATGTACTGGTGCGAGCTGCTGCGCCACACCGGCAGCACCTCCTCGCTCCTTTTGAAGGAGGAGTTCGTCACCGCCAATCGTATGGCCAGCATGGACACCAGCCGGTTCAACCTGGTCGAAGGCATTCCGAACGTCGTGATTGACGTCTTGGATGCCAACGACGCCAACGTCCTTGGTCAGGAGGAGACCGTGCGACTCCTGAAGCTCCTGGAGGTCACCTCTCCTGAAATCGTCGACCAGTTCATGGCGCTCGACGCCGCCGGCGACGGTGGCATCACCCGTCAAGACTGCATCCGTTCAGCCCGCGAGTTCTTCTACGCCCCCAGCATCGAAACTCCAGGAGGGATCTTCTTCGGAATGGCCTAACCGAACCGAACTGAGGGCTTGTGACGTGGTGCGCGACAGCGGTCGTGAGCCCGGACTGTGACGTGGAGAGCTGTACGGGCTGAGGAGGTTGTGACGACTTCCCTGGCCCGTACGGCCTTTTCACGCCTCTGCGTCTTGTCAAGCCGCCTGGCCAGGGAGGGACTTTGTCCAGAGGAATTGTCAATACTTGTGGGTCGGCGCGTTCCGTGCTGCTTGCTTGGGCGTCCAGTGAGCTTCTTCAGCCCGGCCACTGATCGGGTGACGAAGCGAAACCCGTAACAGGCGAGGCCCTCGGACTGTTGAGCGAGATGTCTCACGTCTCAACTCGTCAGTCAGAGGGCCTCGTTGGTTACCTATCCTTGCGCACTGGACCTACCGCACGCACCCGTGGAGTGGGTCACCATGCTCATCGTCACCCAGGAGGGTGACCGCCACTGCAAGCTTCGTCCGTCAGGACGAGCCCTGGTAGCGCTGGTCTACCTGCGCGAGCACACCACTCTCGCCAAGATCGCCGCAGGCTTCCAGATCAAGGTCGTCGAGGAGCTGACCCGCGACGAACACGTCGCGGCCGAGGTGACCACCGGCCTGCTGCGCAGGCCGGACGTCGCCTTCAAGGCGATGTTGGACGACACCGTCCGCCACCTGGTCAACCGGGCCCAGGTCGACCAGGGTCGGCAAGCCCGCGAGCACTTCGAGGAGACCAGCCCCGTCGCCCCCGCGATCCACAACATCGACCGGTCGGTGGAGTTCTTGGACCTGGTCACCGCCTGCCACGCGTTCGTCGCGGCGGCTGGCCGGGTCGTCCCCGGGATGCGTGACCGCCAGCTCGGCGACGACGAACGCGTGATCGTGCACGAGAACGTCGCCCGCGTCCGTGGCCCGTTGACTGAACTAACTCCAGCGTTTTAGCAGGTCAGAGCCTGTTTCTGCTAGCTTCCCCGCCATGGTTGATCCTCTGGGTCCCGGGCGGGATCTGTCATGCTTTGTACTGCCTGAGATCGGACGGTTGGTCGAGACGGGCGAGCCGCAGGAGCCATACAGCCTGCTCGATCCGAACGGCCTCCCGGTCGCTCCGGTCGCGTCGTTCTTCGCCGAGTTGCAGGCGGCCACTCGGCCGGCGACCACGATCCGGTCGTACGGCATGGATCTGCTCCGGTGGTTCCGACCTGTTAACTGCACCATGTCTTGATCGTGAGCCAAGCGGATCGCTTGGTCTCTCCCGGAGCGTGGTGTGGTGGAAGACGTGAGACGTGCCCTGATGGAGGGAAAGCGCTCGGTTCCAGAGGTTGGCGCGGTGGTGACGGGGTCCTCACCCCACCTTCCGTTCGTCGTGTGAACGGTGACGCCAGAGAGGTTGAGCCGGTCAGCGTCTACTTGCGGGATTTGATGCTGGGGGACGTCAGTCCCCTGACATGCCGTAGCTACGGGTATGACCTGTTGCGGTGGCACCGGCTGCTGTGGGTCTTGCAGACGCCTTGGGAGAAGGCCACCGAGGCTGAGGTCGCGCTGCTCGTGGGCTGGCTGAGAGAGGCCCGCAACCCACAGCGGCTCCGTAGGCGGAACGACTCACCGCTGTCCCTCCCCTCGTAGCGTGGAGTCCGTGATTGCAGGGGAAGTTGGGGTTCATGGGGTCCAAGCAACGGACGTACACGCCTGAGTTTCGTGAGGGTGCTGTACGCATTGTGATCGAGACGGGCAGGTCGATCCCGGAGGTCGCCGAGGAGCTCGGCGTCCACTCCGGCACGCTGCACAGCTGGGTGTCGCGGTGGCGGCGCAACGGGTCGGCGTCGTCCGACCGGCCGGCCGAGCCCGCGCCGGGTGGACGGATGCGCGAGGCCGAGCGCGCCGAGCTGGAGCGGCTGCGGCGGGAGATGTCGGAGAAGAACAAGCGGATACGCGAGCTGGAGATGGAGCGTGATGTCCTCAAGCGATGCATGGTCCTCTGGGTGAAGTGACCGAGACGGACCCGGCCACTCTGGCCGCGTTCATCGGTAACCAGAGGACCGAGCACCGCGTCCCGCACCGTCTGGCCTGCCAGGTTCTGGGGGTGTCGGAGTCCTGGTTCTACAAGTGGCGCGTCAGACCCACCACCGCGCGTGAGGTCCGGCGCGGACAGTTGGCCGACGCGATCACGGGGATCTTCGAGGGCTCCGGCGGCACCTACGGTTCCCCGAAGGTCTGGCTCGTCCTGGTCCGCGCGGGCTGGCGGGTCTCGGTGAACACCATCGCCCGTCTGATGGCCCAACTCGGCCTGGCCGGACGGAAGGTCCGCAGCCGGCGCGGGCTGACCCGGCCCGGCAAACGGCCGGCGGCCCCGGACTTCGTGCGCCGGGACTTCACCGCGGACGCTCCGGACCAGGTGTGGTGCGGTGACATGACCGAGATCACCACCGGTGAGGGCAAGCTCTACCTGGCCACCGTCATCGACCTGTTCTCACGTCGACTGCTCGGCTACGCGATGAGTGCCCGCCATGACGCCGAACTGGTCGTGGCCTCCTTGAACATGGCCGCGGCCACCCGCGGCGGTGATGTGAAGGGCGTGATCTTTCACAGCGACCGCGGCAGCGAATACGTCTCCTGGCGCTTTCGCCGGGCCTGTCGCCGCCTGGGCGTGACCCAGTCCATGGGCCGCGTCGGGTCGTGTTTCGACAACGCCGTCAGCGAGGCGTTCAACAGCGTGCTCAAGGTCGAGTATGTCCACCGGCACACGTTCGCCACCCGCACCGAGGCTCGGCTGCGGATCGCGACCTGGACCACCGGCTTCTACAACACGCACCGACTACACAGCGTGTGTGGGTATCAGAGTCCGATCGACTACGAGCACGACCATCGCACCAACTCCACCTTGGAGCTGGTCGCTTAGAAGATCTCCACAGTTCGAGGGGATTGACACCGCCGCCGGGATCGGTGAACGTGAAGACCGGTAAACCGTCGCTGCGGGAGGGCTACGCGCCCAGAACGGTCAACCATAACCTGACCGTGATCAGTGGCTTCTACGCCTTCCACTCCCGCTTCGGGGTCGGCCCGGTCGTGAATCCGGTCCCGGCGTCGAGAGGGCGCAGGCAAGCACTCGCGCATCGCTCCCCGCTGGAGCCGGCGCAGACTTTCCGCCGGGGCCGGCTGCGGCAGAAGGTGCCTGCCCAGGCTCCGCGGGCGATCCCGGATCATCAGTGGGATGAGCTATTCGCCGCGATGGGCTGCGACCGCGACCGCTCTCTGCTGGAGTTCTACGTCTCTTCAGGGGCCAGGGCGAGTGAGCTTCTGGCCGTCGGTCTCGGAGATGTCGACTGGCCGGGGCAACTCATCTATGTGATCAGCAAAGGCACACGTATCCGCCAACCCGTGCCGGCCTCCCCGAACGCCTTCCGCTATCTCGGCAGCTACCTCGCCACCGACGGGCTGCCGACGCCAGGACCAGCCGATATGGCGCACGCGCCGTGGTGAGTCTCGACCTTTGACCTACTGGGCGATGCGGCGCATCCTTCAGCGGGCCAACGCCAAGCTCGGCACGAACTGGACCCTGCACGACGCCAGGCACACGGCCGCGACCCGGATGGCCGGGGACGAACGGCTCACCCTCGCTGAGGTACAGACGATCTTGCGTCATGCGCATCTCGACACGACCGGCCGCTACCTGACTGCGCGGGTAGAGGACATGCACGACAAGCTGCAGGAGCACTACACGCGGCCCCGCCCGCAGCGCACTTACGCCACCGGTTACAACCCTGACGACATCAAGGCGGTGTTCGGTGGCTGAGCCCGGCTCCACGATCCGTCAGGGCAAGAAGGGCGGCAGCCGTTTCGTCAGTCTGAACGCCGCCCCGGCACCGCCGCCGGCCTTTCCTCCGCGACCTCAAGGTGATCTCTCTTGCGCCTCCGCAGAGGAAGTAGCTGCGGTGATACGCGCGACGTGGCCGACGAACTCAGCGGACAATCGCTGGCGCCGAAGCCGCGGTGCCCGGGACCTCCTCCGGTATCTGGAAGACTTCCCTGGCGAGAGCTGGCAGCAGCGGTGGGAGGCCAGCGGCTTCAACGAGCGCGGGCGCCCTGTCGCCGATCTGCAATTGACGCGCAAGGAGAAGAGCCAGATCGGGGTGGGCACGGCCTGTCCGTTCTGTCTGCGGGTCATCCAGCCGTCCCTTGAAGCTTTTCGCTCGAACACGTTCTTGTACTACGGCCAGCGCTTCCTGACCGCCCAGAACGACCCGCTGCTCGACAACTTCTGGGCCGCAGTCCAGGACAAGCCGGTGAACCCGGTCCACCACGGGGTCGCACTATTCGACGTCACGGTCGCTCTCACCACCCAAGGCATCGGGCTGGGAGACCTGACGCCGTCGTCGTTCCTGCACTACGCGTGGGAGTGCCGCCGTCAGGGGCTGGTGCTCGGCCAACGCGGCGCCGGAAGCCGGTTTCCTGGACACCTCGCCTGGCAGGTGCTCCACGAGATGGGCCACTTCCCCTCTCACGGGCCCGCGACGCTGAAAGCTGCGCTGCTGACGGGACGGTTGACGGTCGAGGAGATGGTCGACCGCTACGAGATCCGGCACACCGGCATCCGGCAGTTGCTCACCGCTTACTTGGACCGGCGCAAGCCCGAGCTGGACTACTCGACACTGGACAATCTCTCCCGGCACCTCGCGAGCCACTTCTGGTCCACGATCGAAGATCTCGCCCCTGACCAGCCAGACCTGCGGTTGGACAGCGAGCTCTACCAACGATGGCGCGATCGGGCGGCGGTGCGTTCCGACGGCAAGGGCGCACGCGACTTCGATCCCATCCTCAGAGCCGTCCGGGCGTTCTACGCCGATCTGCAGCCTGGGCTGCCGCAGAACCCGAGCAGTGGGCGGTCTGGGTCGCTCCCTGCCCCATCTCCGACGCCGAGGTCCGGGGCTACGGAATCCGGAAGCGGCGAGTCAAGGAGCGTATGGATGATCGCACCCGTCGGCGTCAGCCCCTGCTGGCGACCCTCGTGGAACACATGGAGAACCGATACAGCCACCTCCACGCGCTCTTGGGACAAGCTGCTGCCGCCGCCGGCGGAGCGACCATCACCCTCGACGGCCGTATCTACCAGAGGCTGTGGAGCCGGGCCGATGAACGACGCGTCAGGCTCGGAGGAAACGCGAACGTCCGTGTCCGCGACCAGATCGGTGATAAGTCCATCAACGTCACGGCAGCCGAGGACGCCGCTTTCTGGGAGTGGGCGATCGTCGAAGTCCTCCGTCACTCGGGCGTCCGTATCGAAGAGGCGCTCGAACTCACCCACCTCAGCATCCGGCAGTACCAACGGCCGGGCGGGGAAGTCATTGCTCTACTCGTAGTCGCTCCATCCAAGAGTGACCGGGAACGCGTTATCCCTATGTCCGCGGAACTGTTCGGCGTCATCGCGTCTATCGTTCGGCGCCACACGCGGGACGGCCGTACGATCCCACTGCTACCGCGCTACGACCCTCACGAGCGCCGCAGCAGCGCTCCCATGCCGTTCCTGTTCCAACGTCGGATCGGCACGAACCACGAGGTCATCTCCGACACCACCGTCGTTAACATGCTCAAACGCCGTTGCGGCGAACTCGCAGAACACCATCCTGCCTTCCACGCCGCCGACTTCACCCCACATGACTTCCGTCGACTGCTCGCCACCGATCTGGTGAACCACGGTCTTCCGATCCACATCGGCGCTGCCCTACTTGGCCACTTGAATCTGCAAACAACTCGTGGCTACGTCGCCGTGTTCAACGAAGACGTCGTCCGCCACTATCAGGGCTTTCTCGACCGGCGCCGCCAGGCCCGCCCCGCAGACGAGTACCGCCCGACCACTGACACCGAGTGGCGCGGGTTTGAAGAGCACTTCGACCACCGAAAGGTTGAACTGGGCGGGTGCGCTCGGCCCTACGGCACCCCTTGCCAGCATGAACACGCTTGTTTGCGATGTCCCATGCTCAACATCAACCCCAAGATGCTGCCTCGCCTCGACGGGATCGAGACCGATCTCCTGGCTCGCCGGGCCCGTGCCGAGCAGGAGGGCTGGCTCGGAGAGATCGAGGGCATCAACCTCACCCTCACCTTCCTCCGTCAGAAACGCGAAGAGAGCCAGCGACTGGCTCGCATCGCGCCGGTCACCCTCGGCATGCCGGGTCTCCGGCCCGCAGGGCCGTGAGCCACTGATGTCGGCGGTCATGTAATTCGGCTCAGTCGCTGACGATGCCTGCGGTCGGGAACGGCCTTTCGGGGAACTGACGCCCCATCAGTAGGTCATTTCAGGGAGGCTCGGGTCGGCTGGTTCTGCCTTGCCCGTCGGGTCGAATCGGCGCCAACCCGTCTCGCCTGTAGTCCTGAGCTGCGGCGACGTAAACACGCCGGAGTGTTGGCCGCACTTCCATTCCACCTGGAGGCGCCAGGTGATGTCCCATGACTGGGTCCGCGCCACTAGCGTGAACAGCCCCTTCGCGCCGCGCGGTAGTGTTCCGAGCGACCGGACGTCAGGATCGGAGCCGTCAGCGGTCCGGACGTTCGGCGGATCCTCGTCGAGATCGACCTCGAAGTGCAGATCAAGCGGGCCCGGCCGGCAGAGCATCGAGTCGGCAATCGTCATCGGATTCCGGGCCTCGACCACAATCCGCAGCGCCACGATGGCGACCTCGCTGTGCTGCGGTGCCTCGATGACCACTTCCACAGCATGTGTGCGTGCCGGAATGACCTCCGACCCGAAGTGAGCTTCCCCCGCTGTGCGGGAGGTGCTGATCAGCAGGTCGGGATGGGTTGATGGGTGTTCAGGTTTGTTCGTGTGAACGATCTTGATATTCCTCAGCCCCGCGATCACATAATTCCGCAGGTCCTCGCCGGGTTCTTGTCTATCTGATCGAGGGTCAGTCTGTCTTCTTCGTGGCTCCTCCTCGGGGGCGTTTGTTGGGCCGGTAGCTCGGGCCGTTCATGATCACCTGGTGGCTGGTGTTGATGAGCCGGTCGAGTAGGGACTCCGCGACGACGGGGTTCGGGAAGAGCGGATACCAGTCACTCGGCGCCCTGTTACTCGTCAGGATCAGCGACCGCCCTTGCCGCTCGGAAACCAGCTCGTAGAGGTCGTCGGCCTGCGTCGCGGTGAGCTGACGCATCGCGAAGTCGTCGAGGATGAGCACGTCGGGCCGGATGAACTCGCGCATGCGCTTGTCCCAGGTGCGGTCCGCGAGGACCCGGCTGGTCTTGGCGAAGCGGACGTTCGCGCCCTGCCGGATCGCGAGGTGACCAAGTGCCTGAGCGACGTGCGTCTTCCCGACGCCAACGGGTCCGAACAAAATTACGGACTCGCCGGTGTGGAGCCAGCGCAGGGCGGCGAGGTCGCGGATCTGGGCCGCGGGCAGCTTCGATGAAGCCGCGAAGTCGAACTCCTCAAGTGTAACGGCCTGCTCGAACTTTGCTCGGTGCAGGCGCCGTTGGAGCGCGACGGTCTCGCGGCGGGTGATCTCGTCCTGGCAAAGGGTCTGCAGAAACTCCAGGTGCCCGAGCTCGCCGCCGTGGGCCTGGGCGAGGCGGGCGTCGAGGGTTTCGAGCATGCCCGACAGCTTCAGCGCCCGCAGCGCGTCCCGCAGGGCGGTGTCCATGATGCTCATCTCAGGCCACCTCTCCCGCGTCGCCGTGACCCTGGTCGCCGCGGTCGCCGTTCGCGGTGCCGGGGGTCATGTCGGCCGCGAAGAGCCGCTTCGGCCCGTGCAGGAACGCGGCGGCCCCGCCGTCGCCGGTGGACTCGGGCTGCGGGTCGCTCTCGGTGCCGGCGATCAGGATGCCCTTGACGGTCCGGTAGGACGGATCGCCCACCGTGATGGCCTTCGCGCAGGCCGCCTCCAGTCGCTCGCTCCCGTACTTCTCCTTCAGGCCGAGCACTCCCTGGGCGGCGCGGAGCCGGTAGAGCGCATTGATCTCCAGCAGCTCGGCGATCAACTCGGCGCAGGACGGGCCGACTTGGGCTGCCTGCTTGCGGCACCAGACCGGGGTGCGCATATGGAAAGCGATCTTCTCGGGCGGGTAGTCGTTCTGGCCGGTGCGCTTGCCCTGCTCCAGCGCGGCGTGCGTCTTGACGAGCTGGCCGTCGTCGAAGACCTGCACCATCGTGGCGGTGGAGCGGACGTCGACCTTCTTGCCGATCAGCTTCCAGGGCACCGAGTAGAGGGTGCGGCCGACCTTGATGTGGATGTCCGGGCCGACGGTCGCCGTCGACCAGCGGGCCAGCACGAACGCGCTCGGCGGCAACGGCTGCAGCACCGGCTTCTCGACTGCCTCGAACACCGACAGTGGTGCGGCCCCGCCCAGCGGGCGGCACTGCCGCTGCCCCGCGACGTTCGTGCACCACTCGATCGCGGCGGCCTGCATCTGGTCGATAGAGGTGAATTCCCGCCCCCTCCACCACGAATCACGTATATAGGGCATAGGTCGCTCCACCCTCGGCTTGTCCTTGGGTCTCAATGCCCTCGCTGGGTCCACCAACGTGCCGTAATGCGCGGCGAGTTCGGCATAAGACCGGTTGATCTTCGGGTCGTAGAGGTCCGGCTTCTCGACGCCGGTCTTCAAGTTGTCCGGCACCAGCCGCAGCGGCGTGCCGCCGAAGAACTTGAACGCTTCGACGTGGGCCTCGCTCCAGGCGTGCTGGTCCAGGTGAAGGACGGGACGCACGAACATGTGCCGGGAGGCGGCCAGGACCATGACGAACGCCCAGATCCGGTGCCGCTTGCCCGAGCGCGGATTGATCCACTGCCCGAGGAAACCGTAGTCGATCTGGGCCTCCGAGCCCGGCTCGACCTCGTCCCGCAACACGGTGACCTGCGAGCGGCGCGATTCCTCGGGCAGCGTCGCCTTGACCCAGCGGCGCAACGAGGCGACCGACACGTTCAACTCGTGCTCGTCGCGCAGGCGTTGGTGGATCGTCGAGACGGTCACCGTCCCGAGCAGTCCCTCGATGTAGTCGCGGTGCTTGTCGATCTCGGGCCAGGTGATCTGCCGCAGCCGCTTGTCCGCGAGCTTGGGGAACCAGCCCTTGATCAGCTCGGCCCAGTCCTTCTCGGTCATGGGCGGCCCGCCGGGGGTTATCCCGGCGGCCACCGCCGGCGCCAGGTACTTCCCGATCGTCTTGCGGTCCACGCCGAGCGAGGCGGCCACCTCGCTTCGCGAGCGGCCCGCGTACCAGTGGACGTAGATCTCCGTGATGTCGACCACGCTGAACGTTCTCCTTGCCATCTGGCGCCACCTTCGACCGCGTACTTGATCGAAGGAAGCGTCCGCCTTCAGACGGCGAGGACCCTGTGACCGCGATCACGATCCCCATGGGGAATTCCGTGATCGCGGGGCTGGGAATTATGTGACGCACGGGGCGTCTGAGGTGCGGAATTTCGTGATCGCCCACAGTTCGTTCGGTCGTTGCCTGCTCGGCGTAGTACTTTTCCTCGTACTCGATCGGGCTGAGGTATCCGAGCCGTTTTTGGATGCGGCGGGGGTTGTTAGAAGCCGTCGATGTACTCGAAGAGTGCGAGGTTGGCTTCGGCCCTGGTGGTGAAGGTGCGGCCGCGGATGCCCTCGGTTTTGATCGTGGACCACAGGTTCTTGGCGAGGGCGTTGTCGAAGCTGTCGCCGATCGATCCCATAGATGCCTCAATGCCCGCTCTGAGCGGGCGTGTTGTGAGTTTGATGGACGTGTATTGACAGCCGTGATCGGCGTGGTGAATGAGTGTGCCGGGCTCGACCTCGCGGGATGCGAGCGCGTACTCCAGCACGGTGAGCACCAGGTCCGCGTCGGCGTGGGCGGAGGTCTCCCAGGCGACCACCCGGCGGGAGAAGGCGTCGCGGATCGCGGAGAGCCACAGGGGCCCCTCGCCGGTGGGGATCATGGTCAGGTCGGTGACCCACAACCGGTTCGGTGCCGGCGCGGTGAAGTCCCTGCCCACCAGGTCCGGGGCCAAGGTAGCCTTCGGATCCCGGCGCGTGAACCCCTTGCGCCGAGGGCTCACGCCCGCCAGACCGTCCTCGCGCATCAGGCGCTCGACCCGCTTGCGGCCGACGTGGACGCCCTTGCGTTTGAGGACGGCGTGTACACGGGGAGAGCCGTAGATCCCACCGGAGTCCGTGTGAATCTTGCGGATCTGCTCGGTCAGCTCGACGTCGCGACGTTTGCGCTCGCACGGTTCCCTCTCGGCTCGACGCCAGCGGTAGTAGGTGGCGGAAAGGACGGAGATCTCCCGGAGTACGGGCTCGACCCCCAGATGCGGATGCTCATCGATGAGCTCCATCACCTGGGCCGGGTCGGGTCGAGCTGGCCGGCGAAAAAAGCGCTGGCGGTCCGCAGGATCTCATTCGCGCGGCGCAGTTCCTTCACCTCCCGCCGCAACTGCGCAAGCTCTTCCTTCTCCTCGGTGGTCAGCGGGTCCTCCCGCTCACCACGGTCAGCCTCGGCCTGACGGATCCAGCCCCGCAAGGCTTCGGGATGCACACCGAGATCGACAGCCAGACGCTTGATCTGCGGCTTCGGATCCGCGGTGCAATACATCCGCACCGCACGCTCACGCAACTCCAACGGATATTTTCTCGGGGCAGCCATGCTCGAAGGTCCTCTCATGAAACCCATCTGACCCCACGTCAACTCCCTCCGCATCTCGGGGGAACCTCACAGTTCCTGTAGGGCGCGGGTCAGTTCGTCGGCGAGGTTGTTGGCGGCGGCAGGGGAGTAGTGGAGGCGCAGGCGGGGCTGGTCGAGCTTGGTGATCGCGGGCGCGATGTGCTGCTGGAGGCGAGTAGGGGGGAGGGGGGTTTGGCGGCTGGTGGCGCCGAGGACGTCGAGGAGCGCGTTTTCGACGGGGGTGAGGTCGAGGGGGGTCAGGCTCCGGCCGGTGGTGCGTGTCCAGCGGGTCTTGGAGGCGTGGACCTGGTCGGTGATGAATACCGGTCCGCTGGCGAGGTTCTGGACGGGGTTGGGGAAGTCCTTGTTGGCGGTGATCTTGGCGGCGCGCTGCCGGCTGACGTCCAAGATGGCTGCGATTTCGCTCACGCCGGACAGGTGGGGGACGGTCGGTTCGCTGTTGCGGCGGTCGAGTTGGGTCTCGGTGGTCAGTTCGAGGCCGCGCGGGCGCTATCGGGTTGTTGTGGGTGGCGTGAGGTGATCTTGATGTTGGGTCGTTGTGGGAGGGGTCGGTCGTGGGGTCCGAGGGGGCGTCGTCGTACAAGGGGTACTGCTTCCCGGCCGAGGTGATCGCTCACGCGGTGTGGCTGTATCACCGTTTTCCGCTCTCGTACCGGGAGGTCGAGGAGCTCCTCTTCGAGCGTGGCGTCGTCGTCTCGTACGAGTCGATCCGCGCCTGGTGCACCACGTTCGGCCCGGCCTACGCCAGACAACTGCGTCGCCGCCGGCCTCGCCCGGGCGACAAGTGGCACCTGGACGAGGTGTTCATCAAGGTCAACGGCCGGATGCGCTACCTCTGGCGCGCGGTGGACCAGGACGGCAACGTCCTCGACATTCTCGTCACGGACAAGCGGGACACCACGGCGGCGAAGCGGTTCTTCCGCAAGCTCCTCAAGGAGTACGCGTACCTGCCCCGCGTGATCGTCACCGACAAACTCCGCTCCTACGACGCCACCCACCGCCAGGTCATGCCCTCGGTCGAGCACCGCACCTCGAAGTACCTACTGACCTCGGCTCGTCAGGGTGATGTTGGGTCATCGAGGGTGAGGCCGGTTCCGGCGATGAAGCCGTCGAGGGTGTCGGGCCGGTACTGGAGGCGCTTGAGCCGGTTGCGGACGAGTGCCTCGAGGCGGTCCAGGGCCACGACGGCGAGGTTGGCCAGGCTGCGTTTGACGTGTGCCCACACCCACTCGACCGGGTTCAGATCGGGTGAGTAGGCCGGCAGCAGGAATACCGTCAGCCATTCCCGTTCGTCGATCAACTTCCGCATCCTGCGGGAGACATGCGTGTTCAGCCGGTCCCACACCAGGACGATCGGTGCCTTGACGAGCTGATGGGCGCCGTCGATCAGCGCGATGAAGTCGCGCTCGCTCATGCTGCGGCGCTTACCCTTGCCCGCCGGGTGGGCGATCAGCCGGTGGCACAGGCGGGTCCGCGAGCCGGGCCGCATGGCGACCAGCCCGGCCACCGACAGGCGTCCCGATCGTCGTCCGCTGACCGTCACAACCGGCGTCACACCGCGCCGGCCCCAGGTGCGTCCCCTGGGCGGCTTGCGGGTGAACCCGGCTTCGTCCTCGAAGCAGAGGTAGCCCCCGCAGGCCGCCCGGGCTCTTTTACCTCCGCCCAGGTCGCCTCCTTCCACACCTTCACGGCCTGCTCGTCGCGCTCGGCCACCCGCCGCGCGGGAACCTGCGGGGAGAAGCCGAGCCGGTGCATCAACCGGGTGGCACCCGAGACGCTGTAGGAGACGTGGAACTTCCTGCCGATCAGCGTGACCACTCGCGCCGCGGTCCACACCTGGTCCTCCACCCACCCGTGCGCGGCCGGACCCTGGTCGAGATACACGGCGAGTTTCGCCAGGCAGCGTGGCGACAGCCGGCACCGGCCGCCACCGGGCCCTCGTGAACCAAGCGCATCGGCGCCGCCCTGACGCCACAGCTGCTGCCACTGATAGGCCGACTTCACGCTCACCCGCAGCCGCCGTGCGACCTCCGGCGGCTTGATCTTCTGCTCGAACAGCTCGACCGCCTGCATCCGTACAGCCTCGCGACGCTGACGTCCCGCAGCGGTAAGCCCGCCCCCATCTGCATATCTCACACACCACGAGATACAGACAACGCGCCCGCCTCACCAGCGACTTCGCCAAAGATCACCCTGACGAGCCGAAGTCAGTAAACAACCGGGCCGAGAACAGCCAACAGCCCACCAGACAACGCGAACGCGCCATGAAGAACTTCCCCCCGTCGGAGCGGCCCAGACATCCCTTGCCTGCTTCTCCCAGATCTCCTCACACTTCCGACCCCCATGAGCCAATCACGCTCGGCCATCCCGAGATGTTGATCAGAGCCGCTCCAGAAGTCCGTTGACAACCCACCAACCGAATCCCCAGACCAGCACACCTGTCAATCCCCTCGAACTGTGGAGATCTTCTAAGCGACCAGCTCCAAGGTGGAGTTGGTGCGATGGTCGTGCTCGTAGTCGATCGGACTCTGATACCCACACACGCTGTGTAGTCGGTGCGTGTTGTAGAAGCCGGTGGTCCAGGTCGCGATCCGCAGCCGAGCCTCGGTGCGGGTGGCGAACGTGTGCCGGTGGACATACTCGACCTTGAGCACGCTGTTGAACGCCTCGCTGACGGCGTTGTCGAAACACGACCCGACGCGGCCCATGGACTGGGTCACGCCCAGGCGGCGACAGGCCCGGCGAAAGCGCCAGGAGACGTATTCGCTGCCGCGGTCGCTGTGAAAGATCACGCCCTTCACATCACCGCCGCGGGTGGCCGCGGCCATGTTCAAGGAGGCCACGACCAGTTCGGCGTCATGGCGGGCACTCATCGCGTAGCCGAGCAGTCGACGTGAGAACAGGTCGATGACGGTGGCCAGGTAGAGCTTGCCCTCACCGGTGGTGATCTCGGTCATGTCACCGCACCACACCTGGTCCGGAGCGTCCGCGGTGAAGTCCCGGCGCACGAAGTCCGGGGCCGCCGGCCGTTTGCCGGGCCGGGTCAGCCCGCGCCGGCTGCGGACCTTCCGTCCGGCCAGGCCGAGTTGGGCCATCAGACGGGCGATGGTGTTCACCGAGACCCGCCAGCCCGCGCGGACCAGGACGAGCCAGACCTTCGGGGAACCGTAGGTGCCGCCGGAGCCCTCGAAGATCCCCGTGATCGCGTCGGCCAACTGTCCGCGCCGGACCTCACGCGCGGTGGTGGGTCTGACGCGCCACTTGTAGAACCAGGACTCCGACACCCCCAGAACCTGGCAGGCCAGACGGTGCGGGACGCGGTGCTCGGTCCTCTGGTTACCGATGAACGCGGCCAGAGTGGCCGGGTCCGTCTCGGTCACTTCACCCAGAGGACCATGCATCGCTTGAGGACATCACGCTCCATCTCCAGCTCGCGTATCCGCTTGTTCTTCTCCGACATCTCCCGCCGCAGCCGCTCCAGCTCGGCGCGCTCGGCCTCGCGCATCCGTCCACCCGGCGCGGGCTCGGCCGGCCGGTCGGACGACGCCGACCCGTTGCGCCGCCACCGCGACACCCAGCTGTGCAGCGTGCCGGAGTGGACGCCGAGCTCCTCGGCGACCTCCGGGATCGACCTGCCCGTCTCGATCACAATGCGTACAGCACCCTCACGAAACTCAGGCGTGTACGTCCGTTGCTTGGACCCCATGAACCCCAACTTCCCCTGCAATCACGGACTCCACGCTACGAGGGGAGGGACAGCCCTTTCCAACCTGACGTTCCGGTCCGGCAGTTGGGCTGACAACATGGTGAGGCCCCTGGTAGATGGGTTTTCGACCAAGAGAACCGGCTCCGCCAGAGGCTTCACGTGCTTGTTTACCCGTCGGGCGTCGACGTGTCCAGCTCTGCCCTGCGCTTCCTCACCCAGCAGTTGCGACGGCATCGCCACGAAATCGGCTCGCGTTGGCGGCGCCTGAGCGCTGGCCGCCAGGCCCTGCTCACTCTCGCCCACCTGAAAGTGGGCCACACGTATGCCCAGCTCGCGGCAGGGTTCGGCGTCGGAACCACGACGGCCTACCGCGCTACGTCACCGAGACTGTCGAGCTCCTGACCATCCTCGCCCCCAGCCTTCACCGACGCGGTGCGCACCGCGTCGGTGAAGGCATATCTGATCCTGGACGGCACGCTCCTGCCGATCGACCGCATTGCCGCGGACCGCCCGTTCTACTCCGGCAAGCACAAGAAACACGGGATGAACGTGCAGGTCCTCGCTGACCCCTTCGGTCGGCTGCTGTGGGCCTCACCCGCGCTGCCTGGCGCTGTCCACGATGTCCGCGCAGCCCGTGAACACGGCATCGTCGACGCCTTGGCCGAGGTCGGGATCAAGTGCTTGGCAGACAAAGGCTACCGGGGTGCCGGCGGCACCATCCGCATCCCGTACTGGGGCCGATGGGAGACCCTTTCCGCAGGCCAGAAGGCGGTGAACCGGTCCCACGCGAAGATCCGAGCGCTCGTCGAGCAGGCCATCGCAACCCTCAAGACCTGGCGCCTTCTTCGCAAACTGCGGTGCTCGACCACTCGGATCACCAAACTCGTCCAGACCGTCCTCACCCTCCAATTGACCAGCCCAGAGTGAGGATGGAAAACGCTCACTGTGACGGAGCTCCTCGCCACCAAGGCTCCGTCCCTGACCCGAGCGCTTCGCAAAGCCAAGCCCGAGTACGTCCTGGTGGACGGCACGATCGCCGAATGCAACCGCGTCGGAGATAGCCGAGCAGACTACTCCGGCAAGGCCAGACGCCACGGAGTGAACATCCAAGCCGTCACCGATCCAACCGGCGAGGTGCTCTGGTACTCGCCCGCACTGCCCGGCCGAACAGTGGACATCACCGCGGCGCGGACCCACCACATCATCACAGTGTGTCAGCGATTGAAGATCCCGACCTTGGCGGACAAGGCATACGTAGGAGCCGGCGGAACCGTATACACACCGTTCAAACGGCACAGCGGCCGCGAGTTGACAGTGCAACAGAAGAACGTCAACCGAGCACATTCCCGTCTCCGCAGCCCTGATGAGCGAGCCTTCGCCCGACTCAAGTCCTGGCGCATCTTCCGTCGAGCCCGCTGCAGCCCCAACCGACTCACGTCAATGACCAAGGCCATCCTCACTCTGGAGCAGCACCGCTGAAGAAGCTCATTGAGATGGGGAAACAACACCCCGAACCTCAGGGCAAGTTGGTCACGAACCTCGCTCGGTATGCGCATACCACAGCAACGGCAGAAAGACCGCGAAGCAACGCGTTGATTCTTGACGAGCCCTTAACCGATCGTTCCAGGGCGTCTCACACAACGATGACAGAGAGGGGATCGCGGCGTGTGGCGCGCGTTTTGGACGAGTCGCCGACGTGAGCAACGAGTAGTGATCCAGTTGCCATGCCAGTACCCGGGGCGCACGATGGGTACGGTGATAGATACTGAGTTCTGCGGCTTCTTGGAACCGACTGTTGCGAAGCAGCCGCAGGTGAGCGGCCGAGCCTAAGATATGTGACACAGACAATGGATCGTGACTCACGACACTTCAGCAATCTGAAGTTCCGATCAGGGGCGATATCCGCAGTAGAGGAATTAAAGAGGTATATGGCTCGTAACCTCAGGGTCGCGTGACAGGCGGGTGAAATTCTCTCTCGATTCAGATGTCAATCTATGCTCCGACCTGGCCAGTACTTCAGGAGGGCCACACAGTTGACCTTTGGTCAAAATGTCGCATTCGACTTTGAGGGAGCTGCGCCAGCATTTACGTGAAGCAACTTCTTCTACAGCTAGCTCCCTGTGCGCGCAAAGGAGTGGTTAGATGGCCTCGTCATGGATGGCAAGAATTCTTGCCCTTCTGCCTGGATGTTCACGTGCCTCGGCATGCGCCTACCAATCGCCGCTTCGCGATACTAATTTTTGGGGCGAGTTCCCTGGTGATCATTTCTTTCAGATTGGAGCAGAGAACGCTTTTGTCACCTGTGCTCGTGCCATGCTCATGGAGCGTGGTGGAGCTTCCCACTGTTATCTTGATATCTTATTGCTTCGCGGTTGGTGTGCGGCAGATGTGAGAGCCTGCTGGGCCTTCCAGCAATCCCAGGGATGGGACTGCCATCACCACAGAGGCATGGATAAGGCGACCTGGCGGTTGCTGGTCAATGGTGAAGGCCAAGACATCAATGGCACCGCAGCCGGGGCATACATCTCATCTCACCCCAGTACAGGCGCGATTGCCGCCAAATCCGCTCAACCACCCGGATTCCCCGGCCGCGAAGTTTTCGGACCAAGAAGCGAAAACGTGTGGGTGTTGCTCCTGCGGCTACGGCTGGCCCACCACGGTTTTTACCCCGGTACTGGATTGGGTGATCTTGATGAGACGCATCGCGCATGCAGGTGGGACGAAGACGTACGCGCCGCCTGTACAACCTTTCAACTCGCGCAAGGGTGGCGGGGAGAGTGTGCCGACGGCTATCCTACCGAACTGACCTGGAGGCAGTTATGGAACAGCTAGCCAATCAGAGGAGCTGCGCCCTCTCGACCTTTGATGGCATCCGCCAGGAGATGCGGGCCTATCGCAGGCTAAACTCGCAAGTCTGTGCACGATTATCCACATTCTATACCGATTGCGCCACTTTCGAGAGACATTCCATAGTAATGCAAATTATGGAGGGCGGGCACTCGGAGCAGATCTCGCACGATCTTTCGCTCGCACCTTGCGTCATCTATCAGTGCAGCGAAAACCCTCCTTCGCTTTCACTGATATCCGTAGGCATCTCTGCCCGCCACGGTTCCCCTTAGCCTCGCGGCCAGGGCGAGTGGCGGAAACAGGGAGACGCAGCAGACTTAAAATCTGCCGCCCTAACGGGCATGTGGGTTCGAATCCCACCTCGCTCACTTTGTGAACTCTTCTCTCTGGCCTGTTACGGCGTCACCGTTAAGTTGGCGATAACGACTCAAAGGAGTTAAGGCTGCGGTAGAAAATACGCAGTCACGGATTTCGACGTATGCACCGACCATCCGAGTCAACCATCATTGAATGGAAGTCGGTCCCCGTGAATTGCTTCATCCCTCCAGCGCGTTTCCCTTCTATTAGAGGTCATCAGCCGCGACTGCACCAGCGGCGCAGCGGACTTAGTGGCCTACATGTGCCTGTCTTCTCACTGAGCCTGCAAAGTGATTTCGGCGATGGTCAAACGTACAAGCGGATGTCATGGCTAGAGCATGCCCTTGAACTCGAATTCACGAGCTTCACCATAGGAACTGACTCTAGTCCGCAGGGAAAGCAGTGGGAAACTGAACTCGGTCACATTTTTGCAGAATTTCGCCGTTGGCGAAGCGATATACTCATCCTGTGTCACGTAGGGCGATGCACCCACGCTGACCCTCTCAGTGGATTTGGCTCTCGAAAGCATATCTTGTCGTCTCTTGAAGGTTTCTTGTGCAGGACTGGTCTGGAATATGTAGACGTCCTTTGTGCGCACCGATATGATGCTGCTACCCCACCGGAGGAGACGGCAGGAGCGCTCGCCACTGCCGTCAATCAGGGAAAGGCGCTGTATGCAGGTCTGTCTGACTATGCTCCGAGTTCCGCCCATCACCTGGTAACGCTCCTGAAAGAGATTGGAGCAGCCCCGGTTCTGTGTCAGGCGACATATTCTCTAGGAAATCGTTGGGTAGAACACGGCCTTCTCGATATCCTTTCAGAGCACGGTCTCGGGTGTATCGCAACATCACCGCTATCTCGAATTTCAGAAGTAGGGCCGGACGGCGGAGCCCGCGTCGCTCTTTCTAGACTAGCTAAGGCTCGCGGACAAAGCATATATCAACTCGCCCTGAGTTGGGTACTGCGAGATCTTCGCGTGACATCAGTAGTCACCACTCCAGCAACTGCAACTCAACTGGATGCCATCCATGCCGTTGCCTCATCCGAGGTTACACCCGAGGAGTTGAATTTTCTCGACGCATGTTTCCCGCCCCCCACATAGCGCTGGCTTCTATTTCCCCGAAGGGATGGTGTCGAATGAAAATGAATGAGCTTCTTCAACTCGGCCACTGATTGAGTGAGGGTGGTCGGCCCGTAACGAGCAGGCTCCCCGACTGTTGGGCGAGATGTCTGACGTCTCAACCGCCTGGCCAGGGAGCCCTGTTGATCACTTATCCTGCCACACTGGACCTGCCACACGCCCTGGTGGACATGGGTGACGATGCTGATCGTCACTCGCGAGGGTGACCGCAGGTGCAAACTGCGGCCGTCACAACGCGCGATCGTGGCGCTGGTGTACCTGCGGGAGCAAACCACGTACGCCAAGCTCGCGGCCGGCTTCCGCATCAGCGAAGCACCGCCTACACTTACGTACACGGCGTGATCAAGCTCCTCGCCTCCCGGGCGTCATCCCTCACCCAGGCTCTGCGTCGGGCCCGTCCGGAATACGTTCTCGTCGACGGCACCCTCGCCGAATGCGACCGCGTCGGCGACAGCAAGGCCAAGCGACACGACGTGAATATCCAAGCTGTCACCGGACCGAGCGGTCAACTCCTGTGGTTCTCACCCGCGTTGCCCGGCCGAGTGGTGGACATCACCGCCGCCCGAACCCACCACATCATCACCATCTGTGAACGCCTGAAGATCCCCGCCCTTGCAGACAAGGCCTATCAAGGCGCCGGCGGAACCTTCTGCACACCCTTCAAACACCACCGCGGACGCGAGCTCACCACCGCACAGAAGGCCGTCAACCGTGCACACTCCCGACTACGCAGCCCCGTCGAGCAGGCCTTCGCCCACCTCAAGGCCTGGCGCATTTTCCGCCGAGCCCACTGCAGCCCCAACCACCTCACGTCAATGACCCAAGCCGTCCTCACCTTGGAGAAGCACCGCTGAAGAGGCTCAATGTGGCCTGCGGCATAGAGCTAACCGACCATCCGATGGTCTAACGGTATCTGCACTGATTTCGAGTCAGGTTCTGCAATAAGCCAAGGAGGTTTGATGCAGCCCTGGTGCCAAGTCTGTGGCAAGACGACATCGGCCACAGAGCAGCAACTATTCCTCTGTTCTTTTTGCCGGAAATTTCTGGCAAAAATACTCGAAGAGTTTCCCCTGCTGTACGTCCAGTTACACCTGGAACTTTCCTCTGGTCTTCGCCCCAGGTCGACCGAGCTTCCCGTAAATCGGACCCCTGTGAAGTATAGGACGATAGTCACGCCATTTCGGGAGAATCTGTTCGATCATACTCGGCGGTGTGTTGACGTCGTCTATGCATGGGCTACGCACGCTGCGCCAAATGCCATTTCGTCCGCACCTATGCAACCAGGCCCCTTGTTCCAGTACGCATGCCGTCTCCTTTCAGGGGATGTCCCGGCTGCCGTACAAACCCAAGAAGGCGGATTGCACGCTTTGCGCACATGGATAGCGTACATCAAGGCTCGTCGTATGGTGGATATTCCTGAAGCTCCGCGCTCATTGGATACGCCTTGTCCCGAGTGCGGTCTACGCTCCTTAGCGGAGTTGCAAGATGGCGTCATCATGTGCCGGTACTGCTCGTCACAGTACTGATCTTTGACGGCGCGTTTGATGATCTGGCCTTGTTCGGCATACCGTGTGTATGGGGATTCTAACTCGCAGGCGGTTGGGGGCAGTTGAGGCCGAGCGGCGGCGTATGCGGGCAGCTGATTTATTCGAACAAGGGATACGGCAGAGCGGGGTCGCGGGCATGCTCGGGGTGACGCCGCAGGCGGTCAGCCTGTGGCGTCGGGTCTGGGCCGAGGGCGGTCGGGAGGCTCTGCTGTCGAAGGGTCGGGCGGCAGCTCGTACTTGAGCGCCGGGCAGGAAGCGGAGCTGGAGGACTTGCTGCGGGCTGGTCCGATGGCGCACGGCTGGGAGGACCAGCGGTGGACGCTGGCGCGGATCGGCCGGCTGATCGAGGAGCGGTTCCACGTCACGTATGTCAATCCCCTGGAAACGTGGAGGACTTCCTTATGCTGCTCGGTCTTCCTGGTGCGCCCGCATCCGGGCTTCGGTGATCGTCCGTTCGAACTCCACCGGGGGCAGTCCGCCGGCGGCGCTGTGCCTGCGGCGGGTGTTGAAGAAGTCCGTGATCCATGTGGCGATCTTCAGTCGGGCCCCGGCACGGGTGGCGAAGCGGTGCCGGTGGATGTATTCGACCTTGATCGAGGAGTGGAAGGATTCGGCGGCCGCGTTGTCCAGGGCCGAGCCCACGCGCCCCATGGACTGCACCACACCCAGCCGGTCACACAGGCTGTTGTACGTCTCGCTGGTGTATTCCGACCCGCGGTCCGAGTGGAAGATCACGCCGTCCACGGCGCCACCCCGTGTCGCGGCGGCCATCTGCAGCGACACGCTGACCAGGGCTGCATCGTGCCGCTCACCCATCGCGTAGCCGAGCACCCGGCGCGAGAACGCGTCATGGACGGAGGAGAGGTAGAGCTTGCCCTCGCCCGTTTCGATCTCCGTCATATCGCCCCTCCACAACACGTCCGGGGCGATCGCGTCGAAGCGACGAAGCACCAGGTCACGGGCTGCTTTCCGCTTGCCCTGACGGGTCAGGTTCTTCCGTCGGCGCGGGGGTTTGCGGCCCTGGAGCCCGAGCTCGGCCAGCACCTGGGCGACAGTGTTCACCGAGACCTGCCAGCCCTCGGCCCACAGGTCCAGCGTGATCCTCGGCGAACCGTACGTATTCCCCGACGCGTTGAAGAAGTGGGTGACCCTCTCGGCCAAAGCCGCGCGTCTGACCTCGCGTTTCGTCGGTTCCGACGGAGGTTCCCCCGGGATGCGGAGGATGGTGACAGAGGGTCAGATGGTTCTCATGAGAGGAACATCGACCATGGCTGCCCCCAGGAAGTACTCGCTGGAGTTGCGCGAGCGTGCGGTGCGGATGTACCGGACCTCCGACCCGAAGCCCCAGATCAAGCGACTGGCTATCGAGCTCGGCGTGCATCCCGAGGCCCTGCGCGGCTGGATCCGGCAGGCCGAGGCCGATGCCGGCGAGCGGGACGACCGGCTGACCAGCGACGAACGCGTCGAACTCGCCGCGCTTCGCAAGGAGAACGCCCAGCTCAAGCGCGCGAACGAAGTTCTGCGGACGGCCTCGGCTTTTTTCGCGGCGCAACTCGACCCGACCCGGCCCAGGTGACGGGGCTCCTCGACGAGCACCCTGACCTGGGAGTCGAGTGCGTCCTGCGGGAACTGCACATCGCCTCCTCCACCTACTACCGCTGGCGCCGCGCCGAGAAGCAGCCGTGCGAGCGGCGGCGTCGCGACGTCGAGCTGACCGAGCGGATCAAGGAGATCCACACCGAGTCCGGCGGGATCTACGGCTCTCCGCGCGTGCATGCCGTGCTGAAACGCGAGGGCACACGCGTGGGCCGCAAGCGGGTCGAGCGCCTGATGCGCGAGGCCGACCTGGCGGGCATCAGCCCGCGCCGCACAGGCTTCACGCGCCGGGATCCGAAGGCCACACTCGCCCCGGACCTGGTCAACCGGGACTTCACCGCACCGGCGCCGAACCGGCTGTGGGTCACCGACCTGACGATGATCTCGACCGGCGAGGGCCCGCTGTGGCTGTCGGCGATCCGGGACGCGTTCTCCCGCCGGGTGGTGGCCTGGGAGACCTCCGCCCGCGCGGACGCCGACCTGGTCCTGACCACGCTGGAGTACGCCCTCGCGTCCCGCGAGGTCGAGCCCGGCAAGCTCATCCACCATGCCGACCACGGCTGTCAGTACACATCCATCAAGCTCACAACTCGCCTGCTGCGGGCAGGAGTTGACGCGTCCATGGGCTCCGTCGGGGACAGCCACGACAACGCCCTCGCGGAGAACCTGTGGATGCTGATCAAGACCGAGTGCGTGCGCGGCCGCGTCTTCGCCACACGTGCCGAGGCGAACCTCGCGCTCTTCGAGTACACAGACGGCTTCTATAACTCCCGCCGCACCCAGGAACGACTCGGCTTCCTCAGCCCGATCGAATTCGAGGAGAAGTACTACGCCGAGCAGGCAACGGCCGAACGAGCGAACCTGAAACCCCGTCAACCCCTCCTGACCAGCTGATCAGCGCCTCCCGAACGACGGGGGAACCTCACGGCCGGACGGCCACCCAACTCCGCCGCGATCGACCAGAGCCAGCCCGTCATCCCGATGCTTGACCGGCGGTACCGCCGGTCAGCCCGCCGACTTGCTCGACGAACGTCCGGCGTGAACAGCTTGGCCGGTCGCAGAAGAACCGTCGCACCCGGAGCCGGACTGTGACTCGACGCGGACCCAACGGCCTCTCGTCCAGGGAGCGTTGGTACGTACTGTGCACGCGTTCCGCCCGCTTCCGGCAGTCCGGGCACCGGCCCGGACGACCCGTGGACTCCGCCTCCAGCACCAGGCCGCCGGAGACATCGTTGACGCGCTCCACTCGCACATCGATCCCAGCAAACAGCACATCCTCGATCGTCTTGCTCGCCACGCCAGGGAACACCGTGCTGAAACGATCCCTCGTTCCTACCCCTGACCTGGGGATTCACGAAACTGCGGTCAGAGCCAAATTCAAAGGGCGCCATCAGTCGGTCCAGTACGGGCCGAGGATCACCGCCGTGGGCGTATATCTGATGCACGGACAGTTCCCGTCGAAGCACCGCACCCGCGACCGCACTCGCGGAACTGTTCGGCGCGCCCATCGCCCCGGGCACGGTTGCCTCCTGGGTGCGGCGCTGTGCATCGCGTCTGACGGACTTCGCCTACCGGGCGGTCGAGAAGATCGCGGCAGCCCCGCTGGCGTTCTTCGACGAGACCGGGTTCCGCACCGCCGGGGCGAGGCACTGGCTGCACTCGGCCTCCACCGGCTCCTTCGTCCACCTCAGCGTCCACCGGCGCCGAGGCACCGAGGCGACCGACGCCGCCGGATACTGCCGCACTTCACCGGCCTGGCCATGCACGACGCCTGGGCCCCTATGACACCTACACCCACACGGAGCAC
Organism: Streptomyces sp. WZ-12; assembly: GCF_028898845.1. Classification (NCBI taxonomy): domain Bacteria; kingdom Bacillati; phylum Actinomycetota; class Actinomycetes; order Kitasatosporales; family Streptomycetaceae; genus Streptomyces; species Streptomyces sp. WZ-12. The sequence goes on along the minus strand of NZ_CP118575.1, from coordinate 74,157 downwards.
GCCCTGTGCAGCGCGCACGTGCTGCGCGAACTGATCGCCGTCACCGAAACCGGCAGCGAAGCCGCCCGCTGTGCGGCCTACCGCGCCACCGACGCCCTCCTCGCGCTGAAGAAGGCCGCCGACACCGCCCGCGACACTGGCCCCACAGACCTATCCAGTTACGACCGGGGAACTCGCCGCACTGCGAACCGCGGTCACCGACGGCATCGCGGCCACTGCCGCCCGGTCCTCGAAGACCGAGGCCAAGCATCACGCCCTGTTCCAGCGGCTGGACCGCCGCTGGGACGACTACCTGCGCTGGGTCCACGACCCGGCCCTGCCCTTCGACAACAACGCGGCCGAGCAGACCATCCGCATGGCGAAACTCCGCATCAAAATCTCCGGAAGCCTGCGCACCTGCGCACCCTGCAAGGAGCCCGCGACTTCGCCGCGATCCGCACCTACTTCGCCACCGCCGACCGCCACGGCCAGCAGATGCTCGACGTCCTCACCCACGCCATGCGCGGCAGACCCTGGACACCCACCACCTCCTAATGACGTTGTCAACCCGCCACTGTGACAGGGAGTTCCCTTTGGAAGCACCGTCCGTCACGGATCAGGGCCCACAGGACATTCACCCGTCGCCGGGCCAGGGCGAGGACCGCCTGGGTATGCCGTTTACCTTCGGCGCGCTTGCGTTCGTAGAAGCGGCGGGATGCGTCGCAGTTGCGGATGCTGATGAGCGCGGAGGTGTAGAAGACGCGTTGCAGGCGGCGGTGGTAGCGCCGGGGACGGTGCAGGTTGCCGCTGACGTTGCCGGAGTCCCGGGGCACGGGAGCGACACCCGCGAAGCTGGCCAGGCGGTCGGAGCTGCCGAAGCGGCTCATATCGCCGGCGGTGGCGGCGAGGAACTCGGCGCCCATCAGCGGGCCGATGCCGGGCATGCTCTCGATCACTTCGGCGAGTTCGTGGTCGCGAAACCGGGCCGCAATGAGCTTGTCGATCTCGGCGATCTGCTCGTTGAGGCCCATCACCTCCTTCGCCAGGGTGTGGACCACCTGCGCGGTGATCTTCTCCCCAGGGACGGCGGTGTGCTGGCGCCCGGCCGCCTCCAGGGCGGCCTCGGCGAGGACTTCGGCACTGCGGACCTTGCGGTTCCTGAGCCACGTTTCCAGTCGGCTGCGGCCGGTTCGACGCAGGGCGGCCGGGGTCCGGTAGCCGGTCAGCAGGATCAACGGGCCGACGTTGCCGAGATCCATTGCTCGTTCCAACGCCGGGAAGATGCTGGTGAGTTGACCGCGAAGGCGATTGATCCGACGGGTGCGGTCCGCGTTGAGGTCAGCGCGGCGGTCCGTGAGGATCCGCAGTTCGACGGCCCGTTCGTCATCCGGCCGCAGGACCGTCAGGTCCCGCCGCATCCGGGCCTGGTCGGCGATGACGGTCGCATCCTTGGCGTCGGTCTTGCCCACGCCCCGGTAGCCGGCGGATGCCCGGCTGACCGCAAGGCCGGGTATGTAGACGAGCTGCTGGCCGTGGTTGAGGAGCACATTGATCAGCAGGGTGGCCATACCGTCGGCAACATCGACCGCCCACACCACGTCCTCGCTGATCGCCAGGACGTCAGCGAGCAGAGCCAGCAGTTCCGGCTCGTCGTTCAGTACTCTCCGCGACAGCAGCCGCCTGCCCTCGGCGTCCAGGACCACGCAGTGATGGTGCGTCTTGCCGATGTCCGTACCCGCCCAGATCTGGGCCACCTGTTCCTCCGGTCGTTCGTTGTGCACTGTTCTTCCGGACGACCTCGCCAGCGTGGTCCTACTCAGCGATGCACCCGCGGGGCCCGCAGCTCCTAATCAGCGGCCGAGTCGTCGTGAGACACCGGGCGGCCAGGTGGCGGGAACCATCGAGGGCAACCCCCTGAAAGCCACACCCGGTGTCTCTGGATCCCTGGACCTTACGACTGGCCCGTCCAACCCACACAACAACGTAGGACCCCCTGAAACCCCGGGCCACCCGGCGATCCCACACGCCCACCAGCCCCACAGACCTAACCAGTTACGAATAAGCAACCAACAAGGCCCCTCGGACATCAGTGTGATGGGTGAGATCACCACGCCAACGACAGGGGCCCTGCCTCGTCACCCACACCCTACCTGACCAGGCCTTTCACCCATCCAGAGCCGGGATGAAAAAGACTCATTGAACAGACCCGCCCGTCACCTCTTGAGCCGTGGTGTTGCGACGACCACAAGAACGGAAGACGATGAGGGGGCTACCGGAGCCTACCGGAACTTGGGCATAATCAGTGGGCCTTGTCGTATGCCTCACGCACTTCCGTGGGAACTCGACCACGGTCGCTGACCTCGTAGCCGGCCCCCTTGGCCCAGGCCCTAATCGCCGCGCTGTCGTCACGGCTAGCAGCCCTTTCCTGGCGGGGCTTGCGAGCTTTGCCGACCCGCCGACCAGACGTCCTGAAGAGTGCCATTGCTTCCAATAGTTGGTCGAAACTATCCGGATTCAGGTCAATTTCGTACTGTACGCCATCAATGGCGAAGGTGTGGGTGGTGGCCTCCGATGATTCTTCGCCCGTGAGGTCATCCGTGTAGACAGTTACGACTTTCTGAGCCATGGGCGCATCCTAACGGGTTGACCCGCGATTGATGTTGGGACGGCGCTATCGGGTTGTTGTGGGTGGCGTGAGGTGATCTTGATGTTGGGTCGTTGTGGGAGGGGTCGGTCGTGGGGTCCGAGGGGGCGTCGTCGTACAAGGGGTACTGCTTCCCGGCCGAGGTGATCGCTCACGCGGTGTGGCTGTATCACCGTTTTCCGCTCTCGTACCGGGAGGTCGAGGAGCTCCTCTTCGAGCGTGGCGTCGTCGTCTCGTACGAGTCGATCCGCGCCTGGTGCACCACGTTCGGCCCGGCCTACGCCAGACAACTGCGTCGCCGCCGGCCTCGCCCGGGCGACAAGTGGCACCTGGACGAGGTGTTCATCAAGGTCAACGGCCGGATGCGCTACCTCTGGCGCGCGGTGGACCAGGACGGCAACGTCCTCGACATTCTCGTCACGGACAAGCGGGACACCACGGCGGCGAAGCGGTTCTTCCGCAAGCTCCTCAAGGAGTACGCGTACCTGCCCCGCGTGATCGTCACCGACAAACTCCGCTCCTACGACGCCACCCACCGCCAGGTCATGCCCTCGGTCGAGCACCGCACCTCGAAGTACCTAAACAACCGGGCCGAGAACAGCCAACAGCCCACCAGACAACGCGAACGCGCCATGAAGAACTTCCCCCCGTCGGAGCGGCCCAGACATCCCTTGCCTGCTTCTCCCAGATCTCCTCACACTTCCGACCCCGGCGGCACCTGCTCACAGCCAGTGACTACCGCACCGAAATGACCGAACACTTCACCGTCTGGAAGACCGTCACCGCCGCGACCGTGACCGGCTGACCAAGGCGCCACCGCGAACACACCCGCACCCTCATCACACCCCAACTCACCACCCACACCAACAACTCGACAACGCCCTTCAGCGGACTGAGCGCTGAAACGGTGGCGACCATCGAGAAGGTGCTCACCGGAGTCGCCCGAGTCAGCGGCCAGCTCGTCAAGAAGGGCGCGGAAAACTTCGCCACGAACTTCGTCGCCGACTCCGGCAGCCAGATGATCAACCAGGCGTTGACCGGGCAGAAGGTGACGGTGGGCGATGACTTCGACACAGCCGCCAAAGAGGCCACGGGCACAGCCCTGTTCGCCGCGGGAGGAGCCTCGCTCGCGGACGGCGCCAAGCTGACCGGCGCGGTCGGCAAGGTGCTCAGTGGTGGAGGCAAGGCCGGCAACGCCGCCAACGGCGCGCTCGGCAACATCGCCGGCGGCCTCACCGCCGACCTGACGGACGACAGCAAGGACACCGTGAGCACGGTGTGGGACGTGGGCACGAACGCCGCCACGGGAGCCACCGGCAACGCTGGGGGCCACAAGGTCTTCCAGGGCATGGAGGAGCACGGCAGCTTCGGCGGCAGGCACCTCAGCGACCGAGGCAAGGTCGCCGATGCCGCCTACAAGAACTCCGTCGGCACCGGCATCAACACCGCGGTCTACGAGGCAGGTGCCGGCATCGAGTCCGACATGCAGGACTTGGCCAAGAAAGCCGAGTGAGGTTCCCCCGAGATGCGGAGGATGGTGACAGAGGGTCAGATGGTTCTCATGAGAGGAACATCGACCATGGCTGCCCCCAGGAAGTACTCGCTGGAGTTGCGCGAGCGTGCGGTGCGGATGTACCGGACCTCCGACCCGAAGCCCCAGATCAAGCGACTGGCTATCGAGCTCGGCGTGCATCCCGAGGCCCTGCGCGGCTGGATCCGGCAGGCCGAGGCCGATGCCGGCGAGCGGGACGACCGGCTGACCAGCGACGAACGCGTCGAACTCGCCGCGCTTCGCAAGGAGAACGCCCAGCTCAAGCGCGCGAACGAAGTTCTGCGGACGGCCTCGGCTTTTTTCGCGGCGCAACTCGACCCGACCCGGCCCAGGTGACGGGGCTCCTCGACGAGCACCCTGACCTGGGAGTCGAGTGCGTCCTGCGGGAACTGCACATCGCCTCCTCCACCTACTACCGCTGGCGCCGCGCCGAGAAGCAGCCGTGCGAGCGGCGGCGTCGCGACGTCGAGCTGACCGAGCGGATCAAGGAGATCCACACCGAGTCCGGCGGGATCTACGGCTCTCCGCGCGTGCATGCCGTGCTGAAACGCGAGGGCACACGCGTGGGCCGCAAGCGGGTCGAGCGCCTGATGCGCGAGGCCGACCTGGCGGGCATCAGCCCGCGCCGCACAGGCTTCACGCGCCGGGATCCGAAGGCCACACTCGCCCCGGACCTGGTCAACCGGGACTTCACCGCACCGGCGCCGAACCGGCTGTGGGTCACCGACCTGACGATGATCTCGACCGGCGAGGGCCCGCTGTGGCTGTCGGCGATCCGGGACCAGGGCGCGATCTTTCTCAGAGGACGGGCTTGATGAGGTCGAGCGCGTGGTCGGGGTGTGACCGGTAGTGATCAACGGCGGCGGCATGGTTGTGCCAGCCGGCGAGCTCGGCCAGGGCGAGGGCGGTGTTGCGCAGGGCGGCCATGACGCGGGGCGCGTTGCCAATGCGGATCTTTGAGGCGTCCTCGCGCAGGGTCACGTCTCTCACGTGGTGCAGGGCTTCCACGCCCCAGTGCTCGCGGACGTGTTCGCCGAGGTGGGGGACGGTGGCCTGGTGCATGGTCAGGTCGGTGAGCGCGTAGACGCGTTCGAGGGTGAGTTTGCCGGTGGACAGTACGCGGCGGCGGCGCACGATCTGCAGGGCCTGAGCCGCGTGGGGAAAGGGCAGGTCGGGAACGGTGACTGCCTTGATCCTGCGGATCTCGTCACGGCCGTGCGCGGTGGCGCGGGTGTAGCCCATCAGCGGGACCTCCTTCCAGGGCAGCTGCTTCAACCGGGCGTGCAGCGTGGGGTGGTTGGCCTTGATCAGGGCGATGTAGTGCGCGTTCTTCTCCTCGACCAGGAAGCGGGCGTGGTCGTGCTGGGTGAGCAGGGCGTCGAAGGTGACCACCGTGTCGGTCAGATCGAGCTCTGCCAGCAGGGGCTGGAAGGCGGTGATTTCGTTGCTCTTGGTCTCGACCTGGCGCTGGGCGATCACGGCACGGGTGCCGTGCAGGCAGGCGGCCAGTAGGTGGACGGCGCGCTGATCGCGGGTGCGTGAGCCGCGGACCGTCTTGCCGTCCACCGCGACGGCCCCTCTCTTGCGTGGGCCGGTGCCCTGCGGGGTGGCGAGCGGATCGGCGTGCTGGAGCTGGACCCAGGCGCCGAGGGCGTCATCGAGCAGGTCGGCGTCCAGCCGACGCAGCAGCCGGGCCAGTGTGATCGCGCGGGGGACGCCGCGCGCCAGGCCGATGCGCTGCCGGTCCGCGAGGGACAGGCCGATGGCGAAGCGGGTGATGGTGGCCCAGCCGGTGGCCCCGGCAAGAACGGCGAGCGTGCACAGGGTCAGCAGGGCGCCGAGGGAGTAGCGCCGTCCGCGCCGACAGCGCGGGTCGGGCAACTGGTCGAGGAAGCCGGCCAGATCGGCCAGGCGCCAGGCGTCGTACGTGCCGCTGTCCGGCAACTGGTCATGGTGGCGGGTGACGGCAGAGATCAGGGAAGATGACATGCGAACGCGGCTCCGGTACGTGATCAACGGCTTCGACACCTTGATCATCCGGAGCCGCGTCTCGTTTCACCAACGCCGCAGACCAGGCAACTCGACCATCCATGATGGACCATGACGTCTCGCCCCCCGAGAAGGTTCATCGCCCTGGATCCGGGACGCGTTCTCCCGCCGGGTGGTGGCCTGGGAGACCTCCGCCCGCGCGGACGCCGACCTGGTCCTGACCACGCTGGAGTACGCCCTCGCGTCCCGCGAGGTCGAGCCCGGCAAGCTCATCCACCATGCCGACCACGGCTGTCAGTACACATCCATCAAGCTCACAACTCGCCTGCTGCGGGCAGGAGTTGACGCGTCCATGGGCTCCGTCGGGGACAGCCACGACAACGCCCTCGCGGAGAACCTGTGGATGCTGATCAAGACCGAGTGCGTGCGCGGCCGCGTCTTCGCCACACGTGCCGAGGCGAACCTCGCGCTCTTCGAGTACACAGACGGCTTCTATAACTCCCGCCGCACCCAGGAACGACTCGGCTTCCTCAGCCCGATCGAATTCGAGGAGAAGTACTACGCCGAGCAGGCAACGGCCGAACGAGCGAACCTGAAACCCCGTCAACCCCTCCTGACCAGCTGATCAGCGCCTCCCGAACGACGGGGGAACCTCACAAGATCTGAGGCTGTAGTACCTGCCCCTAAGGGGCTCTTGTTGGGAAGGCTTTAGGCGGTACCGGTCTGCCAGACTGGCGAGCGTACGTGAAATCACTCTCCCTCATTTGGCTGACGCAAGGCTGGATTCAAGCTGCTTCAGCAGTTTGCCGAGCTGACATGACCTTCCCGCGCCGGCTGTTCCGTCACTTCCGATGAGTCCCTGGTGACTGTCTCCGGGGCTCGGAAAGCAGTCACTTATGCCTCCCCCTGCTCCGTATAGCACTCCTGGTATCTACGTCGAGGAACAGCTCAGCGGTATGCGTTCCATCGCTGGCGTCAGTACTTCCGTTCCTGCCTTCATCGGATTCACCCTCACCGGACCCGCTGAACCCACCCTCGTACGCTCCTGGAATGAGTTCACGGACATTTACGGTCCTCCACCAGCAGGTGCTGTGGCAAGTGAGATGGTTTATACCGCCTCCCGTGCATCTTCGGGTTATATTCCGGAAGAGCTTGATAGCTGGCGTGACATCGTCGCAATCACCGCGGGCTTGATGCACACGGTGGGGGTGGACAAGAATGGCGAGGTTCACTACACCCGCAGCGGCGGAGATTGGGGTTATATTCCGGAAGAGCTTGATAGCTGGCGTGACATCGTCGCAATCACCGCGGGCTTGATGCACACGGTGGGGGTGGACAAGAATGGCGAGGTTCACTACACCCGCAGCGGCGGAGATTGGGGTTATATTCCGGAAGAGCTTGATAGCTGGCGTGACATCGTCGCAATCGCCGCGAGCAGGATTCACACGGTGGGGGTGGACAAGAATGGCGAGGTTCACTACACCCGCAGCGGCGGAGATTCGGGTTATATTCCGGAAGAGCTTGATAGCTGGCGTGACATCGTCGCAATCGCCGCGGGCTTGATGCACACGGTGGGGGTGGACAAGAATGGCGAGGTTCACTACACCCGCAGCGGCGCAGATTCGGGTTATCTTCCGGAAGAGCTTGATAGCTGGCGTGACATCGTCGCAATCGCCGCGGGCAATTATCACACGGTGGGGGTGGACAAGAATGGCGAGGTTCACTACACCCGCAGCGGCGCAGATACGGGTTATCTTCCGGAAGAGCTTGATAGCTGGCGTGACATCGTCGCAATCGCCGCGGGCAATTATCACACGGTGGGGGTGGACAAGAATGGCGAGGTTCACTACACCCGCAGCGGCGAAGATACGGGTTATATTCCGGAAGAGCTTGATAGCTGGCGTGACATCGTCGCAATCGCCGCGGGCGAGTATCACACGGTGGGGGTGGCTCATCAGGAGGCTGGGCTGACTTTTTCGTTGTGGGATGCGGTTTATGGATTTTTCTCCAACGGTGGCGGAGTGTGTTGGGTAGCCGGAATACGCACCACAAGCGATGAAGGGATCGTTCTACCGGCGGATGAGCTGATCGAGCGTATTATCGGGGAGTCTCAAAGTCTTCCCGGGGTCGGTTTGACCGCACTGGAGAGAGTTCCTGAGGTCACCATGGTCACGATCCCCGATGTCTGGAATATCCCCGGGATCACCGAAGCTCGAGCGGCGGGAATTTGGCAGAAGGCGGCGCAACATTGCGCGAATGAAAACCGAATGGTGATTATGGACCCGCCGAAGGGAGCGAACCCGGACAGGGTGCAGGCGTACGTGCGGGAACTCGGGCTGACGGATACGGACAGTCGGTACGCGGCACTGTACTACCCGTGGGTGGAGACATCCCGCGGCCACCTGGTACCACCGTCGGGACCTGTGTCAGGAGTGTGGTGCAAAGCGGACCGAGAGAAGGGAGTGCACAAGGCCCCAGCCAACATAGCGCTACAGGATGTAAAGGCCTTGGAGCGGGAACTGACCGACCGCGATCAGGATCCGCTCAACGCCGAAGGCATCAACTGTCTCCGCTCCTTCCCAGGCTGGGGCAACCGCGTATGGGGCGCGCGCACCCTGTCGAAGGAAGACCAGTGGCGGTACGTGAACCTACGCCGCTTGATGAACTACCTCGAAGAATCCCTCAAGCTCGGCACACGCTGGGCCGTCTTCGAACCGAACGATCAGCAACTCCGCGACACCTTGTGCGCAAATGTCTCCCAGTTTTTGAAGACACAATGGCGCTCAGGTGCCCTGCAGGGAGCCATCGCACGGGAGGCATTTTACGTCGTATGCGACGAAAGCAACAACACCCCCGAGACTATCGCCGCTGCCAAGGTCATCTGCGACGTCGGTGTCGCCTTGGTACGCCCGGCGGAGTTCATCGTCTTCCGGATTTCCCAGGCCCATCAGGAAGCTCGAGCCGTATAAGAAACCTTCGGTGATCCTCGATCCACCCCCCGGCAATGCCGCTGCGTTTAGGGCTTGCCGATCAATACCGACTTCGGCTCGTCAGGGTGATCTTTCATGAAACCCCTGACGTTGCTGGGGTATTGGTCGTATTCCGTTGTGTGTGAGGTATGCGGATGGGGGCGGACTGACCGCTGCGGGGCCGTACGAGTACAGGCGGCCGAGTTGTTCGAGCAGGAGATCAAGCCGTCGGAGGTCGCACAGCGCCTGCGGGTGAGTCGGAAATCGGCCTACCAGTGGCATCAGTTGTGGCGGGACGGCGGGCCTGGGGCCCTGGCGTCCCGTGGTCCAGGCGGATCGCGGTGTCGTCTGTCCCCGCGCTGTCTGGAGAAACCGCCGCCTGCCTCGAACAGGGTCCGGCCGCGCACGGCTGGGTGGAGGTGAGGGGCCTCGCGTTTTCCGGACAGTCGTCTGGCGGTCTATTTCACGCGGCTATTCGCAGCTTCTGGTGCTCGGCGTGGACTTCGCGGGGAGGGTGGTACCCCACTGCCGAGTGAAGGCGCTTGCGATTGTACCAGAATTCTATGTATCGAGTGATGTCCTGTCGTGCGGCCTCGCGGGTCAAGTACGTGACGCGCGATACGCGTTCGTTCTTGAGGACTCCGAAGAATGATTCGGCCATCGCGTTGTCGAAACAGATCCCCGTGCGCCCGGCGGACTTTCGGAGTTGAAGCTTCTTGAGGACATCTGCGAACTCGGTGGACATGGAGTTGCTGCCGCGATCGCTATGAAATATCGCGCCCTTGGTGAGCTTGCGGTTTCGTGCCGCGTTACGGATAGCCCGGACGATGAGCGGCGTCCGGTAGTGGTCATCCATTGCGTAGCCGATAACTTCCTTGCTGCAGCAGTCGATAATGGTCGCGAGATAAAGCCAGCCCTCTGTCGTCGGTATGTAGGTGATGTCGCCGACAAGTTTTTCGCCGGGTGTGTCGGCGGTGAAGTCGCGGCCGACAAGGTCTGGCACCAGGCTGGCCGTGGCTTGGGTGAGGCCGAAACGATTCGGCCTCGGCTGGCAGGGTTCCAGGCCCATCTCGCGCATGAGGCGGCGGACCAGCTCCGGGCCGACGGCGCGGCCCCAGCGGGCCAGCTGGGCGTGGACGCGCCGGTAGCCATAGGTGCTGTCGGATTCCTCGAATGCCTTCTTGATGAGCATTTTCAGTTCCTCGCGCCGCTTGGCTGTTGCGGATTCTGGACGGTCGCGCCATTCGTAGTAGCCGGATCTGCAAACGCCGAGTCTGCTGCACATGAACTCGACGCTGTAGACGTACTCCGCCGTATCAAGTCGCATCTCATCGATGAACTCGTACTTGCTCGCTACCGGGGATCCTTCGCGAAGTACGCTGCGGCTTTTTGTCAGGAAGGCGTTCTCCATCTCGAGCTCGTGGTTGCGCCGTTCCAGCTCTTTCAGTCGCGCACGCTCACTGACGGGCAGGCCGGCATCGGCGGGCAACTCATTCCGCTTCTGGTGCTTCTTCATCCAGCCACGGAGCGTCTCCGGATTCATCTCGAGTTCCCGGCCGACCTCGGTGACCGTCTTGCTCGAACTCAAGGCAATCCGGACGGCTTCCTCACGGAACTCCGGGGAGTACTTTCTCGGTGCCACTGCTTGTTCCTCGTTCCCTGTTCCAGGCGATCCTATTGGACGCCTGTCCGGAAACCTCGAGGCACCTCAAGAGGTTGACGAAGACGAGTTCCTGGTCGTCCTGGGGCAGCAGCCGGGCCCGCTCGTACGTGTAGTCGGCGTAGAGGCCGACCACGTCGGTGGTGACCGGGATCGCGCGGGGAACGCGGGCCTTTGCCAGAGCCCCGTTGGTGTTGTCTCGCCGACGCCGGGCGTGGACGTGCGGGCCGGCCGCTGGGCAGCCCAGGACCCGCGAGTCCGACAGCAGGTGCATGTCCTGGCGGTGCAGGCCGAGCGGTTCACCAATCCGCATGCCGGTGACCGCACCGAGGGAGACCAGGAACCGGTCCCGGACGTTGCGAGTGGTCTCGACCAGCGTCGGGATCTGGTCCGGCATCAGGAACTCGAAGGGCTCTTCGACCTCGTTGAACTTCAGCGACGGGTTCGTGTTGCTGTGGTCGTGGGCGGGCGGGGCCAGGGGTTCCCAGATGGCGTCGTTGTCGTACGCGTAGGCGGCGTCGGTGAGCCAGGTCAGGTCCGTCAGGCGGTGGTCGCGAGCCAGGCGCAGGCCCTGGCGTAGGCAGGCGATAAGCAGGGTGCGGCTGGTGGCCGCGGTGGAGGTGCCCTGCCACTGGTCGGTGTTCTGTCCCGGGAGGTTGTGGACGGGTGATGCAGGTCTCGGTTGCGGGATCTTGAACGGGTGAGGGCCTTCCGGGTTCGGTGTGGATTGCGACGTCTACACCGACCGAAAGGCCCTCGTGCCCCACCGTAATGCACCCCTGACCGAGACCGGCCGGCTGCGTCTGGCCCGCTGCGTCGTCGAGGACGGCTGGACCCTACGGCGGGCCGCCGAACGCTTCCAGGTCTCCCCGACCACGGCCCAACGATGGGCCGGCCGCTACCGAGTCCTGGGCGAGGCCGGCATGACCGACCGCTCCTCCCGCCCCCACCACAGCCCACGCCGGACACCGACCCGCACCGAACGCCGGATCATCAAGCTCCGCATCCTGCGCCGCTGGGGGCCAGCCCGCATCGCCGGCCTGCTCGGCCTGGTCCCCTCAACGGTGCATCGAGTGCTGACCCGCTACCAGCTGGCCCGGCTCACGCACCTGGACCGCGCGACCAGCCGAGCCATACGCCGCTACGAACGCGAACGGCCCGGCGAGCTGGTGCACGTGGACATCAAGAAACTCGGCAACATCCCCGACGGCGGCGGACACAAGGTGCTGGGCCGCCACGCCGGCCGCAAAACCCGTTCCGGCACCGGCTACAGCTACATCCACACCGCCGTCGACGACCACTCCCGCCTCGCCTACAGCGAGATCCTGACCGACGAGAAGAAGGAGACCGCGACCGCCTTCTGGACCCGGGCCCAGGAGTTCTTCACCTCGTGCGGGATCACTGTCGAGCGGGTCCTGACCGACAACGGCTCCTGCTACAAGTCCCACCTGTGGCGCGATGCCTTGGCCGCCGCAGGCATCGCCCACAAGCGCACCCGACCCTACCGGCCCCAGACCAACGGCAAAGTCGAGCGCCTGAACCGCACCCTGCTCGACGAATGGGCCTACGCCAAGCCCTACCGCACCGAGCAGGAACGACGCGACGCCTACCCCGCCTGGCTGCACACCTACAATCACCACCGCGGACACACCGCGCTGAAAGGTCAGCCACCCGCCAGCCGCGTCCCCAACCTCACGGGTCAATACAGCTAGGTGGCTACCTGGCGGACGAGGTCGTTGTCCGCCTCGATGCGTTCCGCGCCGCTGAGACTGTCGTGGATCTGGCCGACGACCACTGCGATGGGGCCCTGCCTCTGCTGGGCGAGCAGGGGGGCGATCGCGTTCATCAGGACGCTCTTGCCGACGCCGGTCGGTGCGTTGAGGACTCTGATGGCTCCGGCGGGCAGTTGGAGGCGGGTGACAGGGCGGTCCTCGGCGTCGAGGAGCTTGTCGAAGAACGCGGTCAGCAGGCCGGGTGTCCACCCATGACGGTCGGGGGTGGCGGCCGCCTGTCAGCGCGCCAGGTGCAGCACCTTCTTGCGGGACACCGTCGTGGTGGGCCGGTAGGCGGCGGTACGCAGCCGCAGCGGAAGCACCTGGGCGTCTTTCTCGGTGTCGGGGATCGTCACCACCGAGGGTTCGCGTCCGCCGAAGCACCACTGCCCGGGGCCGGCCACGGGCAGCGGGCTGCGGGCCTGGTAAAAGAGCTCCTCAGCCTCGCTCACCAGCTGCTTTGCCAGCCGCAGGGGGTTTTGTGCGTGCGCCACGACCAGGTACCGGGCCTCCCGGGGCGGTACATCCTCCGGCAGGCAGTACAGGCCGTCCGGGCTGGCAGCGTAGGCGCGGGCCATGGCATAGAACGTGTCCCGGCTGGCCAGGTCGTCTTCTCGCACATGCCAGTACCGGCCGGCCAGTTCCCGTACCCGGCGCGGCAGGCGGGGCCACTGGTCCCACAGATCCACGCGCGCGGCGGCCCAGATGTAGTAGGCCTGGTCCAGCGGGACGACCAGCTCACCCTGAGGGTTGCGGAAGCCGAAGTACATCTCGGCGATCGCCAGCGGCACCGCGCCGTCAGCCGCCGCAGCTCCCACTCCTCAGGCCTCACTGCGGCGCTCCGGATGCCGTCTTGATGCGCTTGACCAGCCGGCTGAGGGTGGTCACCGTGATAAGGCGGCCGCGGAGCCTGGCGGCGAGGTAGTGCCGCTCGCGGTCCTGGTGGTCAGGGAGCACAATCGTCAGCGGGCACCGCGGCGGCTCGCGTTCCATCAGCGCGTCGCCGAGGGCGACCACCGACTCCCATGCTTTGGCGTCCGCCCGGAAGTGCTGTGTGCGCCGGCCCGGCACCGCCACCGTGATGTGCAGGTCGTACTCGTCCGGCCGCAGCTCGCCGGGCCACATCTCCACAGTGACGTGCGGAAGGTCGGCGACCTCGTTGCGCAGGTGCAGTTCCATCAGTGTCGGCAGGACCCCGTAGCGCCACACCGGGCGGGCCAGGGCCAGGTGTTCCGTGCTGGCCGGCAGCCCTTGCACGGGTGTTGCCTTCTTCCCCGTGCCGACCAGCTCAGGCGGGCCCGCACCAGCAGGACTGGCGGTGCGGCGGTAGTGCACGCCGCGGGGTGCGTGGGCCTCGCACCGCACCTCGACCGTCGCTGCGTGCTGTGCCACCCGCATCGGCCAGTGGCACAGCGGGCAGGGGTACACCAGCCCCGCCGGAACCACCAAAGTCATCCGACGCGACAGAAACCCCGGCTGAAGTGAAGCGCGCAGTCACACAGCGGTGCGCGGCCGCTTGAGTCCGGTTCCGGTCAGTAGGAGACGTCGAAGTAGTCGATGTCGGTGACGGCGACCTCGAGGCCCGCGGCGCGGCGTCCGCCATCCTTGAAGTACACCTCCTGCAGTCCTTCGGCGACGATGTCCCGCATCTGCTGGTCGGTGGCGCCCTGCTGCTGGGCGTCGAACAGACGACGGGCGTAGGCCGGCGGAAGGTGGACGGTCAGGCGGCGCATCCGGCCGTCGTCGGTAGTGCCGATCGGCGCGGTATAGCCGAACCGGGCCCGGGTCTCCACGGTGATGCCGGTGCTGGTGGCGGCCTGTTTCCGGCGGCGCCCTCGGACCTTCGGCTGCCAGCGGGCGCGTACGGCCGTGTCGATCCGGTCCGCGATGGGCTTGGGCGGGTGTTTGCGCTCGCCGGTGCGGTAACGCTCCACCGAGCGCTGGCTGACGCCGAGCTCGGCGGCAACGGCCTTGGTGGTCTTCATCTGCCCCACCAGGAAGTTGATGCGCGCTTTGAGGCTCTTGGGTGGCTGACGGGTGAACGCTTCCTGATCGGCTCGCTCGATAGCGCCCTCAATCTCCCCCACCGGTCAGCTCCCGTCCGTGAACAGGCTGTGGCCGTAGCGCTGAGGGATCAGGCGGGCGTCGGCGGCCGGGGCGAGGTCCACGACCAGGCGCTCGCCCACACCGGAGGCCGTGGTGGCGTCGGGTGTGAGGTAGCCGAGGGCGCGCAGTTCGCCGACCGCCTTGCGGAAGGCGTCGCGGCCCTCGGCGGCCAGGCGCTCATCGCGGGTGAGGGAGATCAGTTCGCTGACCGTGGGGGCCTGGCCGGGGGTGTAGCCGGTGGCGAGTTCGGCCAGGACGCCGCGGGCGCGCCAGGTCAGGCGCATGTCCCGCATCGCCCGCGCCAACAGTGCCGGGTCATGGGCGGGCGGGGCGGTGGGAACGGGCCACTGCGGAGGCGCGGCGTCGGTGGTGGTCATCGGGTACGGCTCCTTCGGTGCGGTTGAGGTGCGCGCCGGCCTTTTCGTTGGGACGGCGTCATGCCGGTGCCGGCGGTCGCGGGTCGCGGTCCTACTCGCCCTCGTCGAGGACGGCGTCGCCGCCCTTGATGTGGCGGGCGGGGTTGAGGCCCTTCTCCATCAGGTCCACGGCCCAGGACATCTCCTGGACGCCCTCCAGCTTCGCCAGGCCCGGCGTGGGCCCGAGGCGGAAGCCGCCCGGCTGCGGCTTGCCCGAGGCGGCGTACGGGAGGAAGTCCAGCGGCGAGGCGCCGGGCGAGGGGTAGACGACGCAGTCGGAGAGCACGGCGAGGGGGTACAGACCCGTCATCTTCGCCATGTTCAGCAGCTTGCGGTGCATGTTGACCCGCGCCTTGGAGATGACGGCGGCGCGGATGTCCGGGCGCCAGGTCGGCCGCTGAAGGGCCGGCCACCGCTCGCCGTCCTTGTAGTGCTTGCCCTGCGGGCGCTCGCGCAGCTTGCCCACGCCCCCCTTCACCGTGGCTTTGATGGCCGCGAGGACTGCGGCCAGGGCCGGATCGACTTGCTTGTGCTGCTCCATCGCGGCGAGGAAAGCGCGGTCGTCCAGGTCCTTAGTGACGCCCAGGTCGGCGAGGGTGTCGACGTAGGCGTTCTTGAGGCGGTCGTGCCACGGGTCCAGGTAGGCGCCGGTCTCGCGCCGCAGGTACGCCTCGATCGGGTGCACGTCGTACCCGAGCTCCTGGGCGTAGGCGACGGTGTGCGTCTGGTACCAGGCCGGGCCCGTCGGCCGGGAGCCGTCCGGCGTGAACGGCGAGGGCAGACGAGGGTCCAGCTCGATGCGGGACAGGTCGACCAGCCAGCTCCCGGGGATCTTCGGGTTGAACTTCGGGGCGTGGAAGTGGTCGGGCGCGGACAGGCCGACAACCAGGCGGGCCGCGGCGGCCAAGAACGCCGTGTTCAGGTCGAGGCCGACCGCGAAGGGCAACAGGCACTCCTCATCGCTGAGCAAGTCCACCGAGCGCACCCACTGGTACGCCTCCTCGTTGAGGAACCCGCCCTTCCAGCCGGACTGAACGACGACTGGGTGCTCCGCGGTGGCCTCCGGCGGAGCCGGGTCCATCGGCTCCGTCCCCAGCGAGCCCAGGTTGTGGCCGGAGATCCAGTTGCCGGTCTGCTCATCGCGCTCCGGCTTCGTCGGCGGGCGCATGGCGGTCATCAGCTCCAGGCCCGAGACGGCGGTGGAGCCGCGCGGGGTGATGACCCGCTGGGCGTACACCCCGAGCACGCGGGCGATGTCGGCCGGCTCCATCTGGGAGACGCCGGGCCAGGACCGCTCATCGAGGGCATCCCACGACAGGATCGCCAATTGCACGCACTGCCGGTCACGGCCCTGCGCCTTGCGGTAGATCCGCGCCCATGGGCCGAACCCGCGCTGCGTGAGCTGCCACTTCGCCTTCGCGACCTGCTTGACGACCGGGTGGTCCTCCGGCAGGCGCAGGGAGCGGCGCTGCTCGTGGCCCTCCAGGCGCTCGGGCAGTCCGAGCTTCACGGCGGCCGCGGCGGTGAGGACGATCAGCGGGTCGCTGTCCTTGCCGTACCGATTGAGCTTCGCGGCACCGAGACCGGACTCGCGCAGCGTCCACTCCACCAGCTCCGGCACCGTAGTGGCCGGGCAGTCGAGCACGATGCCGCCCACGCCGTATGCGGAGCCGTCACCATCCAGCACGGCCAGCGGGCCGTGCGGGAAGCGCGGGTCGACGGCCGGCTTCGCGGGCTTCACCGCCTTCTTCGCCGCCAGACGCCGCGACGTCGCCGGACGCGCGGCCGCACGGGCGCGCCGTTCGGGCCCGGCCGGAGCCTGCACCGGTGCGGCAGCCGGCGCCTCCGGCTCAGAGGCGGCCGGGCCGGCGAACGTCTCGGGCACCTCCGGCTCCATCGTGGCGGCCGGGGCCGGGGCCGGGGCCGGGGCGGGTGCAGCGGGAGCGCCGTGCGCAGGGTACTTCGCCGCCCACCCCTTCAGCAGCCGCTGATACGCCTCCAAGCGCGGCGACTTCGGCTCGGAGCGACCGTTCTCGTAGTTCTTCACCGTCTGCGTCGACGTCTTCAACGCGACCGCGAGCCGGGCCTGGGTGATGCCAGCGGCCTCGCGAAGCCGGGCACGCTCCGCCGGCGGCGGGAGCTGCGGTTCCTCCTCCAACAACGCGTCAATGTTCGCGAACAGCTCTTCCTCGGATGCCATGTGCGACTACCTCCACCCCGAACACTAACAGACTTTACCCTGATCTTTAACCTATTTATTTAACCCGATCGGATAGATTTCGAGAGTGGGGCGGCCACGCAAGAAGGCCGCCCGGCGGGTGCCGGACGGCCTTCGAGAAGCTGAACCCTGGGCGTGTGGCCTGCCCCTTCGGGGCTACCAGGGACGATTCCAGGGTCTTCGTCGCCCAGTGTACCTACGATGGCCCCACCATGCCCAGCACACCGCCCGCATCCTCACCGCCGTCCAGCCACTCGACCGTGGTCACGTTGATCAGCTCTGACCGCTTCGCCCCGTACCTGGCCGCCTGCGGCGGCGACGCGACGGCCGCGCTGGTGCTGTACCGGTGGAACAGCGCGGCCGCAGCCGCGTTCTTCGAGTCGCTGGGGCACCTGGAGATCATGCTGCGCAACGCCATGGACGCCCGGCTCGTACACCGTCAACAGCACCGCGGCCGCACCGCCGAGTGGTACGACGACCCCGCCGTCCCGCTAAGCGACAAGGCCCGCGCCGACATCCGCACCGCTCGCCAGCGTGCCCAGCGCGGCGGAGCGGCCACACCGCGCGGAAAGATCATCGCGGA
The DNA here is from genome assembly GCF_028898845.1 of Streptomyces sp. WZ-12. NCBI lineage: Bacteria > Bacillati > Actinomycetota > Actinomycetes > Kitasatosporales > Streptomycetaceae > Streptomyces > Streptomyces sp. WZ-12. Next base: position 56,269 of record NZ_CP118575.1, on the reverse strand, counting down.
ACTCGGGTTCGGCTTCTGGCGCTTCCTGCTCGCCCGCCAGTACCGCGCGACCCTCTGGCCCGACCTCGCCGGCGCCTTCCCCCACGCCCCCAGCCGCGCCCTGACCCTCATCGAGGACCCCGTCCAGCGCCTCCACAAGCTCCGCAACCGCATCGCCCACCACGAAGGCATCTGGACCATGCCGCTCGCGGCCCGCCGGGACGACCTGCGGGCCGTCCTCGGCTTCATCGCGCCGGCCGCCGCCACCTGGGTCGCCGACGCCTCCCGCATCAACGACGTCCTCGCCCGCCGCCCCTGATCCGGTCACACCGTCCCGCCGCAAGCCTCCGCTCACAGCTCACAGGGTCACCCACAGCACTCCCGCCTGCGGAAACGCCGTGTGAGGCTCACAGGTGCAGCCAGTCGTCACAGGCTGCTGCTGGCCAGTTCAGGAAGGTCGGCCAGAGCAGCGGGGAGATCGTTGGCACCCTGCTGCGCGTACCAGCCGCGGCACCAGCGCAGAACGCCGGCGCGGCTGAGCCGCCACTCCGAGCAGCATTGCACCAGCACATCGGAGGCGAAGCCGATGCTCAGCGCCTGGAGGACCGGGTCGAGGGGCCATCCTTCAAATCCGCAGGTCCAGGGATCACCCAAGCCCAAGGCGTCGGCAAGGATCGCGTCGGCGGCCCTGCCGGGGCCGGACCCGCTGTATCCCCAGTTGAACCCGCCCAGGACCTCAGCGTCCTTCGGGGCGAGCTCGTACAAGACGAGGTCGTCGACCTGCCGCTCGGTGGGCCCCAGCTTCCTCTTCTCCACCAGGATGCGGCACAGCGATTCGTCGTCCCTGACCTGCTGCACACCGTGGTAGATGCGGTCCTGCTCCGTCATGGTGTCCTCCCCTTCTTCCTGCTGATCCTGGCCAAACGCCGCCGCACGTCAGGTGAGTGGCACCCAGCCGAGGTAGATGTGGCCGGCGGCGCCGTAGCGCAGGATGTCGTTGGGGCCGGTCGTGGAGGTCGGCTCGCAGGCGGTGGAGATGCCGAGCAGCAGCCCGCCCAGAGCGCGGGTCGCCTTGATGGTGTCGAGGTTCGCCGATGAGGACCACTGGCCGTCCAGGCCCGCGTCGATGTGAATGGTGGAGCCGGTCAGCCGGGCCTTGGGCGGGGCCTGGTCGGCCACCCACTTGTCGACGATCAGCTCGCGGCCCATCGGGCGGAAGCCGCGGGCCCGCCAGTGCCGTTCGGTGTTCACGCTCCAACCGTCGCCGCCGTCCTGGTCCAGGGCCACCGTCTCCAGGTGCGGACAGACGATGAACATCGGGCGCGGGGGGCGGCCGTTGCCCTCGTCCATCGGCAGGGTGAAGAACCGGCTGGTCCACGACACGTGCGCGCCGACCATGACTGTGCGCAGCCCGTACCAGCCCGAGGGGCGGCAGTCCTGGTGGTTGAGGGACGCGCTCAAGAACGGGCCGCAGTCGTCGACGGCGAGCGCCGGCGTCTTTTCGCCCAGCGACGCCCCGCAGGTCTGGCAGTCCCGCTTGTGCAGGTTGAGCGCCACCTGCTGGCGGGCCTCATCCGACAGTCGGGTCATGATCTCGTCCGCGACCAACAGCTCGGTCACTGCCACTGGGTACCTCCCCCTGCCACCAGGCCCGCCCGTCGCGTCCCGCTGCCGCAGATCATGGAGCGGGACACCGTTCGGCACACCGTCGATGCTCCGAGCTGCCCGATTCGGCACTCGCAATGGCCGAGAAGCCACTGTTGCCGCGCGGGTTCAGCCCATCGACTGGAGGGCGCGCATCAGGGCAAGTCCATCGACGACTCTGCTGTCCTGGTTCATCAGGGGCGCTGTCTGGTCACCGCTCTCCCACTCCGCCCGGACCTCCTCAAGTTGCTGAGGGGAGATCGCCGCGCCGGCCGTCGCGGTGGTAACGACCTGGAAGGGGATGCGGGTGCGGCGCCCGGGGGCGGCCTGCACCACCACCACGGCGATCTTCTGGTTCGGGGCGAGGGGCTCGGGACCGAATGCCCGGTGGTCGTGCTCGCCGGGCAGAGCCTCGCGTGCGCGCACCGAGGCGCCGGGATTCTTGTCGAACCACACCCGGTCACCTTCCGCTGCCCGCTGTCCGACCTCGATGTTCCTGCGCGACGGCCCACCGGCGTCCTGCAGTTCTTTGCCCATGCCGTAGACGGTGCGGCCCTCCCATGCCGGGGTGGTCCGGTTCTGGTTCTTCTTCTTTTTCCTCGTACGGCTGACCGCCACGTCATCACTCCCTGTCCAGGGCCCGCACCGGGCCCGTGCCGTGCCTAACGAGGGAAGCGGGTCGGGGAGATACGCGCGGTGCGCCAAGTGAGGGAACCTGGTTCAGAGCGTGGGGCGCGTCGAGTTGGCGGATCACGGCCCGCGGGGAGTCGGGTGCGCCGACCTCCTGACCACCTGCTCGAAGGCTCGTTGTTTCACGCGGGAAACAACGAGCCCACCCACCGTACGAACTGGCGCTCATGCTGTCGTGCGCAGTGCAACGGCCTGCGGCACGGCGATGCCCGCGCGTTCCTGCCGCGCCCGGCGCAGCGCGGCGGCTTCGGTCGCTGCGGCCTGGCGGCGCCGCTGGAGGCGGGCCTGGTCGATCGGGGCCGGCGCATCGTCGGCGGCGACGTCGGGCTCGGGGAAGGCCCGGCGGCTCAGCTCACGCATCGCCTTCGTCTGCCGCTCCACCGCCTCCGCGATCCCCAGATCCACCCGGGACGGCGGCGCGGCCTGGCGGTGCGCCTCGATCGCGCGGCGGTATCCGTCCGGCGGCGGCCGGCGCTCCACCGGGACGGCGGGCGCGACGGACGTGGCCGGGGCCGGGACGGCGGCCGCGGTGGTGGGGCCGGTCCTGATGGACGCGGGCGCCAGGACGTGCAGGGCGCGGACGTTCGCGGTCGGCACCCGCCCGTTGGCTGCTGCGAGCAGCTGCGGTGCGCTCCAGCGCAGTTTCGTTGCGACGGCCGGGGCGTCGGGGACGACGTCCAGGCGGCCAGTGTCCGCGTCGAACGCCGTCGCCTGCACACGCCCGGCGAGCTCGGGCACCGTCGCGGTGAGGATGGCGTCGAAGTCGGCGAGGACGGATCCGCCGGCGGCCGGGGCGACCATGCCGCGCTCGGTCATCATCATGCCGATCGCCGCCCCGAGCCCGAGCGGCTCGCGCCCGTCGCGGCGTACGGCGGCGGTGGTGCGCCGCTTCGGCTTCCTGGTGGTGGCGGCGTTCTTCTTCGCCGCCTCCCGAGCCGCGATGAGGGCCTGGCGGGCGAGGTCGACACCGCTCAGCTCGGTGGTCACGCGATCACCGGCCCGGTGGCGTCGCCGTCCAGCGGACGCGCGGCGAGGCCGGGCAGCCGGTCCGTCCACGACCCGGGCTTCTCGGGCCGGGCGGCGGACCGCTCGTGCAGCTGCTTCAGCCGCGCGGCCAGCAGGTACTCGGCTACGCGCTCCCTCGCCGTGTTGGCGGCCCTCGTCGCGGCGGCGACAGCATCCGCACCGCCCGGATTGTTCCGGAACCACGGGCGGCCCTGCTCGGACCGGTACGCCCGCCGGGCCTCGGCTTCGGCCTCCGGGGTGCCGCGCAGCACCGCCAGGGCGTCGTCCTGGTACTCGCCGACGGCCTGCTGCGCGGTGTGGAACGCGGTGTACGCGTACGCGTCCGCAGCACCTTGCGGATCGGCCTTCAGGGTGGCCACGTCGGTGATCTGGAGGAACTCCTGCCACGCGGCCGCGGTGCCGTCCTCGATGGCCGTACGGGCCCCGGCGACGGCGGCCGCGATGCTGCCCGCCTCGCTCAGGTCGGCGGACCCGGCCGCCGCGAGGAGACCGGCCTCACCGATCAGGGCCTCGGTCTGACGGCGGTGGTCGCACGCCTCGCACAGCCCGGCCGCCCGGCCGCGCCCGCAGTCCGCACACGCCAGCGCCTGGCGGACCTCGTCGGCGGCGGCCGCGGCCTGCTGGTCGCGTTCGGCCTGCTCAGCGGCTGCCGCACGGGCCGCATCGCGCCGGGCCCGCTCCGCGCGGGCCTGCTCCTGGCGCCAGGCCAGGTCCTCCGCGTCGATGGCGACCCGCTCGCGCAGCCGCTCCTCGAGGACGCGCCGGCGCTCGCCGTCGGCCAGGCCGGGCAGCTCCCGGTCGATGTCCGCGCCGATCCGGGCACGCCAGGCCCGGCGCAGGTGGAGGACGTTGCCGCAGTTCTCGCAGTCCTCGCCCGTGTCGAGCCGGATCCCGTCGTCGCACTTGCGGTGCGAGCAGGCCGTCCGCTGGGGCAGGCCCCGGCGGATCAGCCACCCGTACGGGCCGGTGACCATCGCCTCGCCGCCGGTCTCCGCCAGGCGGTCGGTCAGCCGGTCGGCCAGCAGCCGCGGCGCACCCTCCGGCGCCACACCCAGGCCCGCCAGCTGCGCCAGCTCCTGCTTCGCGGCGGCCTCCACCTGGTCCTGCTGCCAGCCCGACAGCCGCTCCCACAGCCAGGAGACCGGCCCCAGGGCCACCCGCAGACGAAGATCAGCCGGAAGGGTCACCCGCCTCTGCTGCTGCGCCTTTTCCCACCCTCCGGCCTTCGGCCGGCCACCGGCGCCAGCCCCGGTAGCGCGCTGCCCCACCCGCTCGTCGACCGGGGACTCTTTCGGCTTTTCCCCGTGCAGCGGGCCGCCCTGAGCCACCGGCTTGCCGGCCTCGGCAACGGCGGCCTGGCCGTCGGCGGCCTGGTCCTCGCCCACGCACACGCGCTCCGGCCGACGGCCTTCACCCCCACGGCCTTCGCCGGAAAAACCACAATCAAGCTGCGGAGAAACTACGGCAGTAACCCCAGAAGCGTGGTCTGCGTGGAGCTCTGCACCATCGGGACGCTCCCGATCGACCGCATCCTCGGAGCCCTCGGCACCGCCGATCCCAGACGCACCAAGGGCACCAGCAGCACCGGCCGGACCATGATCTCCGCACGCACCATCAGGACGCGCCGAACACACCGGACCGGCGCCCTGGGCAGCCTCCACCGAGGCCAGCGTGCGGCCGTACGCGCGGGCGACCGGCAGCAACATGACCCGGCCCCGGCCGTTCATCCGCGTCGACGTCGCCTTGCGCTGCCGCGCCACGACCCCGGCCTCCGTCAGCCTCGCCAGCACCTTCCGAGCCCCCGACGGCGAGCAGCCCAGCAGTCGGGCCAGCGTCGCCGCCCCGCGCCCCTCGCGCTTCTTCACCGAACCGCCGACCAACTGCAGCCAGCCCGACGCCCTCGTGTTCAGCACCATCAGCAGCAGCCCGAGCCGGTCGGTCGCCGCGCCCTTGCCCGTACGGCCGGCCAGCAGCCCCGGCGGCGTCGGCTCCTTGTCCTTCGGCGTCCAGCCGTGCCCGAACAGCGCCTCGCACAGGTGCAGCAGCGTCGCCAGCTCCGCCTTCGTCAGCGCCAGCGGGTGCCCCGCTCCCCCGCCGTGGTGCGCGCGCCACAGCGGCATGACCAGGCAGTCCAGCCCGGTCGGGTGCCCCTTGGCGTCCCTCACCACCTGCGTGTGCACCGCGTCCGAGCCGCGAAGCACCGGCAGCACCTTGTGGTGGACCGTCGACTCCTTCACGCCCATCCACCGGCCGAGCTCCGCGCCCCAGGTCGAGGTCTGGAGGTCGTCGTCCTCGCCCTTCGGCGCCCGCGACTTCGCGTACAGCACCACGGCCGCCAGCTTCGGCGCGTCCTTCAGCCCGGCGATCGACGGGTCCGCCAGCAGCGCCTGGACCGCGTCGCGCAGCCGCAGCCGCATCGTGCGACCGAGACGCAGCGGGTCCTCCGGGCCGTCGCCATCCGGCTTCCCTGCGGCCGGCACCGACCGCAGCGCGTTCCGCTGCGCGGGAAGTACCGGGGCCCCGTCGACGAAGTCGCCGAAGAGGGAGTCCAGCTCCGCGGCCGGTGCCGCCAGGGCGCTCATCGGGCCACCGCCCCAGCAGGAGCGGCGGACACGGTGAGGGCCGAGACCGTCTGAGTCGTCATCGGGCCGGTGTACACGCCAAAGCGGACACCCCCATTCGGAGCAGTCAGGACCCTCGTCTCGTCATCCACCCGCCGACCCTGCACCGGGCGGCCTGTGGGCAGGGGCCGGGGAGCCCCGATTGCCCCCGCCGCTCCCGCACCACGGGCAACGATCTTGCTTTCCGTCCCGCCACACGGGACGGCACCCTCGCGGGCACCGCCGCCGGAGTTGTCGAGGACGTCGTCGAAGAGGTGGTCCAGCGCGGCGGCCGACACCGCTTCCGCACGCATCCCCGAGGTCAGGCAGACCGCCTGACCGGGGGTGCCCGTGTGACACTCAAGGGGTGTGATGTACGTCACAATCCCCGCAGGGGGGACACCACAACCAGCGGGAATCACCCCAGAGGGGGTACCGACCTGGTCGTGGTCGACCTGACAAGTCGACCGGAGCTCGTGCACTATGGCGATAACCAACTTCCATATGGATCAACAAGGGCCGACCCCCTCACGGGGATCGGGTCACGTATGGACGGCGGTGAGCCCCCTCCGTGAGGAGCGGGCGACCGGGCGAAGAACCAGAGGCGGGCCTTCCTTCCTTGAGGTGATTCGAACGGATGTTCCAAAGGCCCTTGCCGGGGCCGGTGGAACGGAGCGGTACAGCAGCCCCCTTGCAGAGGGGCCACTGCTGTGTTGCTGGTGCAGAAGCCCCCTTGCAGGGGGGCCGCTGCGGTGTGTTGCTGCTTGGTCCTCTCGGACCTGGTGGTGCTGTGATGTGAAGACCCAGCTCGATGAGCTAGAGCCCAGAGCCGGATGCGAACCGGAGACTGGGCGGCCGACCTGGATGTTGAATCTGGTCGGCATGAAGGGCCGCGCGGGGCCGAAGTGGATTGCAGTCCGCTTATTTGGCGCGCGCGGCCGGTGGCACCTAGGTCACCCCGACCCCCTCGATTCCGAAGGTGGAGTCGGCGTGCCTGAAATCAGATACGAGGTCAGTCTTCACCGGGTGCCTCCTGTGTTGCGGCCGGGTATTTCTCGGCCAGCCGGCGGAGGAAGTGCGCGTACTTCAGGCGATTGCCGCGATGGGGCTTGGTGAGCCCGGCCTCCCATCGGGCGACAGCGACGCGCTGGACGCCGATGGCGTGGGCGACTTCTGCCTGGGTGAGCCCGGCGGCGACTCGTAGCTGCTGCCGAACGTGAGGCGGAGGCAAGGTGTCAGCATCCACCAGAGCATCAACTCGGCGCAGCGGATCCGACATTGCGGCCTCCATCGTAGAAAACAGCCCCTAAAAAGATACATCACGCGATCTCCGTTGGGGAATGACCGTCACCGGCGACCGCCATCCGTCGAGGGGCGTGCACGGCGGAGTGCGGCCAGCACGTTCTCCGGGCAACCGTCGTACACGATGTGCGGCTCACCGTCCGTCGGCGGGCAGAAGCGGCCAGCGTGCCTGAGCAGATCCTCCTCGCTGAACTCGATGCTGTTCGCGTCGAACAGTGATTGCTCGTTGCGTTTCCGGATTCGGTGCCAACGCACCTCATGCGGCACAGGCAAGTAGACGAGAACGGGCTCGCCGCCGGCCTCTATCGCGGTCGCTGCCCACTGGGCCCGTTCGTCCGGGGTCCAGAAGCCGTGGTCGATCACGGTGTCGTGTCCGGCCGTCAAGAGTTGCTGGAATTCACGGGCGATGTCCTTGAGTACGGGCGCCTCCCTGATCCTGAACTGCCCGCGAGGGAAGTCCCTGCCGTAGTGGCCGTAACGACGGAACATCTCCTCGTCAGGGCAGAGACGCCGGAAGCCGGCGTCTTCCTCCAGGGCGCGGGCGAGGGTGGTTTTGCCAGCGCCCTGAAGGCCAGACATGAGGATCGCGCGGGGCGCGGGGCTCAGACGGTTGTCCGTGGTCATCGCTATATCTCTGACGTCGTACGACGGGTGCGGCCCGGAGCTCCCAAGTCCACGCCGTACTCCAACGGTTCGCTGTCGGCGTCCAGGAAGCGGGCGGTGAGCACGAGGATCGCCGCGACTGTGTCGGCCTCCAACTCTAGGAGCTCAAGGTCCTGTGCCGTGGCGATGCGGGCCGTCTCCTCGTCCACGCGCTTCACGACCTGCCTCCCGGTAGCCCGAGCGATCAGGTCGAGCGACAACCCACCTTTGAGCCGCTCGCTCCGTGCCAACTCGGGCACGGCCTGGGCGAATTCCGCCGGGATCCATGACGTGGAGTGGGAGACGATGCCATGACCGTCCCGGTAGACACGGCTGCGGCGAATCACGTCGTCACCAGGAGAAATACCCAATACGCGGGCGACGTCTTCGGGAGCTTCGGCTATGCCGGCGGTGTGGCCGGACGACTTCTCGCCAACGCCCCACGATGACTGTGTCGTGCTGCTGCGGTCGTGGCGCTCCGCTCCGGAGGACAGCGAGATGGGGCGCGCCATCACCTCGGTGCCGACTCCCGGGATGCCCTGCACGAGCTTCTCTTCGCGCAACCGCCGCATCGCCCGGTCCGCGGTAGCCGTACTGACCTTCCACTCCTCCGCCAGCGACTTGATGCTGGGCAGGAGGTCGCCCGGCGAGAGCTCCCCAGAGCTGATCAGGTCGCGGTAGTGGCTCGCAATCCGCGCGTATGGCGGCCGATTGTCGGCTCGGGGTGGCCCTGGCATGCCTCGCCTCCTTCAAATTCCCTCTGGGTGCCTCACTATACCGCTTGACACCTGAAGATACCTGATGCAACCTGATGTATGTAAGGCGCAAGACCGCAGTAGTCGTCCGCCCCTCGGGGCGGCCGGGGTTGAGAGCACCATCGAACTCCCCCGGAGCCTGAAGGCCGCGACGACTGTGGGTACGTCGCAGCGCTGTGCGCTGTCTGTCCTGCGGGACGCCGGCCTTGCGCCGCGCGGCCCGGAGGGCGGAGAGAGCATCGCAACCCGCGCCCCCGCCACTCCGCCCGTGAGGAGTCCAGATGACTGCTTCGCCCCTTGAGCGCACCGCCCGCCCCCGCCGGAGCCGGACCCGCTCCCGCACCGTCAACAACCGCCCAGCGCTCGTCATCTCCACCCTGAAGCCCCACCAGTACGACCTGCGCCCCGCCTGCGCGTCGTTGATCTGCCCTGACTGCGAGACGTGGGTGCCGATCACCGGCATCCAGACCAAGACGCCGAAGCTCGTCCCGCACGACACTGGCCGTGCGGGCAAGGACGCCGCCGACCGCTGCCGCCTGGGAAGCAACCGTCTGGTCACGGTCAACGTCACGGTCCGAAAGTGGCAGGAGCGCCTGGAGGACGGCCACGCGCAGACCGGTCACCGCCGTCGGACCACCGTGCGGCGCAAGCCGAGGGTCGCGGTCGCCCTGGCCGCCAGCCAGATCGCTGCGCAGAAGCAGGCGCCGGTGGCCGACGAGCCCGGCGACGGCCGGCCCATGTGGCTACTGCGCGAGATGAAGTGGGCGTCGACTGCGTCTGCGGTCCGCGACGCCGACACCCGCCGTGCGCAACTACCCGACGGTGCCGCGCCGTTGGGTGCGCCGCCGGTGCCGCTCAAGACGCTGCACCCCGAGCGCCGCGTGAGCTGACCCGCTCCAGACGAACGACCACGGCCCCGGCCACCCGCAGACCACGCTGCGGGTGACCGGGGCCGTGGCTGCTCGTACGCGACAGCCACCTTCAACCAACTTCCTGCGAAGGAGAGTTCACATGCTGGGCGACGCCGACGCCCTGGCAGCCGCCGGATGCCCGGAGGCCAAGGACTGGCACATCGCGTCCGACGACTACTACGGCACGAACTACCAGGCGGAGTACGACCCACACACGATCGCGGGCCAGGCCCAGCAGCTGATCAAGAAGCAGGAGGCCCACGTCGCCAAGGTCAGCCGCCTGTCCGGCGCGACCACCGGCACCAACTGACGAGCGATCACAGTCGCCCCCGGCTCCGTGCGGAGGTGGGGGCGGCCGCGGCTGCTCGCACGAACAGCCCGAACAGCACGACAGCCCCGGCGACTTGGAACCCCCCGGGGCTGTCCAGGACCTGACTGGAGGACCCGTGCACCACAGCATCGCACACCACGATGGCGACTCCGACCCGAACATGGATAAGGCTGCGCCACGTCCAGCCGGGGCGGTGAGCGGCATGGACTGGCGGCACCGCGCGGTCTGCCGCGAAGAGAACCCCGAGCTGTTCTTCCCCATCGGCAACACCGGCCCGGCGATCCTGCAGATCGAGGAAGCCAAGGCCGTCTGCTGCCGCTGCCCCGTCATCGAGCAGTGTCTCCAGTGGGCGCTGGAGTCCGAGCAGAACGAGGGTGTGTGGGGCGGCCTGTCCGAGGACGAGCGGCAGGCGATGAAGCGCCGCTCCGCCCGGAACCGGCTCCAGGCCAGGAAGGAGGCGACGGCATGACCGACGCCGACCACAAGCGCCTGGAGGACGACGTCCGCCGGACCAACGAGGACCACGACTTCGGCCGGCGGTCCCGCGGCTGAGTCCCTGTACGCAGCTGCTAGCCGCACGCACGGCGAGACCTGCGAAGGGCGCTCGCCCCACTCCACTTCACACCCTCCACGAGGCAGAGGAGCACGGCCGTGACCGACATCCCGGACATCGAGATCTCCGGCGCCGTCTACAGGATGAGCATGCAGACCGACGCGAAGGGTGCTGTTCTCGTTGCCTACACCAAGGACCCCGAAACCGGGCGCATCGGCCGGTCCTTCATCCGGTTCGACCTGGCCGGAGTCGACTACCTCCGGCGCCGCCTGGGCACCGGCGCCGAGCTCGGTACCTCCCCGTCCCCCGAGACGGTGCACACCAACCTCGCCGTCGTCCCCGAGCCCAACCGGCTCTGACCGCACCGTCGTTGTGATGCGGGCCCGGACGGATGGCCAGCCAAGCGCCGTCCGGGCCCCTCGCCCCACTCGCAGTTGAAGAGGAGCACCTCATTATGTTCAACAAGCAGACGAAGAGGGAGCCGCGACCCCCGCGGCCCCCGCGGCGTCCGGCAGTACCGACGATCTCCCCGCGGGCCATCGTGCTCGGCATCCTCGGCGCGGTCACGGTGGGGGTGGCGGTGCTGTCGGTGAGCGTCACCTACCAGATCCTCGTGCCCCGGTTCGGCGAGTGGGCCAAACCGACGGTGGCCGCGCTGGATGCGCTGTGGGTGGTGATGCAGGCGACGGAAATCTTGGCGGGCAGCAACCGCCGGCGCGCTCGGCGTGTCCAGTTCGCCGGGCTGGTGCTGACGGCGATCATCGCGGCGATTCCGACGGCCGATCTGGTCATGGTCCTGGTCCGCACGGGCGGGAACGACCTGGCGGTGATCCTCACTCCTACGGCGATCGTGGCGACGAAGCTCGCTTGGTGGGTCGCGCTTCCCGCACTTGGGCGCAGGACCTCCGACACCACCCGGCAGGCCATCGCCGAAAAGCGCCAGGCCGTAGCCGACCGGCTGGAGGAGATGGAGGCGGATGCCGCCTCCCGCATCGAACTGCTGCGGGCTGCAACCGTGTTGGAGCGGCAGGTTGGCCAGGCAGAGGCGGACTACCGGATGGCGACCCTGAAGGCCGAGCAACGCATCACCGAGCGGCTGCACGGCCAAGCGGTGACGACGGGGAAGACGCTCGCGCAGAAGCCGCTGCCCGATGCCATCAGGGACATCGAGCTTCCCGAGCTGGACCAGTGGGAGCCGACCGCGCTCGCCCTGCCCGGCACGGGTCGTCACACCCTCGGCACGCAGGTCAACGCCCTGAAGGGGGCGCGACCCGACACGTCTCGCGACATGGGCGACACGGGCGTCACGCTTGCCGACTTGGCCGCGGTCAGGGGCGTGCCGACCCCGGCCCCCGGCGAACCGCTGACGGATGACCAACTCGGCGTGGTGCTGCGCTACCTGCGCTACCACGAGGACCCGCCCCGCTCCTACCGCCAAGCCGTCAAGCTGTTCCGGCGCCTGGGCTACATCGGGAGCGAGGAACGCGTACGCCGCGTGTGGGGAACGGAGGTCTCCACCGCAGAGGCCACCGGCGGTGACGGCGGTGGCGAAGAGGTCGTTGACGAAGAAGAAACGGACGTCCTGTAGTCCGGCACCACCGATGCAGCCCAGCCCGCGCTCCGTGCCGGCTGGGCTGTGTCGCGACTGCCGGAATTCGTAGTCGAGAGCATGCAGACCCGGCGAGCCATTTCGGCGAGCGAAGAGCTAATCCAGTTCTGTCGCAGACCCGCAGGACAGACCCGGCGAAGCATGACAAACCCCTAAGTGTAAAAGGGGAGTTGGAGTTATCATCGAAGATTCCTTGAACGTGGAAATGCAGGGGGGAGTATGGGAAAAAATACCCACCGGTACGAAAGGCGCGACAGTCGCGAGCATGACGACATCTACGCCCACGCTGCTGGTGCAATCGGCGGCCTGGGCATGGTCCTGGCAGTCCTGATCGCGATCAAGACCAAGCTGGGCCTCAACTGGCCGGCGACCATCCTGTTCACCGCGGGCACACTGGTCGCGCTCGGTTACGCGGCCTGGAGGGTCAAGATCGCCTTAATGCGGTGGTGGACCAGAAGACCTGCTGAAGCGCAGCCCACGGCAACGGCTTTGGCGCAGGAATCCCTGCCCGAGGCGGACGCCGAGACAGCCGTTCCGATACACCCGGAACTGACTGCGGCTCTGACTCGTACCGGCGCGATCGGCAAGGATGAGGCCGTCCTGCTGTCCGACGTACGGACGGAGGAACTGTCAGGTATTGGCACCCAGTACACGTTCTTGGTGCCCAAGGGCCGTACCCACGAGGACGTCGCCAAACAGATCGGGCCCATTGCGTCGATGTTCGGCGTCACCCGGCTGCATCTGAAACTGGAGACGTCCCGGAACACCGAGCGCGAGGTTAAGCTCCTCAAACTCCACGAGCCGCCGTTCACGCGCCCGTTCGCGGCACCGACGCGGCAGGAGATCGAGACGTTCGCCGGCATTCCGCTCGGTCACGATGTCACTGGACGTCTTGCCGGAGTGCCCACGTTCGACAGAGCATCCCTGCTTGTTGCCGGTATGACGCAAATGGGCAAAACCACGTTGATCAATGGGCTTATCGCGTGCCTGCTGATCGCGTACGGCGACTTCGAGCTGTATTTGCTCGACGGGAAATTCTGCGGGCTGACCAAGTTCGAGCCGGTCGCCAAGCGCTATGAATCGTCAGACGACCCGGCCGTCTTCCGGAGTATGGTCCGGGAGCTGAACGGGCGCGCGGACGGTCGGTACGAGAAGATCAAGGAAGCCATCCGTAATCGGCAGCCTGTACCGAAGTTCAAGCCGGTAATTTTCATCGTGGATGAAGCCGCTGACTTCTTCGCTTCCGGCGCAACGAATGAAGAGAAGGACCAAGCCCGGCAGATTGCTGAGGACACGAGGTCGCTGGTCTCCAAGTCTTTGGAATCGGGAATCTCCTCGGTGCTCATGACGCAGCGCCCTTCCACGAACGCAATTCCTGTGGTGGTGCGGGATCAGTTCCTTTACCGGCTGTGTCTCTACGTAGCGTCGTCGGGCACGGCCAAGGTCGCGCTGGGTGACACGTACTTCGAGACAGTCGCGCCGATTAACCCTGCACTCCTCGATCCGAAAATTAAGGGTCAGGGTGTCCTTTTCGCCAACGGAGCATCCACCCTCATCCGGGGATTCGACTTCCCTGATGAATTCATCTGGGGGGTAGTCGATGGTGCCCAGGCTCAGCAGCAAGTGATGCTGAAAAAGGCGCCGGAGTCTCCGCTCAAGCAGGCAATCGAGCTGATGCAGAGCAAGGGGGTGGACTTCATCACCAGCGCCGACCTGGCTCCATTCCTCGGAGTCGTGGAAGCCGATCCGACAGACCGCGGAAAGAAGCTTTCGAAGCTGCTCGGCGTTCCGGCCGGCAGGGGCGCGAAGGGCGCGCGGGGCTACCACCTAGCCGCCCTCACCACCGCCGCGATGTCCGATTCGTGACCGCCACCCGGCACCGCCAGGGCACCGCCACCCCACCGCCACCCAGAGCTCCGGGTGGCGGTCAGGTGGCGGTGGGGTGGCGGTCCTCTGGCGGTGCCGGGTGGCGGTCCTGACCAGGGAAAACACCGAATACAGCAGGGAGGGGGAAAACTTGAGATCAGGCGCTTTAGGGGTCGCGATCGGCGTCGGGGCGACCGTCGTCGTCATCGGGGCCGCGCTCGTCCAGGCCGCCAGCAACGACCCGGTGCTGAACATGGCGCTGAGCGTCAGCGTTCCGGCCAAGTACCAAGGGCTGGTGGAAGAGGCAGGACATACCTGCCCGGAAGTCACGCCAAATCTGCTGGCATCGCTGCTCACCCAGGAATCGGGTTTCAATCCCAAGGCTCAATCGCCGGTAGGGGCGCAGGGCATCGCGCAGTTCATGCCGTCCACATGGGAGAGCAGCGGAGTCGACGGAAACGGGGACGGTAAGCGGGACGTGTGGGACCCCGAGGACGCGATTCCCTCGGCCGCCAAATACCTGTGCGGTATCGCCAAGGACGTGAAGGACGTTCCCGGCAACAAGCAGAACAACATGCTCGCCGCGTATAACGCGGGTACCGGCGCCGTCCGCAAGTACGGGGGCGTCCCTCCGTTCAAGGAGACGCAGAGCTACGTCCGGGCGATAACCTCTCTGGCTGATCAGCCGGCAAAGGGAGGGACGCCCGGAGCGACGATAACCGCCGAACAGGGCGCCACGGCCGTGAATGCGGCTCAGGACGTGCTGGGCACTCCGTATTCGTGGGGTGGCGGTGACGAGTCTGGGCCCAGCACTGGGACGTGCTGTTCGCCTCGGGGCCGATCCGGCGCGGACATTCGCGGATTCGACTGCTCCGGCCTCACCCTCTACGTTTACGCGAAAGTCGGCGTCACCCTGCCCCGCACAGCGGCGGCGCAATACGCGGCATCCAAACCCATCAAGTCCAACCCAATGCCGGGCGATTTGGTGTTCTACGGGTCTAGTGCAGAGAGCATTCACCACGTAGGCATTTACGTCGGCGGCGGCTACATGATCGACGCCCCGCGCCCCGGCACCGAAGTCCGTTTCTCTCCGCTCGATTCGATGCACGACCTGTTCGGCATTGCCCGACCCGTTCACGGCGCCTCTAAGGAGATCTGACCCATGCCCATGTCCACGTCCGTCATCGTCGCTAAGACCCTCGGCAAGACCGTTCAGCTCGCCAAGCCGCAAGACCTGTCCGGAGGGTTCAGCGACTTCTTTAATTCCATTGGATTGACCGGAGCGGGTCTGGTTACCAAGGGAATTGCCGCCGTTATCGCCGTCATCGCTGTGCGAATGCTTTTCAGCCTCAGCGGCGACCCGAAGCGTGCACTTCGCCACGGCTCCATGGCGATCGGCACACTGTTCGTCGCTGTCGTACTGGCCATGTACGGCGGCCAGTTGTTCTCGACCGTGACGGGCTCCCACTAGCGCATAGCCAGCAAAGGAAAGGGGGTGTGCGATGACGTCGCCGCTGAATTGGGGCCGCGTGTGGTGTCTGGCGTTGCTGCTGGCCGTGGTGGGTGTTCTGATCGGCCCGCAGTCCAGCCCCGCCCAGGCGGACCCCAAAACCACCTGCGACTCCGTCAAAGGAGAAGCGAGAAAGTTCTGTCACGACGAACCGTCAGAAACCGAGCGGTGCAAGGGTCTTGAAGGCCCGGCTAAGCTCGACTGTGAGTCACAGGGCGAGTCCTCACAAAAGGGCTCCTCGGGGCCGTGCGCGCTGCTCAAGGGTGTCGCGCAAAAGCTGTGCGAGAACCGCACTAAGGACGTTCCTGGCTTGTCCGGCGGTGGGGGCGGAGACGGAGGCGGAAGCGGGCTGACCGCCGGAGCCTCCCAGCACGTCAAAGACCTCGCCAATTGGCTGATCGACAAGATCAAGGGCCTTCTTGCCCCCAAGGACGCCTGGGCTCCAGAAAAGGCTGATAACGCCATCTTCGCCCCGTTCTTGTGGCTTGGTCAGCACCTGGCGGTGGCGATCTTCGTCTGTGTGGTTGTGGTGTGCGGCCTGTCCGCGTGGCAGGGCGCACCCCGCCTGCGGCAGATGGGGCACTCCACAGGGTGGACGCTGGTGGCCGTAGCCGGCATGGCGTGCGTGCCCGGCGCCGTCATGCTGCTGAACAAGGCCGTCAGCGACGGGTTCACCGCAGCGTTCAACTCCGATGAGTCCTCCCTATTCGGCGCCATCACCCAAGACCTCAAGAGCGGGGCCGATGCGGGCAATCCGCTGGCGATCCTGATCATCGTCTCGGCACTGTGTGTCGCCCTCGGCTTCGCCGCGCTGGTGTTCATGACCCGCCAGCCGGGCCTTCTGGTGTTCGTCTGCATCTCACCGCTGGTGATCGCGTCGCTGGCTCGTGGAGGCGACACAGAGGCCGTCCAGCGGTGGGCGCAGCGCCTGTTGGGGCTCATGTTCGCCCCCATGGCCTTGCTCTTGGTCGCGCCGTTCGTGAAGCTCGCTCAGGGCTCGCTGGTGATGGACGCGGTGCTCCTGGTCGCGGCCGACGTCCTGATACTGCGGCTGATCTTCCACGGAGTGCCGTACATCGGGCCCCGGATGGCCCGCGCGGCCCGGACCATGGTGGAGAACCGCACATCCAACCCGCTGGTGCGCAGGGCCGTTTCGCTCGGCGTGCCCGACTTCCACGAGCAGGAATCCAGCCCTCGCGGGCCGCGTGTGGTCGCCACTCCGGGCCGTGCCATGGCCCAGGACGGCGACGTTCTGTTCGCCGCGTACGGGGGCCGGCCCCGGCCACGGCCGGGACGGCTGACAACCGACTCGGTCATCGATCAGATCAACAACGACGCCGCGCGCACGCAGCGGCTCACCGAAGCGCGCCGTCAGGCCCGCGCTGCCAACAACCAGCCCGCAGCACGCAGGACACCCGCCGCCAACCCCAGTCCCGCGCCCGCGTCCAGGCGCACGCCGTCACGGCCGACGCCGCCGCCCAACTCGCCGCCACCGCCGCAGTCGGGCGGCGGGCCGGCCACCCCTTAAGGAGGGTTCTCGATGTACTCCCTGTCCCCCGGCTACCGCGTCCCTGCTATCCAGCGCGGGCTGAGCCCCGCAGAGGTCGTGATCACGAAGGTAAACGCGGGGGCAGGGGCCGCGATCCTGGCATCGTCGATGCTCCAGACGCCGCCCGTCTGGGCGTTCGGTGCCGTCGCCGGAATCGCCGGACTGATCAACATCGCGCCCGGACGCCGCTCGATCGCCCGCTGGGCAGCGGTCGGCGTCCGGTACTGGCGCGAGCGCCGCACCACTGCCGACGTGGCTACGAGCGCCGGCACGACCAGGACGTGGACGCTGTACCCGCACCACGGCACCATGCAAGACCCCTACCTGCGGGCCTCGTTCCACGGGGCGTTCGCCCGCGCGCTGACGTTCGCGGCCGACCAGTCCCGCACCGCGGGGATTCAGGTGCACGTCGCCCACTACGCCGAAGCGGGCGAGTACACCGACCATGCCCAGACGATCTCCGTGCACATCCCCAAGGGGCTGATCGGCCAGCCCGAGCGCGTTCTCAACACGATCGAGGGCGAGTTCGCCGCGCTCGGCGTCCTGGCCCAGGTCACCCCGGGGCCGGCCCCCGCCGCGACCGGCCGGTCCGCCACCTGCGCCGAACTTGAGGACGGCCGGTATGCGGCAACCGCACGGATCACCGGCTGGCCCGCCGAGACAGCCGGCGACCTGATGCCCAAGTTCCTGCTCGGCCAAGACGCCGACCGCACCCAAGAACCTTCTCGGGACCGTTCCTTCGCGGTGCTCTACCGTCCACTGCCGCCTGCGCAGTCGCGCCGCTCCGCGAAGTGGCAGGACGCCGCAGCCGGCGCCTTCACCACAGACAAGATCAAGCAGGACACGCACGCGGCGGCCAGCGACACCACCCGCGACGCCCTCGTACAAGGCGCCTCTCTCGTCGACGTCGACGCCTACCTGACCGTGTGGGGCGACAGTCCCGAAGAGGTCACGGACGCGCGTTGGGACGTCTCCCTGACCGCCGACCGACACCGCATCTGCCTGGACTGGCTCACCGGCCAGCAACAGCGCGCCCACGTCATGACGACCCCACACGGCGCACCCACTCGGAAAGGGGCCATCCTGTGATCCGCCTGCCCGCGACGCACGCCGCCATCACGGCGCCGCTGGTCGCCTCCAACGCGCAGTTTCCCGGCGTCCTGATCGGCCGCTGCGCAACCGACGGCCGCCCCTTCCACCTCTCTCCCGTCTTGGTCGACGATGGCATCCTGCCCGCTACCAACTCCTTGGCCCTGGGCGGACTCGGGTCGGGCAAGTCCACGACGGACAAGACCTGGGTGCGCCGGGAGATCCTGCACCACGGCCACCAGGCCGTCGTGATCGACTCTTTTGGAGAGGAGACCGCAGCCGGCGAGTGGGCCCCCCTTACCCGGTCTCTTGACGGCTTGGTCGTGGAGGCGGGCTCCTTCAGCCTGAACCCATGCAGCCCGGAGTTCGCAACCGAGGTACGGGAGCAGTTGATTCGCTCGCTGATCGCCGCGGTCGAACCCGCCGCGCTCAACCCCCAGTCCACCCACGCTCTTCAACACGGCCTCAACAGCCCCAAGGCCGGCACGCTCGCCGGCCTGGTCGACGCGTTGGTGAGCCCGGAGGACGGCCGTTGGCCAGCGGAGAAACTTGCCGTGTGGGGTGAGGGCGTGGCGATCGCCCTGTCCCGCTACACCGATGGATCGTTGCGCGGCCTGTTCGACGGCCCCAACGCCAGTCTGCCCCCCACGGACCTGCCCATCGTCAGCTTCGACTTCAGCAGCCTTGACCGCAACAGCCCCGCGATCCCCGCTCTCATGGCCGCGATCACGTGCTGGGTCGAGCACGTGTGGCTGCGGCAGTCGACCGCCGTGCACCGCCACTTGGTCCTTGAGGAGGCGTGGCAGATCCTCCTGAGCCCCGCCACGGCCGAGTTGATCCAACGGCTGTTGAAGAACAGCCGCAAGGCGGCCCTGTCGCTGAAGGTGATCATGCACACGCTGTCCGACCTCGGCGACGGCCGCGCACAGGACCTGGCCAAGTTGTGCGAGATCGCGCACGTCGGACGCCTCGGTCCCGAGGAGGCCGCCACCGTCGGCGCCCTCCTCGGACTGCCCGCCTGGGCCATCGCCAAGATTCCAGCCCTGCAGCCTGGACAGGCCCTGTGGAAGGTCGGCCCCGACTTCTACGACGTCGTTCAGACCACCCTCAGCGAGGAAGAGGCCCAACTGACCGACACCTCCACCCGGCGCCGCAAGGCACAACAGGCCCTTGCCAGCGAGCAAGAGGAACCGGCCGTGTCCTTGACCAAGGACACGGCACCCGAAGAGAACGACACGGACACCGCCCAGGGCGGGTGGGACTTCGAACTGCCGCCGAACACCATCGACACCGTCTACACCGGGCCGCAGCTCGACAGCCGACACCACGCCGTCGTCCAGGCCGCCCGCGAAGGCCGGCTGATCGAAGCCTCCGAACTCGCCGCCCTGGGCGAGCGCGAGGACATCACCGCCCACGGCATCAACTCCCCCCAGGCAACAGCCTGGCTCATCACGAGAGCGAAGATGGCCGAACTGTCCGGGAACACTGCCCAGGCCGCACAACTGCGCGCTACCGTCGCCCGCATGGGGCACAACGACAGCTCAGCCTGGTTCGAGCACACCGACGATGACTCCGCACAATGGCATCGAGGCCCCCAGCCTCCCGCGCCTGTGCCCCCGGCCGGGATCGCGCCCATGGCCGACGGCCAGCCCCAGCCCCGCGCACGTCGGCGTACCTGGCCCTACATCGTCGTTATCGCAGCCCTGGCCATCGCCGCCGCCGGCGTCTGGCAGAACGCTGATGACGACCAACAGCAGGAACAGCGCCAACAAAAGGCCATCGCCTACAAGGGCAGGTCGGGAGCAGCACTCAACATCGACAGTGTCAACGCCGATGTCGTGGCCCACTGGACCACCGGCAAGGATCACGTCATCCTCGAACTGCGATCGTATTTCGACCCCAACGCTAAATTTCTGCGCATTGATGCCGATGGTCGGAGCGCCCAGAGCGTCAAGAAGGGGTTGTACCCCGCCACCCCAGAGATTGAGCTGCCGGTCAGCGACCCTCTGGCTGACGTAACCGTCCAAGTAGCGATCGGGGGAAAGAACTGGAAAGAAGGTGCCCGCGCTGCTTCGCGCACGATCCGGCTGTCACCGACCGGCATCGCATACGACGGGGAAACGGGCAAGCAACTGCCCTCCGATCTCTGACGCACTCACCCGCCGACGACCGCCCTCATCGGGGAGTTGAGGGCGGGCCGCTTCGTCTGCCCCTGGTCCCCGGTCCCGCCGTGTTGCACGAACGGCTCGCCCAAGCGCCGGGACCATTGAAACGCCGGCGGGGCCGCTCCGAGCTGGAGCGGCCCCGCCGGCGGCTGTTTGTCAGGTGTAGGTTCCGCGTTCCGGGGCCAATTGGCCCCTAACGACCTGCGGGTTTACCCGCTGCCGCCGTACGGATTCGAGATGCCCTACATCAGGTGAGGTGATCGAATTCGCCGCCCTTGGCCCCATCGAGAAAGGCCGTCAGCTCAGCAGGAGTGAACAGTAGCGGTTCCCGGTCCTTGTTCTTGCTGTCTCGCAGAGCGACCCACCCCTGAGGGGCAGCGGCGAGTTCAACGCAGGCCCCTTGATTGCTGCTGGCAGTGGCTTTTACCCAGTTCAGGGCGGCGAAGTCGACAGGGGGAGGGGTCGGGGTGTTCATAGCTACTCCTATGCGGCGGCCAGCGTGTGCAGCAACGCCGCGGATTCTGGGATATCAAGCGCGCCAGCCTTGAGCAGACTGAACACGTGGGTGAGAGCGACGATTTGTGAGTCTCGCTCCAGAAACGAATTGCCGGCGAACGAATCGACATAGCCGACTTGCGGGTCCGAGGGGCCGAAGTTGAGGATGCTGAACGCGCCAACCAAGCCCGGGTGATGAGGTTTGTCCGCGGGGAAGATCTGAATCGTGACGTTCGGCCGCGCCGCGGCTTCGGCGAGCACGGCGACCTGCTCTCGCATCACCTCTGGGCCACCCATCGGCCGCCGTAGAGCGAACTCGTCGATGATGGCCCAGAGCTCCAATGGGTTGTCCGGGTCCGTCAGTCGTTCTTGGCGCTTCAGCCGGATGTCGACCTGACGGTCGGTGTCCGGTGCTTCACCGAAGACGGCCCGCGCATACTGCGGAGTTTGCAGCAAGCCCGGGACGAGCAGCGGTTCCCATGCCTGGACCTGCCGGGCGGCGTACTCCAGCCCGACGTAGACGCCAAGGCCCGACGGTAGGACCTCCTCGTACTGGGCTTGCTCCCACCAGCCCAACTCCGAGGCCGCACGCCGGATTTCGTGCATCTTGGCCTTCTCGACGTCGTCTGCACCGTACAGGGCCAGCAGACGATCCATCTCCATGGCCTTGAAGGAGACGCGGCCCTGTCCCTTCTCCAGACGGCTGATCTTGGAGGTGGAGCACTCCAACTCCTTGGCCGCGTCGCTTTGGTCCAGGCCAGCCCGCTCGCGTAGCGCTCTCATCTCAGCGCCAAGGCGACGCCGCCGCACGGTCGATCCCTGCGTTTCCACCGGCCCCCCTCTCCTCCGTCGCTTCCTTGACGCGTTTGCGTGGTGCAAGTCTGCCCCATCGCGTTGCCGCCGGTCAGCCACTGTATTGCCCCTCCTTGCCACCACCCGATCCGGGCGAGATTTCTTCACGGGCTTGCACTATGGGATTGCATGGCGCACTCTAATGGAGTTCTCGACTACATGTCGTAGTGACACAGTGGCCCGCTGTTGATCTCCGGGCACGTGGTGAACGGAGCGCGGATGAACACCAGCGCAGCAAAGGCCGCTGAAGAGTTCGAGGCGGCCAACCCCCAGAGCGGTACCGCGACGGCCGACGACGGCCCGCGGCCGATAAGCACCCCCGCCCGCGAATACGCCGTCGCGCACGGCGATTTCGCCGATTGGTCCTCCGAGGAACTGCAAACCTACGCCGACCGGGGAGGCATCCAGTGACGGTGATTGCGTCGTTCCCGGCGTACCCGGCTCAGCCGATGCGCCCGCGGGCAACCGGACACCCGGGCTACAGCACCAGCCTTGTGTGCATCCCGCCGTCCGCCGCCTTGGCGCGGATGGCCGCGCGCACCACGCTCACCTGCTGGGCGATGCCCGACGAACTGATCGAGGATGCGGCACTGGTCGCCTCCGAGCTCGTCACCAACGCGGTCCAGCACGCGAATCCGACCTTGCTGCCGGGGGATGAGCCCGTACGGTGCCGCCTGGAGATCGAGCGCCCGCGGCCCGACACCGTGCGCATAGCGGTCTCCGACCCATCCGGCCGCCGGCCCGTCCAACGCACGGTGCAGGAAGACCAGGAGACCGGCCACGGCCTGGCCGTCGTCGCTGTCCTCGCCGCCGACTGGGGCGTGACGCAGCGGTTGACCGGCGGGAAAACGGTGTGGGCGCTGCTGCGGGTGGCCGACCGGTGAGCGGCCGTCATGCCAAGCCGGATCGGTGCTGGCCGCCGTTCGTGGCACTGGCTATAGCCGCGCTTGCAGCCCCCGCCGCGATCCTCACCGGCGCCTCGGATGGGCACGCGTCCCCCGCTCCAGCCAGCGTCCCGGATGCCTCCCCCGAGGCTCTGGGGACATCGCACACCGACGCGCGGCACGCCTGCCGCTGCGGCGCCCGCACCACTTCATAGCCCCCGGCGGGTGCGTGCTGGCAAGCGCGTACGCCCCCGCCGGCGTCACCCAGGAAGTTCCTGCCGGACCGGGACCGGTCCAACGAACTCGGTCCGGCAGGAGCCACCGCACACCAACGAAGGGAGAAACGGTGACCGTCCTACAGGAGCAGACTGCCCAGGAAGTGTCCAGCGCGCGAGACCTCATCGCGTCGGAGGCGTTCACGGGCGTTGTCGCAACCGTGCTGGACAACAACACCGACATGGATCGCGACGTCGCCGAACGGATCGTCAACGAGGCGCTGAAGTTCGTCGCCGCGTGCTCGCAGTTCCCGGGTGAACGGCTGCGGCCGTCACGGGTCGTTGACGAGGGCTGGCACGCGCTGATTCTGCACACCGGCGTGTACGCCGGTCTGTGCCGGAGCCTCCACAGGTTCGTACATCATGTCCCCGAACGCCCGGACACCTCGCGCCACGACCCCGGGGCGCTCAGGCGAACCATGGCCCGGATCACGGATGCCGGATACGCGGTCGACGTGCGGCTGTGGCTGCCGCCGACCGATGGCACCATCCCGGTGGCCGCGACCTGTGAGCATTCCGAACCGCCGCCCGCCGGCTGCGGCGCCGACTGCTCCAACACCGGCCCCAACGCTGCCTGAACCGCGTCAACTTGGTGCCCTGCTCCGGTTCACCGGGGCAGGGCACACCCGTATCCTGCTGCCAGGAGGCACGATGTCTGAGTGGACCAACCCGCGGTACGCGGCGACGGTAAGGGCGTACCGCGAGGCGCGGGCGGCCGAAGGGCATCCTCGGCCACCACGCAGCCGATGGGGGCGGCGTCGTGTCCGGCGGTGTGCGGGATGCGTGATGGTGGTCGACCCGGCAACAGGTATCCCATTCACGCTGCCCTGCGGCTGCCCGCGCCCTGCGTAGCCGCTTACGCCTCCGCAGGTCAGCCCAGATACCCCACAGCCTGTCACCGCTGCCACTTCCTCCCCGATCGCTGCCTGCAACCTCCCTCGGCGAGCATCGTTGAACCTGCCGAACCGCGATCAACACACCATCAACGCTATCGGCGACGCCCTCACTGGCGAACAGTGCGCCCGCTTCTACGCGAGGTCCTGGCCGCCGGGGAGAGCGACTGAGTTGGCGCGAGAGCGTCAGGTGTTGGGGGGTGCTGCACTGTCTCGCGTCTGGCTCGTGGTGATGTTGTGCGGGCCGAAGCGGTAGTAGATCTGTGCCCGGGTCATGGTGTTGTTGCCCCTGTACCGGTCCTGGGCGGACCAGCCATCGGCCATGCGGCGCCACGTGCGGCGACCAATGCGCACCGTTGTGCCGAGTGGTGGTTCGGCGAGATCCACGTTGAGGGCTCGCGCGGCGAGCATCCGACTCGGAAGTCGTGGTCGACGATCAAGTAACCGTGGCCCGTTTCGGCCCCAGTGCGGCGACAGAGCTGGCAGCGGTATCCGGCCTGGCGCATCAGCTCATCGAAGTCGGCGCAGCTGAGCCGGTATCGCGTATGACTGCACGGCCGGCCACTAGGACGTTCGTGCTGGGGCATCAGATCAGACCCCCTTGGGGCCCTTGCCGTCGCGGATCTTGGCGATGTACTCGCGGGTGAATCCGCTGTCGCGTGCAAGGTCAGACGGGCCGACGCCCGCGGCGAGGGCCTGCTTGATGGCGTCGAAGAAATGTGAACGGGCCTGCGCGTAGGCCGTTTTGGCCTCTCTGACGACCTCGCGGGCCTGGCTCTGCTGATCGCTCATGAACCCAGACTCTCACAACAAACATCGCGAACAAAGTTGACATGGGTTGGCGCGTCAATCTAACGTGAAGCGAGTTCGCGAACTTAATTCGCATTGGAGGGGGCGTATGCGAGGAGTGCTTCAACGGCACCTCCGCCGACCCTCGTTCTTACATCCCGCCGATGCCTCGAAGGCGGCCTGACCGCTCTGCGCACAACCACACCAACAAACCCAACCAGCTGGAGGGAAACCCGTGTTCACCAAGGAAATGCTCGCGGACCTCACCACTGACGACCATGACGAGCTCATCTGCGACTTCATGACCGAGTACGGCGTCAGCGAGCCCACGGCCACGATGGCGACCAGTCTCTTCGTCACCATCGCCTCCGCCATGTCCGAGGACCAGGCGGAGCCGGAGTTCCAGAGGGCTGTCATGCAGTCCGTCGCGCAGGGCGAGTCGTGGGCGACCGAGTTCGTCCAGGCGACGTTCAACAAGCGCCTTCCCGGCTTCCGCGCCACCTACCAGCGTGCCATCACCACCGGCCAGGACCCCGCCGCCCAGCTGGCGCGCGAGCACGCACTGCCCGCCGCGGCCGCAGCCGAGGTTGTCACTCTGCTCTACCGCGAGACCGGCGTCACGACCACCAAGACCGCCGACGAGCAGAACCGACAGGAGACGCCCCTCGGACGGCCGTGCCTCGCTGACATCAAGTGCCCCGACGGCGTCGTCACGGTCACCGTCGACCCGGCCGCCACTGTCGCCAGCGCCACCGTTCGCACCGGCGATGCCACGGGCCCGTCGGCCGACGCCGCCCGCAACGCCACTGTGAAGTCCAACGGTGACGTGCTGACCGTCGTCGTGCCGAAGGTGGAGGCCACCGTCATCGGCAACATGAGCTTCCAGGGCGGCACGGTCTACCAGAACGTCTCGTACGTCGGCCCGGGCACCACCGTCACCGGCGTGACCATCGACGCCGACGGCAACATGACCGTCGGCGACGCCCGCTTCAACGGCGGCACCGCCCGCGGCGGCATGCGGATCGGCCCCAGCCCGATCGAAGTCAACGTCGTCCTGCCGCCCGGCTCCGGCGTGAAGATGCAGTCCTACAACGCGCCGCTGACCGTCCAAGGCGCCCTGGCAGCCCTCGACTTCAAGACGCACAACGGCAACCTGACCGCCGGTGTCCTCGGCCGGGTGAAGGTGCGCGGCTACCACGGCGACAACGTCATCGACGCCGTCCAGGAGTGGGCCGACCTGGAGACCTATAACGGCGACAACGAGATCGACAGCTACAGCGGCGGCGACGCCAAGCTCATCACCTACAACGGCGACATCCGCCTCACCGCCTCCCGCAACGCGAGCGGCCGCATCGAGGCGCGCACCTACAACGGTGACATCCGCCTGCGTGGCGTGTCCGGCCGCCACGACCTGGACGTGTCCACCAAGACCCGCAACGGCGACGTCCGCAAGAGCTGACCGGCCCGCTTCTGCCGCCCCGAATCTCGCCCCGCGGGTGCTCAAGGCTGGTGGTCGTCGACCGGCCAACCCCGCGTCTCCCCCAAGCCTTCAGAAGGAGAAGCCCACCCGTGACCACGCTGGACACCACGCCACCCTTGCCTCCGGGCAGCCGACTCCCCCTCGCCGACGGCACGCTCGCCGTGCTGGTCGGCGTCCCCGGCTGCGGCAAGTCGACCTTCGCAGCTCAGTACCCGCCCAGCTGGCGGGTCTGCCTGGACGAGTACCGCCTGGCGGCGACCGACGACATGAAGGACCAATCGGCTACCCCGGTCGCTGCCCAGATCCAGAACCTGCTCCTGGACGCCCGCCTCGCCCGCGGCCGCACCACATTGGTGGACAGCACGAACGTCTTCGCGCACGTCAGGGCCGGACTGCTGGCACGCGCCGGCTACTGGCAGAGCCCCGTCGTGGCGGTCCTGTTCGACGTACCGCTCGCCACAGCCCAGGCGCAGAACGCCGAGCGTGAGCGTGTCGTGTCCAGCCACGTGCTGGACGACCTCCAAGCCCACCTGCCCACCGTCGACCAGCTGCACGCTGAGGGCTTCACCGCCGTGCATCTCGCCT
The DNA here is from genome assembly GCF_028898845.1 of Streptomyces sp. WZ-12. Classification (NCBI taxonomy): domain Bacteria; kingdom Bacillati; phylum Actinomycetota; class Actinomycetes; order Kitasatosporales; family Streptomycetaceae; genus Streptomyces; species Streptomyces sp. WZ-12. The sequence continues at coordinate 29,795 of NZ_CP118575.1, read as the reverse complement.
CCGCGCTCATCCCGACCGCCGGGGGTGCACGGTGACGACCGTCGTCGGCGACTTCTTCAACACGGTGGAGACACGACAGCACGCGTGGATTGCCGGACGTGCTGACCTGCACTGGCACCTGCTGTTTTCCGAGCAGGTCGTGCGCGAGGCGCTGGTGGAGCCGTACCGGGCGATAACCCACCGCCCCGGGCTCGCCCCGGTCCCGGCTCGCTGGGTGCACTGCACGGTGCTCCACGGCGGGCCCGTCGACCAGTACCGCGACGGCGAGATCACCCAGATCGCCGAGCGGGTCGCCAAGGAGTGCCAGACCATCGGCTCCTTCGACCTCACCTTCGACCGGCCCGTCGTCGGCACGGTCGCCGTGGAATGCGCGGCCCGCCCCGGAGCTCCCGCCCGGCAGCTGTGGGAGTTGACGGCCCGGGTCGACGCGGACGTCACCGGCGGCCGCTTCCCGCTGATCCCCGCCGTCTACGCCCCGCACATTTCACTCGCTTACGGCACTGCCGGCCCCAACCGAGCCGACCGGCGCGAGCTGAAGGCCGCCCTGTCCGACCAGCCCGGCGAGCCGGTCGTCCTACGCGCCACTCGCCTGTGCCTGGTCGCCCAGGCGCACAACCGGCGCCACATCACCTGGACCCCGATCGCCCAGGTGGCTTTGCAGTAACCGCACCGCACGGCCGGACCGCCCGGCCGGATCACGAGCGAGATGAGGAGCACCTCCAGGATGACCGAGCACGCCGTACGCTTCGCCTCCGTCTACGCCCTGATGCGCATGGGCGCGGACCTGGGCGACCACTGGATCCAGTCCCACCACCAGGCGGTCACCAAGGGGCAGCACGACGAGAACGATGGGCAGTCCAGCCGAGCTGGGCGCATCGCCTGTACCGCGCACGTCGCCACCTACACCGCCACGCAAGCCCTGGCCCTGCTCGCCGGATCCCGCGTTCTCGGCCTGCGCCTGAAGCCCAGCCGGGTCGCCGCCGCGCTCGCCCTGTCGGCCGGTACCCACTGGTGGGCCGATCGACGCATCCACCTCAAGGCCGTCGCCGAAGCCATCGGCAAGGGCGACTTCTATAACCTGGGCGGCCCGCTGGGCGGCAACTATGCCCTTGACCAGGCGTTTCATCACACTGTGGAAACGATCGCCGCCGCCATCGCCGCGTCGAAGTGACCCTGATCCGCCTGGCGACCTCTTGTGCCGCCCCGGCTGCGACCACTGCGGCCGGGGCAGTGTAGAGGACCGGACAGCCCCGGCCCACGGGCCCGCATTGACCTTGGCTACAACACTTCTGCGGCCCACCTGAATCCGCCCAGGACAGGCGCCACGGCGTCCAACCAGCCGCCTGCCCCGGGCCTACCCAACCCGTACGAGACGAGAGGGAGATCCCAGTATGGACTCCGCCCTGCGCGTGCAGGCCCGAATCGGACAGCGCGCACTCTTGCTGACCACCGCTGCCGTGCCGTTGACCGGCTGGGTCGTACACGCCATCGCCCTACATAAGCGGCTCGCTGCCACGCGGAAGGACCCGTTGACTGGTCTGCTGCGTCGCGACGCCTACACAGCCCGCGCTCGCCGGATCCTCGCGCGCCGCGGCGACACCACGGCCGTGTTCATTGTCGACGTCGACCACTTCAAGCGGGTCAACGACACGGCCGGGCACCCGGTCGGGGATGCCGTCCTCGCCGCGTTCGGTGCCCGGCTCACCGCGTGGGCGGGCCCGCGTGCTGCTGTGGGCCGCCTCGGGGGCGACGAGTTCGCGGTCGTCCTGGAGCTGCCTGTCGACCGTCGCGAGCAGCGCCTGGCGCAACTGGTCCGGATGCTGCACACCCCGGTCGTCCTGGATGACGGACGCACCGTCGACGTCGCCGCCTCGGTCGGCGCCGCGACCCCCGACGTCCTCGGCACCCGCGACCTGACCGCCCTTCAGAGGGCGGCCGACGCGGCGCTGTACGACGGCAAGCACTCCGGCCGCGCGGTCCTCGCCACCGCCGCGCACACCACGGTCCCGTCCATCAACGGGCGCCGGGCGGGCAGGCAGGGCACGGCCGTGTATGGGCGAGCGGCATGAGCACCGCCACCCTTCCACCGGCGGGCGACTGGATCCGCGGAATCAGCGTCAAGCAGCCGTGGACTACGTGCATCGCCGTCGGGGCCAAGCCGATCGAGAACCGTCCGCAGCCCTGGGCCTGGCGCGGCTGGCTCCTGCTGCACGCGGGCCTGCAGATCGACCGACCTGCCCTCCGCCTGCCGTTAGTCGCCCGTACGATCCGCGGTCGCGACCTGCCAACCGGCGTGGTGATCGGCGTTGCCCGGCTGACCGGCTGCCACCAGGACCCGGACGGCTCCCCGCCCTGCACACCGTGGGCTGAGCCCGGCCGGTGGCACCTGGAGCTCGCCGACGTCCAAGAGCTCGCCTTGCCGATCCCCGCACGTGGACAGCTCGGGCCATGGAGGCCCACCGAAGACCTGATCGCGCAGGTCCTCCGGCAGCTGCCCGACTTACGCCCGTGACTACTCGTCTGGAGGCCCTCGTGCCCGACGTATTCATCTTCATCGACTCCTTCGGCGGCCGCTGGCAGGACCCGCCGCCACCTCGCTACCGCGCCGCCGTCCTCAGCATCAACCTGACCAACGCGCTGCTGACCTCGCCCGATGACCCCGCCCTCGACGACATCGTCGCTCGCCAGACCGGACAGGACCCGGGCATACGCGACTACGTCCTGAACACCCCCGGCGCGGCCCGCATCATCAACGACGCCGTGCACGAACTCACCGCGCTGCGCGCCGCCGCGCACGGCCGCCCCGTCCAACTCCTGGTGAACTGCTGGTATGGACGCCATCGAGCACCCGCTATCGCCGACGCCATCGGCCACCGGATGCGGGGGACTGGTGCCCGCGTCCAGATCACCCACCACCACATCAACCGACCGCCGGTCCCCCGCAAACGCCCCCGCCCCGACTGTCCGTTCTGCCAGATCATCCACAACGGCGCCCCGGCCACGATCGTCCAAGAGTGGGCCGACGCCCTCGCGATCGTGCCCCGCAGAGGCGGCTGCGCCGACGGCCACCTCCTGGTCCTGCCCCGCGGCCACGTCGCCGACTTCACGACCGACCCCGTCGTCTCCGCCACCGTCCAACTGCGCGCCGCCGAACTCGCCGCACAGATCGGCGGCCAGTGGAACTACCTCACCTCCTGCGGCCCGGACGCGACCCAGACCGTGTTCCACCTGCACGGCCACCTCATTCCCCGAGCCGCCGGCGACGGCCTCGCGCTGCCCTGGGCCCACCCCGCCTGGGAACGGGAGCCCAACCGGTGAAGCGACTCTTCCGCCGCTGCGGCCACACCCCCGGCGTGCCCTGACCTCTGGGACCAGGCCGTCGTCGACCAGTTCCGCGCGAGGCTCCCCACCCTGAGGGGGACTCTGTACTTCGAACGAGAAGGTCCGCTTCCACAGACGATGTGGGGCGGACCTTCTCGTGTTTTCAGCGCCATCTCTCGGTACCAGCCGAACTGTGCTCCCAAGCAGCGGGCGTTGGGCACCTGCCTCAAAGCTGATGGCGGATGGTTGCCTGCCCACTGTTGCTGCCCTTGGCGGGTTCACTGCGAGCGAGGTCCGTGTCGAGGGGGCGGCTGCCCAAGGCGTTTCCATTGGAAACGCTCAACGCCGTGGCCCCTGTGCCATCATCAAACCGCCCGAAGGGGGTTTTAACGGCACCGGCGGCGCGCCGTTTCCAATGGAAACGCTAGTCTCGGGCCGTACTTCTGACGGCAGTTCTGGAGAATCAATGGCAGGCGCACTCCCGCGGCCCAAGCGTAAGAGCACCACGAAGACGACCGCGGCTGCTCCCGAAGAGCTCCTCTACACCGACAAGGATCGCAGCGGCGACACCTTGGACCTGGAGCTGGACTCCCTGTGCCCCAACCCGTTCAACAAACGGGAGAAGAAGGGAGTACCTGAACTCGCTGCCACGATCGCCGAGGTCGGGTTGCTGCAGAACATCGCTCACATTCGCGCTGAAGAGTGGCTCAAGGTCTACCCGGAGACCGCCGACCAGGTCACCGCCCCCAACGTGATCCTCTTCGGCGAACACCGCTGGCTCGCCTTCCAGGAGCTGGGCTGGTCCACCATCCCCAGCACGCTGCGCGACGACAAGGTTGAGGACGCGCGCCTCATCACCCTGATCGAAAACCTGCGTCGTGCACAGCTCAGCCCCCTCGAAGAAGCCGAGCACTACCAAGCACTCCGCGACGCCGGGCTCTCCTATGAGCAGATCGCCGAAAAGGTGGGAGAGACCGCCAACGGCGCTATCTCCAAGGGCACCGTTTGGAAGCGTGTCCGACTCCTTGAGCTCGACCCCGAGGTATTGCAGGCGGTCCGGGAAGGGACGCTGAAGGTCAGCTCAGCCGAGAAGGCGCACAAGCTCGACAGTCAGGACCAGCGGGACTACCTCGGCCTCGTGCGCGGCGGCATGCGCCCGGCGGAAGCTCACGCACAGATCATGGCGCGTCAGCGTCAACCCGGAGACGCCCCGGACAACGACGAACCCGTTTCCAATGGAAACGGTTCCAGTGAGCAAGAGGGCACTCCCCCCGCATCCCCCCCTGCTCCCGTTTCCAATGGAAACGCAGTGGCCACCCCGCCCGCCCCCCGGAAGCCCAAGAAGGCCAAGTCGACCGGAGGGGAGGACGAGTCAGCCCGACGAACCGCTGCCGCCGCCCGCGACGCCGCATGTCGACTTCTGTTGGAAACCACGGACACGGCTGATCCCGCGACCCACGAGCTGGTCCTCCAGGTGCTCACAACTACCGTCCTCGCGCCGCAGCAACAGTCCGCTGCCCAGCAGCGCGCCTACGCGTGGCTGCGCGAGACCAACCGCGTTGGCCTGGAAGCAGACGACGCCGCAACCTACTTCGCCGCTGTGCAAGAGTCCGGCGACGTCAATCTCCAGCGCCTCGCCGCCTTCGCGAGTGGCCTGGCGGCAGCCGAGCTCCGCACCGCAGCCCGCCGTCAGTCCTGGACCTGGCGCGAGGTCCAGCACGTCCGCACGCTCACGGAACACGCCGACTACGTCCCGCAGACCGAGTGGGAAAAGAAGGAACTCGGCCTGGTCTCCGCAGGAGGAAACCGATGACCGCCGCTGTAGACCGCCGTTTCCGTCCCAACGGCAGGAACTGGCCTCTCATCTGGGCCTATGTCATCGAATGCGGTGGCTCCACAAAGACCACCAGTGCCACCTCCATGGCCGTCACAGCTGCCTTGCGTGGGCACTCGGGTGTCGTGTTCGACCTCGACAGCAACATGTCCAGTTCCCTCGTGCTCGGCTACGACGAGACCGCCCTTAAGGGCAAGAAGACTGCCATGGACCTGCTGTACGGCAACGCCACCCTCGACGAGGTCGCCCTCCCCGCCCGATACCGCATCGACGAGGGCTACGACGACGACGCGTTCGCCACCATCCCGAATCTCCGGGTGGTCCCCAGTAGTCCCCTCATGGCTGGCGCGGACACCGCCATCGCAGAAGACCCTGACCGCAACGACTGGTTCGCCGAGATTCTCCGCAGCTACCAAGGCGACGACACGGTCTTCTACATGGACTTCCCCGCCAGCTACGGCAAACTCCCGTACTCCGTCCTTCGCATGCTGGACGAGGACGACTCCGTCATGCCTTCCATCAAGGCGGACCCCAAGGACGTCAAGATGGTCAAGCGACTCATCGACGAGCTTGAGCGAGTCAGGGACAAGAACCGCGGGCGGCGCTCCGTGCCCGGCCGCCCCACCCTCAATCACATGCTCCTTACCGGATCACCGACCTCCAGCCACAACGAAGCCGCGGCCCGCCGCGCCACCGCCCAGGCCGAAGCCCTATACGGCTCGGTGCTGCTCCCCTACGTCCGGTACTCGGCCGACGCGAAGAAGCTGTACGAGGACGAGTGCCCGCTGCCCGTCCTCCTGCCGAACTCCGTGCCATCGGTGGACTACCGCAAGGTCATGACGCACCTCGGCTTCGCCGACCTGACTGCCTAAGCGTTTCCACTGGAAACGGCATCGCCGTTCGATCGAAGGCCGGCACTCCGCCCAGGGCGTGCCGGCCTTCGACTATGCCTGACGGGTGCCCGATGCCGCGGACAGCTGTCGTGCACTCAGGGCCGGTGAGGAGGATGTCGGTTGACGGGGCGGTGGGCGGCCACGGCCATGGTTCGGGGCTGTCCAATCACCGTCGGCGCTGCCGGCGTGGGGAGCATGTGGTTGCTGGGGTCGGGGTGGGGGCGCTGGTGTGGCGGCCGAAGTAGCGGGGGAGAGGCTTACAAAAGGCCGCGTCTGGCCGGAGCTGCCTTGACGCCGAAGCCCTAGGTCAAGTTGGTGGAGTTGATGTGGGCGAGGTCGGTTTGCTCAAGCTCCATCCTGAAGGGACCTCCGAGTAGGTCGTGACCGTTGAAGGGATGTCAATCGGCCAGCGCATGGCCGATTGGCGACTTCACCCGCGAGGCCCGGCGAGCGGGACTGAGAATCGGGGGTGTTGGCACCCGGCACGGGAGGAACCTTGACCGACCTGCACGAACCGCTGGAACCACTGGAGAGCTACCCCGACGAACTGCCCCCGCCCCGCCAGCGCGGGGATGTGAACTTGGTGGGCCTGCTCAGCGTCGCCGACGACCTCGCCCGCAGCCTGTCGGCGCTGAAGATCCGGATGCAGCCCCACAACTCCAGGACCTCGCTCGTGAGTGCCGAGAAGGCACGCGAGAACACGGAGAAGGAAGTCGATCGCCTCCTGGGTAAGGCTGTCTACCTTCAGCGTCACGCCCACGCGGCCCTGCTCGGGAGGTGCGTGCTCGGTGCGGACTCCAAGGAAGACTGCTCCACCGAGGGGGCCAACCTCCAGCTCAACGTCTGGGATGACAAGACGCGCCGGGACATCATCGAAGACGGCACCACTGGCTGCGTCGCCCACATCGTCGAAGCCGCTCGCCGGATCATGGCTGACCCCGCCAGCCACAAGATCCTGCTGGCCTTCGTCCGCGACGACGAAGGCACGGCCGTCTCTCACGCGCTTGGACTCGGTCCCGACGACGCCGATCAGCTCCTGTACCGCGGCCTCACTCTGCGCCCTGAGCACCGCGCCATCTGACACCGCCGCCACGCCTGGAGAGCCATTCCATCTTGGAGCGCCACGTGACCTATGAGGCCCACGACCTGAACCTGAGCGACCCGACGACCGGTTACCTGAACTTCGTCCTCTATACCGAGGCCCGCCTCGGAATCGCCTCGTCGTCGCTGAACGCCGAACTGGATATCGAGGCGTCCCAGACGGTGACACCTCACTTCCAGGAGTGGCTGAGCAGGCTGGTGCGTTGCGAGCCGAACGCGATGCACTGCACGCTCGTGGAGCCGACGAAGATCCCGGCTCTGTTCCATCCGTGTGTCACGGAGGACAAGGACAACCCGGCGGCCGTACGCGAATCGGGCTGTGTGTGCCGCCGGACCTTCTACGACCCTGAGTTCGGGCTGCCCGTCGTGGGCGAGCACTTCAAGCACGTGGGTGCCGGTGGCACGGACCAGTGGAGCTACAAGACGTACGCCCCTCTCGAACTGCGCCCTGGCGACATCTTCAGCAGCTTCCACACCGGCAGAGGTCTGTTCTGGGCCCGGACCGACAAGGGTGATCTGTCGATCCTGCCGCAGCGCCGTGCCGTGGGTTACAACATCGGCTACAGCGGCGGCGGCCCGCACGCCCTGGCCGCCTACCTCACCCAGATCGCTCGCAACGACGGAGGCATCACGCCCGCCGGCACCCCCTACGAGGATGCACACCCAGCGATCGTCGCCTGGACGCAGAGTCCTGCGGCAGACCGTGGCACAAACGAGCTGTCGCTCAGCGCCCTCCAGGCCATGCTGGTGAGCTGACCGTCTTCACACTGACGTCCACAATGTCGGCGGTGGGTGAACCTCGGCCGTCGCCGAGATCAGCGACGGCGGGAGCACGGCCGCGCTCCTGACGGGTGAGCAGATGAACATGCTGGTGTACAGGCTCCGCGGCCAGTACGCGGCATAAGCGCCACTGGAGACCGCCCCAGTGGCGCTGACGCCGTCCGGCCGATGCTGCCCGTCACCGGGGCCCTCTTGGTGATCCGGCTGTGCGATCGACTCCCGCCGACTAGCGGGAGTCCCCTCCTGCACGGCGCTCAGGGGGCGGTGGCTCGTAGTTCCGGCAGGGCGTCGGCGGCCCCGTTGATGATCTTTGCCAGCTTGGTGGCGGTGTCGGCATTGCAACCGCCCAGCTCCACGTGGGCGTTGCCGTTGACTGGGTAGCCCGCGCGCAGTGACGGGATCACGATGCCGACTCGGGCGAGTGCCTCTTGAAGGCTCGTTGCCGCCGTCTTCCCGGCCCGGAGCGCGTCCGCTTCCCGGGCGCTCCGCCAGGCGCGTTCCTCGGCGTTCATGGCCATTGGTCTACCTCCGCAGTCTCGTACAACGTCGCCAGGGGGATCTCCCACTCGATGCCGCTGCAGGAGTCAGCACGCCGCAGGAACGCGACCTGCTTGGTCTCCTGACCCGATTCGCGGTCGTAGTGGATGACCAGCGCCGCCACGTACCAGCACCTGCCGTCGCGCTCCCGGAAGACCGTGCCCTTCAGGGCCTGGGGCAGGTCGTCGGCGTCGCGGTACTCCAGTTGCGGCATGGGCTCCCCTGGGCCAAATCTAGTGACTAGATGTACGTTACGTGATGATCGGCGGGGCTGGCCCGCCTCCTATCTGCTCTTTTGGACCGCTCATGCTGCTGTGCTTAGCCGTCATCACCCTTGGCATCGCCCTGCGCCAGGTCGACCGCGCCTGGTTCGCCCGGGGCCGCCCTCGCTCCGCCGCGGCACCGGAGCTGATATCCCTTCAGCGCCGCCGGGCCAACAACGTCACCCCGGTGCTACTGCTCGCCGGTCAGTGGGTGCAGATCACGGGCTGGTGGCTGCTCGCGCGCCAGGGCCCGCTGCCGGCTGCGACCGCCGCCGTGGGCGTGGCCGTGGCATTTCGGCATCTGCAGGAGATCAGCCACTTCGCCGTTCACGGTGTGCTCGCCCGTAGTGCCGGCGCGAACCGGTTGCTGGGTGAGGTCTTCGCGCACGTGCCGCTCGGCTTCGTGCCCGTCGAGACCCGGCGTCGGCGGCACGTGCGTGACCATCACCCCCACGCGACTCTGTCCGTCGACCCGAACCTGTCCGAACTCCGCGCGGCAGGGCTCCGTCCGGGCGTCGCCCCCGCGCGATTCGCCGCCGCGCTCCTGTTCCCCCTGACACCGCGGGGGCTGCGCTCCACCCTGACTTCGATCGCGGGGAGCCTGCGGCACTCGCCGGGCCGGGCGGCCGGCGTGGGAGCGGTCCTGGTCGCGTCGTATCTGGTCGGCGAGGCGGGCGCGGTGGTGTGCGGGGTGCTGGTTCCGCGGCTGCTGCTGTACCCGCAACTCGCCTGGCTGTCCTTGGTGGTGGAGCACACCTGGTTCGACCCTGAGCACCGCAGCGGCTCCCCGGCCGAGGTGGAGGCGGGGCGGTGCCTTCGTCTGTACCCGCGCAACCGGCTTCTGGCCACACTCGCCTCGGTCCTGTGGCTCCCGTACGGGGATCTGCATCACTACGCCCACTCCGCGCACCCGAGCGTGCGGTGGGGCTATCTGCCCGCTCTGGAGCGGTTCTTGGGCGACCCGCATTTCACGCCCGCCGGACTGGTCCTCGGTGAGGATTCGGTCGCCGGCCGGCACCTGCGGGCCCTGGGGAGCACGCCCGCTTCCCCAGCGGGAGCAGAGGCGCGTCCGGCCGTGTAGAGCGGCAGCGCATGGGAGAGGGCCCGAACCCAGCAAGGTTCGGGCCCTCTCCCCTGCGCCGTGGCTTCTTCGGGATCAGCGGGCTCTGGCGGGTGACCACCCGATCCGCGGGCCGGGGATTCGGATGGTCGGGTTGAGCGTGCCCTGGGCGACGATGGCGGCCGGGCCAATGAGTTCCATCGTGCCGTCCGGGTTCGCCGTGATGGTGAGCCGGCCGCCGGGCAGGTCGACGGCGAACCGGAGGGGGCCGGCGGGGCGAAGGCCGGTGCGGGCGAGGGCACCGGCGACGGCGGCGCAGGCACCGGTTCCGCAAGCGCGGGTCTCGCCGACGCCGCGCTCGTGGACGCGGACGGCCAGGTGCTGCGGGCCGCGGACGGCCACGAACTCCACGGTGACACCGGCCGGGTAGGCGTCGGCTGGGGTGACGGTGGGCGGGGTGCGCAGGTCGCCGGCGTCGTCGAGGTCGTCGACGAAGGCGACGGCGTGGGGGTTGCCCATGTCGACGTGGGTGGCGGGCCAGGAGCGGTCGGCGACGGTCACGCGGATGCCGGCGGGGCCAGGGAGGGCAGGGCGGCCCATCAGGACGGTGACGGGGCCGGTGAACTCGGGGCTGCGGGAAGGGACGTGGACGTGGCGGATGCCCGCGCGGGTGGCGATGGCGAGGGTGCCGGGGTCCTGGTGGCCGGCGTCCACCAGGTAGCGGGCAAGGACGCGTATGCCGTTGCCGCACATCTGGGCGGGGGAGCCGTCGGGATTGCGGTAGTCCATGAACCACGTGGCCCGCTCCGCCATCGTGGCGGCCTCGGGATCAGTGGCGGTGTGGACGGCGCGCAGCAGCCCGTCGGCGCCGATACCGACGCGCCGGTCACACAGTTGCCGGACGTCCTCGGGGAGCAGACGCAGGCGTCCGTGGGGGTCCGGCAGCAGGAGAAAGTCGTTTTGGGCTCCATGGCCTTTGAGGAAGGGCCAGGCGGCGACAGGGGCGGGGGTCATGGAGTGCCCTCTCGTAACTCGATGCGCAGCCAGGCGATTTGCCCGGCTGTCGTGGTGATCAGGCCGAACTCGGAGCCCAGGGAGAACACCGGGACCGCGTGCGTCCACCGACGCAGGAGGGCGTCGGTGACGTCGGTCTCGATGCGCACGGAGGCGCCCTCGTCAATGACTCGGGGCGGGATCCCCGCCAGCGCCGTGAGCCGTGCGCGTACCGAGTGGATGACGGCGATCTGCGGGTCGTAGGCCACTGCTCCCCGATCGGCCCAAAGAGATGTCACACAAGGTAGAGCTAGTCACTAGTTTTCGAGCTAGTGACTAGCTTTGTCAATCGGTACTGATCAACACCCAGGGCAAGGAGAGGCATGGCTGACGGCGCGTCACGCACCCCTCCACACCCCTATGAACGGGTCGCCGCCATCCTTAGGGACCGCATCGTCGACGGCACCTGGCCCGCCGGCCACCGGCTGCCCTCCCGCCCGGAACTGGGCGCCGAACTCGATGCCGGCGAGAACGTCATCCGCCGCGCCCAGGAACTCCTGATCACCGAAGGACTGCTGGAGGGCCGCCCCGGCGCCGGGACGTACGTCCGCCAGACGTACACACGACGGACCATGCTGCGCACCGCCCCCGCCGGGGTCGCCCCGGCCGGCTTCGACGGCATCTGGGAATCGGACTCCCTGGCCAAGACCCCGGCCCCAGCCGACATCGCCGCCCGCCTCGATATCGAGCCCGGTGACCTGTGCGTGCGCACGGCATACGAATTCCTCGCCGAGCGGCAGCCGGTGATGGTGACCACCAGCTGGGAGCCCATGGCCATCACCGACGGCACCACCGTCGTCCTACCCGAAGGCGGGCCCCTTGCCGGCCGAGGCGTCGTCGAGCGGATGGCCCACCTCGGCATCACCGTGACCCGCGTCACCGAGGTGCCCCGGCCGGTCCGCCTGGACGACGACCAAGCACATCTGCTGGGGATGCGCCCCGGGGCCCAGGCTCTGCACATCGAACGCACGCACTACGACACCGTCGGCCGGCCGGTGGAGACCGCGGACATCGTCGTGCCCCACGAGCGGTGGGAGGTCACCTACGACATCCCGCTCCCCGCACCCGACGGCACATCGCATGACGGCCCCGAGCGGGCCTAAGGAGGGGGAACAACATCGTGGCTACAGCACCCCAAAGGCCGGCGTTACGGAGCATCGACGCCCTCGCCTCCCCAGCCCTGGCCAACCTCATCGGTCTCGCGGGCATCATCACACCGGTCGTTGCCTGGGCCACCAAAGCGCCGGACATCAAGAACGTCCTCCTGGCCGCCGAGACCGCGATCGTCCTCGTGCTGGTCGGCAGCCACATATGGCTGCGCAGGCGCTTCCTGACGTTGCGTCGGGCCCATAACCTCAAAGGCATGGATGACGCGCAGTTCTACGCAATGGTCCGCGCAAAGGTCGAACGTGACATCGTCCAGGACTACGAGCAGATCGCCAGCGGCCACATGCGTGTGTACTCAACTGAAGTACCGCGCCTGTCCGTCATGCTCGTCAAAACCCTCATCGAGGCACAGTCCCAGCCCCAGCGGATCCTCGCCGCCGACCTGACCACCGACCCCTCCCTGCTCACCCAACGCCGCGAGTACCTCGCCGCCAACCGGCAGATGATCGAATCCGGCGGCCAGATCAACCGGCTCTTCATCGCCTACCAGGCCGACCTCACCCGCGAGGACTACGCCCGCAACCTGCTGGCCCTCATCAACCAGCACCGCCAGCTCGGCGTCACCTGCGGCCTGGCCGTCCGCGACCGACTCCGCCCCGAGCAGGCCGTCGACTACATCGTCGTCGCGGCTGGCGCCGCCCTCGTCGAAGAAGAACAAGGCGACGCCGACTACACCCGCGGCCGCTCCACCGTGCATTTTCAGGGCGTCGACCGCTGGCGAGAGCGGTTCGAGGAGGTCTGGAGCGCACACTCCGCGACCACGACTCTCCAAACCTACGAGACCCTCACCCGCCCCATGATCGATGGCGGCGCGTGGGACGCCGACCGCGTCACGCAAGCCCTTGACGCGACGTAGCAGCAGCACACAACAGGGGGCCTCGGCGGGCAACTCGCCGAGGCCCCCTGCGTCGCTTGGGCATGCCGAGTTGTCAGTGGCGGCTGGAGGTTCGACCCGCGAGGCGGTGTGGTGCTGGCTACCGCTTGCGCCGCCATCGTGTGAACAGTCCGCGGATCCCTGTTCGCGTCACAGGGGTGGGTTGCTCTGGCTGGGGTGCCGAAGCCGGCGGGGATGTGGGTTCGACAGGAGCACCGGCGGCAGGGGGGTGGGCTGGCCGAGGGGGGAGTGGGGCGTCGGATGTCGCCGATGGAGGGCGGTTGACTGGGAGTTGGCTTCGGCCTTCTGCGGGCGGTGAAATCGGTTTGGGTACTGGCGGCGTGGGCTCGGCTGGCGTGAGGGGGTGGGCCGGCGCTGGCTGCTTTAGCTCGTTGGGGAGGTTGCTGGCCGGCTTCGTATACGCCTGCCACGTCAGCCGGGCCAGGTCGTCCGAGGAAGCGTCCTGGGATGACGGAGCGGCAGGCTCCTTTGGTGGTTGGCCCAAGGGCTTGTTTCCTTGACGGGGCGTGGGGGCGCGTCGTGGGGCCGGGGTCCGCCGCATTGTCTGGGAGCCCTTCACGGCTCGGGGTGGCTTCCCGCGGCCGCCGGTGTGGCTGCTGTTCGCGCGGCGTGCCGCTGGGCGTTGTGTGTCTTGCGGGCGGTGTTCTTGCGGTGGCAGGGGTGGGGGACACATCGGGGAGCCGGCGTGTCCGGTGTCTTGGTCCCATGTCCAGTAGGCCAGGTTCCAATGCTGGGTGACCCACAACTGTACTTCGTCGATGGTGCGGTGAGGTGGGGCGAAGAGCTTCCAGCCCGCTCCGACGGCCAGGACCTGCATGCCCACCTCCAGGCCGTCCAGGAGGGAGGGGTAGGCGCTGCGTAGGACCACCTCGATCATCCGGCCACCTGAGGCTGGCGGGATGTTGGTGGCCAGGACGGCGAACGACTTGTTGCCGGAGGTGCCGGTGCGCAGCACCGTGCCGTGCACGGCCACCGGGTGCTTGAGTCTCTTGCTCTGGGTGGCAGCCACCCGCTTGTGCAGTTGGGCGTAGGAGAGGTCGTCGGGGCCGTAGCAGAACCTCGTCCACGGAATCGGTGAACGTTGGTATGTGACGGTGAACAACTCGGCGATCTCAGAATCGAAATCGCATCGCTGCAGGAACTGAGCCACTTTCACCGCGCTGTTGAGCGCCGGCGGTAGCCATGGCCGCACCGTCGTGATGCGCAGCGCTGCCCGGCTCTCCTCGTCCTCCGCCTCGACTCCCGATGCCTCGGGCGTCGAGACGGAGGTGTCTTGCGCGGGGATGGTGAGCCGGAGGGTGCCATCAGCCCCGGCCGTCGCCAGACCGTGCGAGCCACGGGCGATCTCTTCAATGATGGTGGTGGGATTGAGCGGGCAGTTGGCGTCATGCCCCTCGTGCAGCCGGAAGTGCGCCGCGACGGGAGTGCCACGCCGCAGGTGCGTCGCCACGATGGACACCGGGCGGGTGCAGCCGGCGCATCTGAGCGGTTCGACGAACGGCCAGGGATTTTGCTGAAGCATCCTTCGGTACACCGGATTGCCGTGGTGATCGACGACCTTGGCGACCCGCGCGCTCTTACTCGTCATGTCCTGCGCCCCTCCGTCCGGCGTCCCCAAGCCGACCATGCATGGTGGCCGCGCTCGTACCAGGCGTGCCGCCTCGACCATGCTGCCGACTACTTGCCATGGTGCCCGACCGGACTTCTTCACGTAGGTCAGAAGCCGCAGAGGCCGAGAGGATACGCCCGCATCTATCCACAAGTGATCTGGTTTAGAAGGGAGGTGTCCGCTTCCGGGTGTGAGGTGCCCGGAAGCACACCGAAAGGGCACGACCAGTGGCACAGACGAAGTTCGACAAGCAGGTCGAGGAGACCGCCGAATCCCTCATGCTCGGCATCGGCCGGATCCTGGCCGGCCGAGACCTGGACGGCATCAAGCGCACCGACGCCACCTTTTGGCGCGCCGGCACCCGTGTCCTGCCGACGGTGGAAGGCCGCGTACGGCGCCGCTCCTACAAGCCGGGGTGGAGGCGCCTGACCTTCCGCCTCGCGTTGGGGGCTGGCGTCGGGGAGACCGGCTACCTGGCCACACAGGACCTGGACGCCACCGTGCGAGGCGTCCAGGAGCTGTGGAACAACCGGGACGCCACGCTCGCCGCGTTGGAGCCGGGCGGGATCGGCGCGACCTTTGTGCTGACCGTGGGCACCGCGGCGTACATGGTGCTGACCCGCGAGCGCCGGGAGTTGATGCGCGAATGGGTCGCTCCGCTGCACGATGCGCTCTACCGGCCGCTCGGGTTGGCGGAGCAGACCGACCCGCGCCGCTACCTCCACATCCCGCGCAATTTCTCCGACGACGACGCGGAGATACGGATCGACCTGCCCAGCCACCTGGACTTCTCCCGCGACGTCGTCGCGGACCGCATCACGCAGAAACTCGCCCTGGAGGGCGTGACGTTCGACTGGCATCCGGAGGGCCGCAAGCCGTACGTGCGGGTGAAGAAGACCCGCAAGCCCCCGGCCAAGGCCCTCTTCAAGGACCCCAAGGTCCGCGAGCTGGTGGCCAAGGCCCCGGAGTCCGCACCCATCATCGGGATCGGCACCGGCGGCCGGATCGTCTCCGTCGACCTGGACGCCGACTCCCCGCACATCCTGGTCAACGCCTCCACCGGCGGCGGCAAGTCCGCCACCTTGCGCTGCATCGCCTGCCAGATGCTCCACCACGGCTCGCGCGTGGTCGTCCTCGACACCAAGCGGATCTCCCACCCGTGGGCCCACGGCACCGACGGCGTCACGTACTGCCGCGACATCGCCGACATCCACGACCAGCTCATCGAGCTCGGGCAGCTGGGCCGACTGCGCACCCGGATCGCCGACGAACTCGGCATCGACGCCGATCCGAAAGCCATCGGCCCACGGGTGTTGATCCTCCTCGAAGAGATCAACGCCACCATGAAGCAGCTGGCCCGCTACTGGGAGAAGATCCGCGAGTCCGGCGACCCGAAGGTTTCCCCGGCCGTCGACGCGCTCAACGAAATCCTCTACATGGGCCGCCAGTTGCGCATGCACGTGCTCCTGGTCGCCCAGTCCGCCACCGCCCGAGCCCTGGGAGGCCCGGAGGTCCGCGAGCAGTTCGCCACCCGCATCCTCGCCCGCTACAGCGTGAACGCCTGGCGCATGCTCGCCCCCGAGGTCCACCCGGCGCCGAAGTCCACCAAGCACCACGGCCGCGCCCAGGTCGTCATCGGCGGCTCTGCCCGCGAGACCCAGGTGCTGTTCTTCACCGAGGCCGAAGCCCACCAGTGGGCCAGCACCGGCAAGATGGCCACCGACCCCAAGCCCGCGGACCTCCCGACGCAGCCCGGCCCGGTGCAACTGCACAAGCCACCCGCCCCCGACATATCGTCCGTCGACGTGCTCGACGACGCCGGGAGCCTCATGCCCCCGGCCGACGTCATCCCGGCGACGTTGCCGGCGACCCCGGTGGACGGCGACCAGGTGGTGGGGCTGCGCGAGGCCGCCGAACACCACCTGCCGTACACCCTCGCCGCGCTGCGCTATGCCCGCGCCAACGACCCCACGTTCCCAGGCTCGGTCGACAAGCGCGGCGCCGAACTCCTCTACCGCGTAGGCGACCTCAAGAAGTGGGCCCGCAACCGGCCTCGCGCCGCGTCCGGCACCACCGACCTCGACTGACAGCCCGATCCGCCCGGCGGCCACGAAACAGCCATGCTCGGTTCGGCCGATGCCGCCGACGGGCTCGCGGCCACGAGGGCCGGGGAGTTGCGCCACCCCGCCGCGGACACACCCTGGGCGCCGGGAAACAGCCGCGCACCTGGGGTCTGGCAGCAACCGAGCTTGACGCTTTCGGTCATGCTGCGGGCCCTGGGGACAGCGACGACAGCCCAGGGCCCGCAACAATGGATACCGCCCGGGTCAACGAGGCTGCGCCTGTGCCGTCACGCGGCCGTCGGCGCCGGCACCTGGCGACTTTCCGCGCCAACTCCGCAACGTGCGGCGGAAGATAGCCGCCCAGCGAATCGATGATGACGTCACCGTGCCGACAGCGTGACGAGTCGCTTTGTCACACCAACGTCCTGAGACACCACAGTTAAAGGGACCATGCGGCTCATCATGGGAGGCGAATATCCCGCCGTGGACAGACAGACTAGGCTCCCTTTCTGCCCGTGCCGGTATGGGGTGCGCGGGACGGCCCCGGCCCCCGTGACGGGACGCAATCCGGCCGGGGCCACACACTGCGCCTGGAGGAGAACCGGCGGCTGCTCGCCGCGCAGGGCTGTGCCGGAGAACGTCAACGGCCGCGTGGCAAAGCCACTTAGCTGCCGTTATGCCGTGCGTTGATGGTGGCTCAACTCGTACAGCGTCATGTCTGTCCGCTCACCGGTGTTGATGTTGATCGTGGGCCTGGTACGCGTTCCCTCATGTCGGAACCCGGTGCGCTCAAGAAGTGCGGCTGAGCGGGTATTACGGATGTCGCACTCAGCGTAGACGCGGCGCATGCCTTGCGCGAAGAGGTGGTCGAGGATGGAGAGCACCATTTCGGTGCCGTATCCCTGCCGTTGGAATGCAGGGGCGAGGGTGAAGCCGATCTCGGCCTGCAGCAGGTCGTCATCGAGGCGAACACCAAGGTCGCCAGCCAGATGTCCGGTGCCTTTGTGCTCGACGGCGTACTGGAACCACCCCGCCTCCGCAGGCTCCTGCTTGGCATAGAGCAGCACCTGGTGCTCCGCATCCTCATGTGTCAAGGGGGAGCGCCATGCCTGATAGCGGGCGATGGCAGGGGTGTTGCGGTAGGTACGCATGGCCGGCGCGTCAGCGAGGGTGAAGCGGCGCAGTATCAGCCGCGGCGTCTCGATCATGCGAGCACCCTGGCACGCCACTGGACAGGGGGATAGGGCCGGCTGGGCAGGCGCATTGAGTCAGCGGCGGTGGTGCCATCGGTCGGGCGAGGCCCCGTGCACGCAGCAGAGGCCCGGTCTCGTGCTCCAGGTGGCCCGTGCGCTGGCCCTCTTGGAGGTGTGGCGGTTCGCCGTGATTCGACGCGTCGCCGACGCTACCAGCGAGGTCGCCCTCCCCGCGCGACCTGATGCACCGCAATGGCGTTCGAGAGGTACCTCCTCGTACGCCCCGCCGTCGCGCGCTCCTTGCCGGCCCGGTCGGTGCCCTGCCGCCGTCGACCGGGCCGACTGATCCCCACGGCGCCCCCAACTGCGGCACGACGAGCGCCGGCACACGTCAGCGACCTCAAGAAGTGGGCCCGCAACCGACCTCGTGCCGCGTCCGGGACCATCGACCTCGACTGACGGCCCGGTCCGCCCGACGGTCGCGAAACGGCCCGCCCGCCAGGGCAGCCGGGGCCACACACCACGCCAACGACTCACGTACAAGGAGGCCGCCGACGACAAGGAGGATGAGCGAGCCGCGGTCTGTTCGGGCGTCGCCGGTAGCTGCGGGCAAGCCCAAGGGAAGCCTGGGCAAGCCACCTTCGGATGGCAGGCTTGCCCACCCTGGCCGGGATGGGCTGAGGTGGGTAAGCCGGGCCGGGGACCACGGCGCGGGACCGGAGGAGGGACGCGGTGAGCGGTTTCGAGGCGGGTCAGACGGTTGTACGGCGTGATGTCCACCGCTCCGGGCGAGTCTGGAGCGAGCAGGCGCTGCGGGTTGTCGCCGATACCGGTGAGGCGTTGGTGACGGCCTGCGCTCCCGGAGCGCAGGTCCGGTGGCCGGCCCTGTACGCGCGGGCCCGCGCGGAGGGGGACCGGTCGGTGCGCGTGGAGGCGTTCGAGGCGATGGCGAGTGGCCGGTGGGAGCTCGCGGGCGCGGTGTGGCAGGAGACCGACCTGCTGCTATGGAAGCCGCCCACGGCCTGGTTCAGCGTCAACGCCTTCTACGTGCCCGACGGGGCCGGGCGTCGGTTGCGGAACTGGTACGTCAACTTCGAGCGCCCCGCCCGCCGCACCGACGCCGGCTTCGACACCTTCGACCTCACTGTGGACCTTGTGGTCACACCCGACCTCACCCGCTGGGAGTGGAAGGACGAGGACGAGTACGCCCATGTGCGACGCCTCGGCATTGTCTCCGACGCCGAGCACCGGGCCGTCGACGCCGCCCGCGGCGAGGTCCTGGCGATGCTCACCGAACTCTCCGGTGTCTTCGCGCAGGCGGAACGCTGGGCGGCCTGGCGGTGGGACCCGGCCTGGCCCACACCGCGTCTTGCCCAGGCTGCGGAGGGGGTTGCACCGGAGAGCGGCTGAACCGTTGCTTGGACGGTTGCTTTCGGCGGGGGACCGAAGGTGTGACCGGAGGTGTGAACCCTCCGAATCAGTGGCCGCCCGTTTGCCCAGGTCAGGACCTGTGGGCAAGCCATCTTCGGAGAACGACACCTCTTCCCACGCGGTAGCCGTGGGGGAGAGGTCCTCTGACTGCCCGGGGCCGGCGGCCACGACGCGACGCTAACGACGTCCGCGCTCTACGTTCCGCCCGCTCGGTCCGCGACCGCGTCTCCATCCGGGAGACCACGCGAGTCCGGGCGGAAGGGATCGTCACCATGACCTTCATCGAGCCCGGCCTGCGCGTCCGGAACGGCTTCGCCGAAGGACCGCTCGCAGACGCCGCATTGTCTCGTGCGGCCCGCGCCGGGCAGCTTCTCGACGAACTGCAAAGGCAGGCGCCCACGATGACCGACGGTCAACTGCGCGACGGCGTGTACCGGGCGCTGCGTCGCTTCACCCAGGACTGGCCGTCCACATGCCAAGTCGACAGCATCACCGCTCTGATCCGCCGCGGAGTGCGCATCGAGTGGCCCGTCACCGACCGTCTGGCCTGTGCCTGACGCGCGCGTACGCGAGAGCCCTGGCCGGACGATCGGGCGAGACCGGCCAGGGGGTGAAGCAAGTTCAGCGTTGGTGTGTGAGGAAGTCGTGGGCTCGTTCGTCGAGTTCGGCAGCGCACTGTAGTCCGCGGGCTCGGTAGGAGCTGATGTCGGAGCGGAGGGAGCGGACGGCCTTGCGGGTGCGGGCGGAGCGGACACCGTCCATGGTGTCGATGGCCCGGTGCCAGGTGGCGCACGCCTGCTCGATGCTGCCCTGTTTGGCTTGCTGTTCGGCTTGGGCTACGAGGTCGAGCGCGATGATTCGTGCGTAGGTGGTGCCGGGCCGGCTTGCGGCGGCGGTTGCGTATTGGTGGGCCGCGTTGCGGCGGTCGCCCAGGGTTTCGAAGACCTTCGCGGTGCGGGAGTGCACGGTGCCCGGGGGTGGCCCCCAGACCAACGCCCAAAACGGCACGTCTGCTTCGTCGCCGGCGGCCAGGGCGGTGTGGGCGTGCTCGACGTCCGCGAGGGCTCGCTGGCGCTGGCCGACTTTGGCGAGTGCGTGGGCGTGGGTGATGGCGAAGAGCGCCTCGGTTTGCGAGTCCACCTGGCCCTTGGCGCGGTTCCAGCCGGTCTCGGCCAGTGCGAGGCAGTGCTCGGGGCGGTGCAGTTTCATGCCTTGCTGGGACATGGTGCGCATGACAAACCCGTCCTGGCCGGGGACTCCTGACTCCCGTGCCAAGGCGAGGGATTGCATGTAGTACCGCTGCGCGAGGCCCTGTTCGCCGCTGTCGTATGCCTTCCAGCCGGCCAGGTGAGCGCCGGCCGAAGCGACGGAGAACGCCTCGGCGCGCACCTCCTCGTTGGCGAAGCGGCCTCGGCACAGCTCCGCGACGTCAGTGATCAGGTACTGCACGAAGGCGGAGCGGCCGTGTTGCCCGCCGTGGCGCTCGTCCATGTCCATGAAGAGGCGGACCATGTCCCGCACCGCTGTGACGTCGGCGTGCCCGGACACGCCTCCGCTGCTGACGGTGCGGGTGCGGGCGGCGGCCTCTTGGACGGTCTGTAGGGGAAGGGCGGCGGCGGCCATGGAGTAGGCGGAGGCGGCGAGGAATCGGCGGCGGTTCACATCGGCCTCCCCGATGGTGGTCAGCGTCTCGATGGGATCGAGGTCAAGCATCAATCCGATGCTGTCATCTTTGCCACTGTCGGGGGAACTAAGCCCGAGGTCATGGAGGGTGATGCGGCGGCCGAGGCGACGGGAGAGTACCTCGGCCAGGTAGCTGGCGGTCGGCTTGTCTGGGACCGCCCCGCGCGTCCAGTGGTGGACGGCCGACTTGTTGGTCGCCAGTCGCTCACCGCTTTCCAACGCCACGGCTCTCACGGCACGGGCGATGCCGTCGTACGGCAGACCGGACTCCTCGATGAGGTCTTTGAGCTGCTGGTTTGCCGTGCGCTGGACCATGGCGTCCGTCCTCGTATACCCGATATACGGCTCCGCGTGCTCCACACGGTACCCGCCAACTCCCTTGCGCAGTTCACTAGTTGGCGAAGCCCGGTGACACACCGTCCACCCGGGTTCGACTGAGGAGAAGGGACGTTCGTCATGGAGAACACCACCGAGGTCTACGTGACGCCGACCGTGCTGGACGCCGGCGACGTCGTCGAGGTGACGCTGGGCACGAACAACTTCGACCACGCCGACGACACCGAGTACAAGAACGCGTAGCCCGTGAACTGCCGGGGCCGGGCAGGGAATTCGCACCTCGGCCGGCCCTGGCATCAGGAGGCGCCGGGCCGATTCCGCTTCGTCTGGGCACACGAGCGGGCGGACCGGCGCCTTCGCCCTGTCGCACATGACTCGCACGGACCAGGAGGGACACCGATGAGGTGGAGCGCGGGATGGTACGGCGGCACCAGGCACGATCGGCAGCCCGCCGGCGGCCGGGCGGTGCCCGGCCTGGAGAACACATGGACGGTCGGGTGGCCAACTGCCCGAGTCAGGTCCGCCGGCGAAGGCCCAGTGGTCCTCACGACGGTCGGTGAGTGCGGCGCCAGTGACCGGCAGCTTCGAGAAGCGCTGCCCGCAGTACGAGCGCGCGGGTGGCCCGCGCTGACCGGCTGGCCTGGCTCATATCTCGTCGTCGCCCGCAGTGGCGAGACCCTGGCGGTAGTCGGTGACCTGGCCGGGCAGCACCCGGTCTACTACCGCGAGGACGCGGCCGGCACCTGGTGGTCGACGACGGCCTCCGCGCTGGCGGCGCTGGACGGGGCGCCGGTCGACGTGACCGTCCTCGCCGCCCACCTGGCCTTCAGCCAGCCGGACGCGCTTGCCGAGCGCAGCCTGTTCCGGTCGGTGCGGCGGGTGCCGGGCGGCCATCTGCTGCTGCTCGGCCCCGACGGCGCCGCCGTCGAGCGGTACGAGCCGGTCACGTATCCCTCGGTCGCGTTGCGGGAGGCGGCCCCGACGGTGCGGGCCGCGCTCACCGAGGCCGTCGCTACCCGTATCGACGATCGCCCCGTGAGCGCGGACTTGGCGGGGCTGGACTCCACCACCCTGGCCTGCCTAGCCGCCCAGCACGCTCCCGTGACCGCGGTGACCTACGCCGACGAACGCCTCCGCGACGACGACCTCGCCTACGCCCGTCGCACCGCGGCCGCGGTGCCGAGCCTGACGCACCACGCGGTACCCGGCGCCGCCGACGCGGTGTACTACGCCGGGCTCAATGACCTGACGGAGTTGCCGGCCACGGACGCGCCCAACCCCTATGTGGTCACCGCTTCCATCAAACGGGCCGTGCTCGGCACCGTCGTTGAGAAGATGCCGGGGCCGGGGGTGCACTTCACCGGGGCGGCCGGGGACGCGGTCTTGTCCGCCCCGTCCTCCTATCTCGCGGATCTGCTGCGCGAACGGCAGCACCGCCGGGCATTGAGCCACGCGGTCATCCACGCCCGGCTGCGGCATACCTCCGCCTTCACCGTTCTGGCCCGTGTGAAGGACGCGGCTCGCACTGGCCTTGCCGGGTCCTGGCTGCGGACGGCGGCCGAACTCCGCCGCCCCGCACGGGACTGGATTCCCCAAGCCCAGCGGCCGATCTCCTGGACCCCGCTGCTGGCCTCGGCGGACTGGATGGCCCCCGACGTCCGCCGCCGCCTGGCCGCCGCCCTCGACCAGGCCGCCGAAGAACTCACCGACGCCCCCGTGCGGTTGGCGGACTGGAGCGACCGCCAGGACCTGGCGCGCCTCGGTACGAACACCGCCGGCTGGCGGGCGCTCGCCCTCGCCGAGCACGGCATCGAGCTGGCCGCCCCGTACCTGGACAACGAGGTGATCCGCGCCTGCCTCGCCGTCCCCGCCGACCGGCGCGGAGAACCCGCCCAGTACAAGCCGCTGTTGGACGCCGCCTTCACCGGTACCGGTGTGCTGCCTCCCTTCGTCCTGGCCCGCACGACGAAGGGCGGGTTCAACGCACTTGCCTACGCGGGCCTGCGCGACCACGCCCGAGTCCTCAAAGAGCTGCTGGGGCCGTCCTCCCGGCTGGCCGCTCTGGGATTGGTCACCGAGTACCCCATCACCTCGGCGCTCGAACGCGCCGCCGCCGGGCAGCCTACCGCCCAAGGCACCCTCCACCTGGTGGTCGCCGCCGAGGTCTGGCTACGGCAACTGGCCTTCGCACCCAAGCAATGGTGGGAGGAGGTCACCCCCCGTGTGGCTCTTGCGTGAACGCGCCCACCCCATCCTCACCGACGACGGCGGCGCCATCCTCAACGAGCACACCGGACGCTGGACCCAGCTCACCCCGACCGCAGCCGCCGCCGTCATGCTCCTACTCTCCTGCCCCACCGAAGAGCAGGCCGCCAACCGCTTCGCCCAGCGCTACGGCATCTCCACCAAGCAGGCCACCACCGACATCCGCACCATCGCCGAAACCCTCACCGCCCAGGGCCTCGCCACGCCCAGCGATGCGCCCTCGCGGCGGCAAGGTTGGAGGTGGTGGCGATGACCAGCATCGAGGCGTACTCCACCACCCGCAGCGGCACCTACCCCGAGCGATGCGCGGCCGCCGCGGGCCTCGCCCTGGCGCTCGTCCTGCTACACCTGCCCGTCCGCCGCCACCTCCGCTTCCGCTACACCCTCCGCGCCGCCCGCCTCGCACGCCGGGCCGGCCGACGCCCGCTCGACCCCACGCGAGCACAGGAGCTGGTCGACGCCGTACGGCACACCGCACGGTGGTGGCCCGGCCGCGCCGCCTGCATGGAGACCTCGCTGGGCGCCGTGCTCGCAGCCGCCCTGCTCGGCCGCCGCCTCAACTGGTGTCTCGGGGCCCGCTTCTGCCCGCCACCGGTCGAGTACCACGCCTGGGCCGAACTGCCAGGCACAGGTCCGGTAGGCGAGTACACCCTCGGCGGGTGGCATCACCGCACCGCCCTAAGCATCTGAACCCTGGCAGGGCGTGTCCCCACCCGGCCGGAGCAGTTGAAGTACATGCCCGACACATCGCCCGAAGGAGTGAAGCATGCCCCCTGTCGCCGAGGTCGCCGCAACCGTCCCCGAACGCCACTACACCCACCACGAAGGCCGCGGGCCCACCCCGCACCGCTCCAACCCGGCAGTCATCCACCGGGAGTTGACCTCACTGGAGGTCGCTGAGGGCATGCGCGTCATGGAGATCGGCACCGGCTCCGGCTACTCCGGCGCCCTCCTTGCCAACCTCGTGGGTGCCTCTGGAGCCGTCACCAGCGTTGACATCGACCCCTACCTGACCCGCTGGGCCAACGCCATTCACCAGGAACGTGGTGTGGAGAACGTCGACTGTTTCACCGGCGACGGCACCGCCGGGCACCCCGAACGCGCCTCCTACGATCGCCTGGTGGCCTGGTGCACCCCGACGCTGTTGCCGGACGCATGGATCGACCAACTCGCCAACGCCGGCGTCATCGTCACCCCGCTGCCGATCGCCGCGGTCCCCAATCTCACCGTCGTCGCCAAGATCCGCGTCGCAGACGGGCAGCCTCGCGTGGAGGCGATCTTCCACGGCGGGTATATCGAAGCAACCGCCTCGGTCCGCACGGACTTCACCATGCCCGGACGATGGGTCGACTGGGAGTACCGCGTTCCAGAGCAAACATGGATCTCGATCGCCTGGCGGGACACGGACGACTGGCGCGGCACTGGCGCCCGCATCGTTCTGGACCAGCTGCGTAACCCTGGATACGCCGCGCCGTACGCCGGGGAGAGGATCGACTGGCCAAGCTGGCGCACGTGGGTCGCGGCCACCTCCGACCAGAATCTGACCATGGCCGGGCTGACGCCGGACCTGTGCGCAATCGGCCACTCCACACAGAAGTCCGCTGCCGTTATCCAGCAGGACGGCATGATCCTCGCCGACAAGCCCGACTCGCAGTCGCTCACCATCCTGCGCGACTGGCTGGCCGGATGGGAGGCCGCCGGACGTCCCGCCCCCGAGACCTACCAGGCAACCTTGGCCCGTACGGACAACGGGGACACGGGGGGCTGGGACCTGCAGTTGTCCCAGTAGGCCCACTGCATCGGCCCCGGCACGGGAACCTCGACGCCTACTCTGTGGCAGATCGCCATCGACGCACTGCCCACAGGGTCCACAGCCGCCTGGACCGCGAGCGTATTAGGGTCCGCAGGCATTTCATGCAACGCCGTGGCGTAGGGGAGACTGGCCGAGCGCCCCGGCGTCGCAAGCCTGTCCGGCCGATGCTGCCCGCCGCCGGGGCCATCCCTCCCTTATATAGGAGCCGTTCCCCTTGCCGCCGAACGTCGTTGACCGGGTCATGGACCTGTTGCCCACCGTCGCGGCGCCGGGCGTTGCGGAGCAGGCCGAGGCTCTGGCCGATGCCGCGTGCGAACTGGCCGATGCCGCCAGTTCCTCAAGGAGTTGGAGCGTGGCCGCCGCCGACGACGCGGTCGAGGCGATGGAGACCACCGCGCTCGCCCTGCACACCGCGCATCCAGCCGCCGCTGCGGCGCTGGGCACCGTTGTCCAGGCCCTGGCCCGGCTCCGCCGCGACCTCGGCCTCCCCGTCGACGAAGGGGACCGCGACCAGGAGCAGGTCGTCACCCCTCCAACCCCCCTTCGCCGGCCGACGCGGCGCGGCCTCGGCCCCGGGTACCAGGGCCTGCGCATTCCGCCGCGCCGTACCGCCGCTGGACAGTAGACAAGTCGTGGGCAGCCACTGCCCCCGGCGCCGCCCGGCGGTGATCGAGTTCGGGTTTGGTGGTTCCACTGCCTTGAACGCGGTTGTTCTCAGGCGACGTTCGTTGAGCAGATCAACGTTGACCTTTCGTTATGGACGGTGAAGTGCCGGGCTGCAGGCGGTCCTGCGGCACATGGTCGTGATGCTGGCGGGCCGGGCGGGCGCCCGTCTGGCGAACTTGCTCGCGGTACGGGCCAGCCGGTCCACACTGCTGCGGCTGATACGCGGTGTGCCGGTTCCCGCCTAGTCCACGCCGCGGGTCCTTGAGACGGACGAGTTCGCGCTGCGAAAGGTTATCCGGCGCGGTGCTTCGACGGAGCACCCTCTGGTGGCGATTCACGGCACCGGTTCAGCCATGTGGACCACCGTTGTCAGTGCTGCCCTGTATGCCGTGATCGTCACTATTAATAGCGCTATGCGCTGGATCGCCTGGAGATGCGATTCATGCCTTTCATTGCCGTGCACCCCGACGCCGGACGGGTCGACGCCACGCAGCCCTATCTCGGGTGCTCGATCGACTGGGCCCAGATCTATGACAGCGGACAGCGCAAGATCCAGGTAGACGGTCATTCCGGGTCTTGGCTGGCGGACAGCTCATCTCCCTGGTGATTGGGCTATTCGAGGCAGTCCGAACATCCATTCCGAACAGATGAATCCCTCCGGGGGTTTGCTCGTGATTGCCCGATCACATATGAGCGACTCCTCCCGGAGGGATCGTGAAGAAGAATGCCAGGGAAGTGATGGAGATCTTCGAGGCGTTGGATGCCACCGAGTGCGTGTACTCGGCGGCTCAGCTGGCGGGGGTTGATCCCAAGACCGTGCGCCGGTACGCACGGATGAGGGACAGGGGGATGCCCGTCGACGGACCGATCGTCCGCCCGAAGCTGATCGACCCGTTCATGCCGAAGATCGAGGAGTGGGTCGAACGTTCGCAGGGCAAGGTCCGTGCCGACAAGCTCCACGAACGCCTGCAACTACTGGGTTTCACCGGTGATGAGCGCACGACCCGCCGGGCGGTGGCGAAGGCGAAGGAACGGTGGAAGGCCGGCCACCGCAGAACGTATCGCCCATGGATCGCTGAACCTGCGCTCTGGTGCCAATTCGACTGGGGTTGGGGACCGAAAGTGCCTGGCCCAGGCGGTGGCGAGCCCCGCCAAACGCTGTTGTTCTGCGCGTGGTTGGCGTGGTCCCGTTACCGGGTGGTGGTCCCGGCCTGGGACCGGTCGCTGGGCACGCTGATCTCGTGCATCGACTCCATGCTGCGGCAGTTCGGTGGGGTCCCGACCTATGCGCTGACCGACAACGAGAAGACCGTCACCATCGACCGCGTCGCCGGTGTCGCCGTCCGCCACCCTCAGGTGGTGGGCACGGGCCGCCACTACGGCGTGCAAGTGCACACATGCGTCCCCTTCGATCCGGAATCCAAGGGCGGTTCGGAGGCCACGGTCCGCATCGCGAAGGCCGACCTGGTGCCCACTGATGCCAATCTGCTGGGCGAGTACGACAGTTTCACCGAACTCCGCGGGGCCTGCGCGGTGTTCTGCCAGCAGGTCAACCAGCGCATCCACCGCGAGACCGGCAAGACGCCGGCGGCCATGCTCGACATCGAAAAGAAGCGGCTTCATCCGTTGCCCGAGGCCCCCCACACCCTCGCGTTGGGCGAGTCGAGGCAGGTCCTCAAGGACCAGACGGTCCGCTTCGGATCGGTCCGCTACTCGACCCCGCCGGGCCTGGTCGGTTCCGAAGCCTGGGTTCGTGCCGACGGCGACGAGTTGGTCATCGTCGTCGACCTGTCCCGCCTTGCCCACCGGCCCGAGTGGATGCACGGCCCCGCCGGCTTGGTGGAAGTCGCCCGGCACCAACTCTCCCTGCCCGGACGGCCGGTGATCGACCTGACCCACTACCCCAACCACCCCCAGGACATGGACGGTGGTCCCCGCCAGCCCAAACCCAAGCCCAGCACGGACGCGGAGAAAGCATTCCTCGACCTCGGCCCGGGGGCCAAGTCGTGGCTGATCGAAGCCGCCGCGGCCGGCACCAGCAGGATGCGGGTCAAGATGGCCGCCGCCGTCGAACTGGCCGCTCTGGTCGGTGTCGGCGAGGTCGACATCGCCCTCGGGCTCGCGGCGACCGCCGGACGGTTCGCCGAAGAGGACCTCATGTCCATCGTCCAACACCGCCGCCACGGTTCCCGCCCCGCCGACCTGGTCGTCGCCGATGAGGCCCACTCCGTCCAACCCGGCACCTCCGCCTGGGCCGACTTCGGCCGCGTCAAACCCGCCTGATCTTCCGTTCCCGGGCCGCTTTGCGGCCCGGGAACGGGGACCCTCCCAACCCGGCACCATGGAAAGGAAGTTGACATGACAGCCCCCGTGATGGATCCCGTCGAGGTCGTCACCCAGACGCCCCCGACACCGCTTCCCCCGCCGCCGACGGCCCCGCCGATCCCGCCCGAGCTGGAGTCCGTCCTTCGGCGCATGCGTTTTCCCTACCTCCGCAGGGCCGCCCCCGAAGTCCTCGCGACCGCGAGATCACAACGGTGGGACCCCGCTGAAGTGGTCCGCATCCTGCTGGAGGAAGAGATCAAGGGCCGCGACGCGGCCACCAGACGCAACCACCGCAAGCAGGCTCAACTCCCCTCGGGCAAGACCTTCGAGTCGTGGAAGGAGGACATCTCCTCCATCCCCGTCCCAACCCAGCACGCGTTGATGACGCTGGAGTGGATCGGCCGGGCGGAGAACTTGGCGGCCGCCGGCCCCAGCGGCACGGGCAAAAGCCACCTGGCCGAAGCACTCGCCAACAAGGCCATCGACGAAGGGATGAAAGTCGCCTGGTTCACCCTCGAATCCCTCACCGCCCACCTCGGCCGGGCCGTCGTCGACAACACCGTCTCCAAGGCCGTCGCGAAGATCACCCGATGTGATCTGATCGTCGTGGATGACATTGGCATGCTGCCCTGCGGCCAGGCCGCCGCCGAAGCCTTCTACCGCGTCATCGACGCCGCCTACGAACGCCGTTCGGTCATCGTGACCTCGAACCTTCATCCCTCAGGATTCGATTCGATCATGCCCAAGACACTGGCCACCGCCGCTGTCGATCGCCTCCTGCACCACGCTCACATCGTGCTGACCGAAGGCTCCTCACTCCGCCTCACCCAGGCCACCACCGGCCAGGGAGTCCAACCTCTCATCACCGCCAACTGACCGCCAACCGAGGGACGAAAAGTCATACCGCGACGGGAGATGAGCTGTCCGCCCAGCAAGACCCGAACTGACCGCTCACCCAGACGGGCCGATGTCCGTGGACAAGCGTTACGAGGCGTACGGGCGGGTGGCGCTGCACAACGGAAAGCCAGTGCCCGACTCACGACCTCTTTGCGGAGGCGTCGGCTGCCCCGGACACGACAGCGCGACGCCCTGGCCGGAAACCCGCGCGCGCTTCCGCGCCCAAGGGCCCTGCATCGACGCACAGTAGCCCGAGTGTCTTCTACGCCCTCGCCCATTCCAGTCCGAGGTCGGCGAGGGCAGCGAGCTGCTCGGAGGTGAGCTTGTCCCGCCTCGCCCCGGTGTTCGATAGCCATACGCCCAGCTTCACGGTCACCGGCTCCGCCTCGCCGTCGACTGTGATCTGTTCGCTGTGGCCCCTTGGCACCGGCCGGTGGGTGCCTTCCCGTTCCACCCACTGCGCGAGGGCCGCAAGCCCGCGTTGGAACGCCTGCTGTGCTTTGCTCGGTTTCGTCGCACTGGCTGCCTTCGCCGGGGTGGGAGAAGGAGCGGGGGAGGGTGCCTGGATACCTAGTGCGGTCAGCCGTTCTTGTTGCTCAGGAAGGAGTTG